>JBJOPY010000326.1:0-6971 GCA_046050405.1 Bacteroidota bacterium | reverse complement strand
TTGGACACATTTGTCGAGGACCTGGTTCAGCTCCTGCGGAGCCAGTGGAACACGGATCGGCTGGATTTCCTGATCCACAATGGCGGCATGGGTGCCACCGTCCCCTTTGCTCACGTCACTGAGGAAATGTTTGACCGATTCATGAACGTCCATTTCAAAGGCGTTTTCTTCCTCACCCAGAAGCTGGCACCCGTCCTGAACGACGGTGGCCGCATCGTGACCATCTCCTCCGGGACCACCCGGTTTGTGATTCCGGGCTATTCCGTGTATTCATCCATGAAAGCCGGATTGGAAAACCTGACCCGCTGCCTCGCCAAGGAGCTCGGCCCGAGGGGCATCACCGCCAATATCGTGGCCCCGGGCCCGATCGAGACCGACTTCAACAATGCAGCCATCCGGAACAACCCACCGATGAAAAGGCACCTTGCAGGGATCACCGCACTCGGCCGCGTGGGAAATGCGGATGATGTCGGCGGGGTGGTGGCCTTCCTCTGCTCCGAGGATGCCCGCTGGGTGAATGGACAGCGCATAGAGGTCAGCGGCGGGATCAATCTTTGAGCAGGGGCGGGTGACGGCCGGTTCCAGTCCATGATCGCTGCGCGTCTGCGATTCTGGCACCCTGTCAGATATCCACGATTGTTCATCATCACTCGCGGCAGCCTGTGCATGGCTTGCGAGGGCTTATTTTCCCCGCTTGCGATGCATGCCAGGCAGCGTTGGCGTCAGCGCAATCCCGTCATCGGGATGTAGCGAGGAATCGCAGGGGACTCGTCTTCCCATTGACCATTGGGCAGAATCTGGCCACGATCAGCCAAGTGATGGGACGCCGTGAAATGGATTCGAAGGGAAGGGTGCAGCATCCCCGGAAGCCCTCCCGGAACGGGGGCTTCCTAGAGCTTCGACAGCAGCTTCGACCGGTAATACTCCCGGTTCATCAGCGCGATATTGTCAAGGGAGATTCCTTTCGGACATTCCACCGCACAGGCCCCGGTATTCGAGCAATTGCCGAAGCCTTCTGCATCCATTTGCGCGACCATGTTCTGGATGCGAACGTCACGCTCGGGCTGGCCCTGCGGAAGCATCGTAAGGTGGGTGATCTTGGCACTGACGAAGAGCATCGCGGAGGCATTCACACAGCTCGCCACGCAGGCCCCGCATCCGATGCAGGCAGCCGCATCGAAGGCCGTGTCGGCCTTGTGCTTCTCCACCGGCAGTGAGTTCGCTTCCACCGCCTGGCCCGTGCTGACGGAGATGAAGCCGCCGGCATTGATGATGCGGTCGAAGGCGCTCCTGTCCACCACGAGATCCCGGATCACGGGGAATGCCTTGGCGCGGAAAGGCTCGATGGTGATCGTGTCACCGTCCTTGTAGTACCGCATGTGGAGCTGGCAGGTGGTGGTCAGGTCGTTGGGGCCATGGGGGCGGCCGTCGATCACCATGCTGCAGGCGCCGCAGATCCCTTCGCGGCAGTCGTGGTCGAAGGCGACGGGCTCCTTCCCTTCCTTGATCAATTGCTCATTGAGCACGTCCATCATCTCCAGGAAGGACATGTGCTCGTTGATGCCGTCAATCGGGTAGGTCTCGAAGTGGCCCTTGTCCTGATTGTTCTTTTGTCTCCAGACTTTCAGTGTCAGTTTCATAGACTTTACCTATTTGTAGCTCCTGTCCTTGATCTCGACTTCCTCGTACACCAGCTCTTCCTTGTGCAAATTCGGGCGCGCATCCGGGCCGGTGTATTCCCAGGCCGCCACATACTTGAAGTTTGCGTCGTCGCGGAGGGTTTCGCCCTCGGGTGTTTGGTATTCCTCCCGGAAATGGCCGCCGCAGCTCTCGTTCCGGTGCAGTGCATCCTCCACCATCAAGATTCCCAGCTCGATGAAATCAGCCACGCGCCCGGCCTTGTCCAGCTCGGGGTTGAAGCTCCTCGCATCGCCGGGGATCCTGACATCCTGCCAGAATTCGGCCTTCAGCTCTGCCAGTTGGCGGGCGGCACGGGTCAGGCCTTCGGCACTGCGCGACATGCCGCACTCGTCCCACATGATCTTGCCCAGCTGCTTGTGCAGATCATCCACGGGCTTCTTGCCTTGGATGCTCAGGAGCTGGTGGATTCGATCCTCCACCTCCTTCTGCGCCCCTGCGAAGGCTTCGTGGTTCGTATCCACTTTCGGCACCCGGATCTGGGTGCTCAGGTAATTGCCGATGGTATAGGGGATCACAAAATAGCCGTCCGCCAATCCTTGCATCAGTGCGGAGGCTCCCAGACGGTTGGCCCCGTGATCGCTGAAATTGGCCTCGCCCAATGCGTACAGGCCCGGCACCGTGGTGCTCAGCTCATAGTCCACCCACAGGCCGCCCATGGTGTAGTGGATCGCCGGATAGATCCGCATCGGGGTCTCGTACGGATTCTCGCCCGTGATCTTTTCATACATCTCGAACAGGTTCCCGTAGCGCTCCCTGACCACCTCGCTCCCGAGCCGCTGGATGGCGGTGGAGAAGTCGAGATAGACGGCAAGCTTCGAGGGGCCGACACCATATCCCTCATCGCAGACCTTCTTGGCGGCGCGGCTTGCGACGTCACGCGGCACCAGGTTCCCAAATGCAGGATATCTCCGCTCGAGGTAGTAGTCCCTTTCGTTTTCCGGGATGGCGGTGGGCTTGCGTGTGTCACCCTTCGTCTTCGGCACCCAGACACGGCCATCGTTGCGCAGGGACTCGGACATCAGCGTGAGCTTGCTCTGGTAATCACCGGAGACGGGGATGCAGGTCGGGTGGATTTGCACGAAGCAGGGGTTGCCGAAGAAGGCGCCCCGCTTGTAGGCCTTCCAGGCAGCACTGACATTGCTGCCCATGGCATTTGTACTGAGGAAGAACACATTGCCGTAGCCTCCTGTGCACAGGAGGACGGCATGGGCGCCATGGCGCTCGATTTCCCCTGTCACCAGGTTCCGGGCAATGATGCCGCGTGCCACGCCATCGATCTTCACGATGTCCATGAGTTCGTGGCGGTTGTACATCTTCACCTTGCCGGCGCCCACCTGGCGGGAGAGTGCGCTGTAGGCGCCCAGGAGCAGCTGCTGGCCTGTCTGCCCGCGGGCATAGAAGGTCCGGCTCACCTGCACGCCACCGAAGGAGCGGTTGTCCAGCAGGCCCCCGTATTCACGGGCGAAGGGTACGCCCTGTGCGACACATTGGTCGATGATGGCGGCGCTGACCTCGGCGAGGCGATAGACATTGCCTTCGCGGGCGCGGTAGTCGCCCCCCTTGATGGTATCGTAGAAGAGGCGGTAGATGCTGTCGCCGTCGTTGCGATAGTTCTTGGCGGCGTTGATGCCGCCTTGTGCCGCAATGGAGTGCGCCCTCCGGGCACTGTCCTGAAAGCAGAAGGCCTTGACATTGTACCCCAATTCAGCAAGGGAGGCCGCAGCCGATGCCCCCGCCAGTCCCGTCCCGACGACGATGATGTCCAGGCGGAGCTTGTTGGCGGGGCTCACCAGCGGCACATGGCCCTTGTATCCCGCCCACTTGTCGACCAGCGGCCCCATGGGGATTTTCGCATTCAACTTTGAATTATTTTCCAGGCTCATGGTCCATTATCCTATTGGGTGAATCAAGAAAGCAATCGGAATCACGCAGTATCCGGCAGGTACGAGGACGGCATAGCCGTAACCGAGCGCCTTGATCAGCGGGGTGTACTTGGGATGGTTGATCCCAAGGGTTTGGAAGGCGCTTTGGAAGCCGTGGAGCAGGTGCATCATGACCACGATCATGGAGACGATGTAGAGGATGGAGTACCAGGGGATGCTGAAGAGCCATGCGGCCTTGTGCCACATGCTGAAAGTATGCCCTGCCTCCAGGCCATTTTCCCCCGTGCCGACCCATCCGCCTTCCCAATGGCCAGTGTCCACGCCGAAGCCTACATCCACCCCGAACCTCGACTTCAGGAAGAAGGAGATGAGGTGCAGGATGAAGAAGACCAGCAAAATGACCCCCGTGACGGCCATGTTCTTGCTGAACCAGCTCGCATTCTTGGAGCCGCTGCTGACGGCATAGCCGATGGGGCGGGCCTTCGCGTTCTGCATCTTGAGGGCCAGCCCATCCACGATGTGCAGGATGAAGCCCCCGAACAGCACAAATTCCATGGCCCGAATCAAGGGGTTGGTCCCCATGAATTCAGCGTACTGGTTGAAGGCCACAGGGCCGCTGAGCAGCTGCAGGTTGCCGATCAGGTGCACGACCAGGAAGACGATCAGGAAGAGCCCCGTGAGCCCCATGACCATCTTTTTCCCGATCGAGTAAGAAAAAGTCGATAGTAATCTTTTCATAACCGGAGGAGATGACCCCTGTCACCTCATTACTTGGACTGGCCAAAGTTAGGCGCGGATTGGTCGATTGTCAATAACAAAGCCAATGAAATGTAAGAGTCTCCCAAGCGGGAGCAGGGTGGAGGCGGTGCCGGAGGATCAGAGCCGGTGCAGGCGCGCATGGCGACGTAGGGCTGCAATGGAAATCAATCCTAATTGCAGCGAAATGGAAACCGACGGGCGGATTTATTTGTTCCAGAGCGATTCCGCCTTCCCGTCCGCAGACAGCCACAGGGCAATCGGCCGCGTCGATTCGAAATTGGAAAGGATGATGATGGTCGAGACCATGATCGGCACCGACAGGATCATCCCCACGATCCCCCAGATCATCCCCCAGAGCACCAGCGACAGCATCACGACTAGCCCGCTGATGTTCAGCAGCTTGCCCAGGACTCTTGGCTCGAGGATGTTGACCATCACCGTCTGAACGGAGATGATGCCGATCAAGGTGACCAGCGCAGGCGTCCAGGAGTTGAACTGCACCAGGGCAAACAGGCTCGGCAGTGTGGCGGAAAACAAACTTCCGATGGTGGGGATCCAATTGATGATGAAAATGAAAAAAGCCCAGAACAGCGGGAAATCCACATCCAAGAGCCAGATGATGATGCCGTTGAGAATGGCGGTTCCCAGGTTGATCCCGGTCTTGTAGGTGATGTAGTTCCTGATGGACTCCGAGATGTGATTGAAGGTGTCTCCAGCCAGGCGCCTTGACTCCTTGTTTCTGAAGGTCGCACGCCATTTCTGGGGGAAGGTGTTCTGCTCCAGCAGCATGAAGAGCACGTAAAAGATCACCAGGAACATCGACCCCGCCATGCTCGATAGGGCCGAACCCAGGCTGGCTGCCAGGGCGGCAAAATCAATCTTCTCGACCAGCTGGCCCAGCGTCGGCGTATCCTGCAGGTGGAGCGCGACCATGGCCTCATCAAACATGGAGGTCAGGTTCCGCTGGTAGGCCGGGGCCGCCACCATCATTCCGTTGATACTTCCGATGATGATCTCGATGGCCCCTACGATCATGGCCACGATGGTCACCATCGCGATCAGCCGGCACAGCCACACCGGCATCCTGATTCCGCCGAACCGCAGGCGCACGATCAGGGCGGCAAGGCTATTGATCATGAAGAAGATGCTGGCAGCCACCACGAGCGGGATCAGGAAATCCTGTGCCAGCATCAGCAAGGCAACCGCCAATGTCACGATGAAGAGGATGGCGGCCAGCCGCATGAGTTTCATGCCACCAAGATAAGGGAATCCGCTGAATCCCGATCGCGGATGCTGCCATGAAATGTCCGGTGGCACGCGAGGGGCCTCCCAGGTGCCGGAATTGGATGGATGGACCTGCCTCGGCCAAACCAAATCCCGGGAGCGCGGTTACTCATACGGAACGACCCTCGTTCGCAGATTCAGAAGCTTGACTTTTTACAGCAATGGAATACAGAAGACTCGGAAAATCAGGCCTGAAGGTGAGTGTGCTCTCCTTCGGCTCATGGCTCACCTTTGGCAAGCAGATACAGGATGGCACTGCCTCGGCCTTGATGCACAAGGCCTATGAAGGGGGGGTGAACTTTTTTGACAATGCGGAGATCTACTCCAAAGGGAGGAGCGAGGTCGTCATGGGGGAGATCCTGAAAAAGTCAGGATGGAGCAGGGACAGCTACTCCGTCTCGAGCAAGGTCTATTGGGGCGGAGAAAAACCTACACAGACTGGGCTCAGCCGCAAGCATGTGACCGAGGCTTGCCATGCAGCCTTGAGGCGCCTGCAAGTGGATTACCTGGACTTGTATTTCTGCCATCGCCCGGACAAGTTCACGCCTGTGGAGGAAACCGTCTGGGCGATGCACAACCTGATCTTGCAAGGCAAGGTACTGTACTGGGGAACCTCCGAATGGAGCGCACAGGAGATCCAGGAGGCCTACGGCATCGCCCGCCAGTACCACCTCACCCCGCCCACGATGGAGCAGCCTCAGTACAATATGCTGCACCGCGCCCGTGTGGAAGTCGAGTACAAGAAGCTCTATGAAGGCATGGGACTCGGGGCCACCATCTGGTCCCCGCTGGCGAGCGGCCTGCTGACGGGCAAGTACAATGGCACCCTGGCTGAGAAGACGCGGTTCGACATCGAGGGCATCGATTGGCTCAAGAACAGGACCCTGGTCGAGGACAATCTCGCCAAGGTCGCCAGCCTGTTTCCGCTGGCCCAGGAGCTGGGGACGACCATGCCTCGCCTCGCGCTCGCCTGGACGATCCGGAATCCTGATGTCAGCACCGCCATCATGGGCGCATCACGGGTAGAGCAGCTGGAGGACAACCTGAATGCACTGGAGGTGGTTCCACTGCTGACGCCAGAGGTCATGGGTCGCATCGACCAGCTTCTCGGCAACAAGCCGGTGCTGTCCGAGTGGTAAACGCGACAAGGCGGGCGGCTGCACACCCTGGCGCGAGCGGAATGCAGTATGCCTGGCCTTCTCCGGGTCCAGCGCCTCACGGCATCTGGGAGGATGCACCGCATGGATGATTACTCCCGGTCCCTGTGGCAGTTCTCTCATCCTGTGAACCAAAGCGCGGCCGTGAAAGGTTCCCGGATCAAGGATTCTACGATAGCTGGGTGCT
>JBJOPY010000325.1:0-14922 GCA_046050405.1 Bacteroidota bacterium | reverse complement strand
GCTACGGCGGTGCATTGAACTACATCGCGGAGGGGACGATCCTGATCGACACCTTCGACAAGGCCGACGACCTCTTCGCCGAATTGCAGCCGCTTTTCACTTGGGACGACAAGCTTTTTGTCGGGGAGCTGAAGGAATTCCGATCCTTGCACAAGGTAAGTCGTACCAAGCCCTCGATACACAAGCTGGCAATGTAGCTGGCTTTTCCACTGGCTTCCTGCCTTTCCTGACTGCTTTGGGCATCGAATCTGGGGAGCCACGCCCATCAGTATGGCCAGGGTGGAGGGAAATGCGCTTTTCACGGTTTTCGCATTCCGCCGGTGCCCAGCATCGGAGCTCGAAGTCACTGCATGACCTCGCAAGGGGATAAACCGCTAGCTCCGCGCAACCCCGATCACCGTTCGCCCTCCGTACACGGCCTCCTGCAATCTCACGGAGATTTCCACGTCCAGCGGGATCAGCAAGTCCATCCGCGACCCGAACTTGATGAACCCCATTTCCTCGGATTGCTTCACGGTATCGCCTTCCTTCACGTACCAGCAGATGCGCCTTGCGACCGCCCCCGCGATTTGCTTGAAGCCGACTGTCCAGCGGTCGTTCGCGATGACGGTGTAGGTCATCTCGTTGTCGGTGGAGCTCTTGGGATGCCAGGCCACCAGGTAGAGGCCGGGCATGTACTTGAACCAGACTACCTTGCCGCCGATGGGATTGCGATTGACATGCACGTTGAGCGGGCTCATGAAAATGCTGACCTGGCGCACCTGGGACTTGAAATAGATGGGGTCATACACCTCCTCGATCACGACGACCTTTCCGTCACAAGGGCAGACGATGGCATTTTCCTGGATCGTGGGCGTGATGCGCGGATGGCGGAAGAAGTTCAGGATCAGCCCGACCATCACTAGAGCCGCCACGCCGAGGACGATGCCCAGCCACCAAACGGGCGACCCGTCCAGCAAGGGAAAATAGACCGCCGACCAGATGCCGCCCAGCAGCAGGATGGAAATGGGAATGAGGTATCGACCCTCTCTGTGCAACCGCATGGTGCAAATAAAATGATTTTGAAGGCAGGAAGCAAAGCGGCCCGGAGCCGGGCACTCGATCCCGAGGATCTATTCTCCGAAGAAGTCCACGACCCTCTGGATGACGAAGGCCAGGTCGTCCGCTGTCAACCCCGTGGACGAGGGCAGGCACACGGACTCCTCGTACCAGCGGTGGCTATGGTCCTCCCGGTGGTAGTAAAGGTTCTGGGCATACATCGGGAGGCGGTTCATCGGGACCCAGAGCTTACGGGTCTGGATTCCGTTGGCCTCGAGGCAGGCCTCAAGCTGACGGGCCCCGGAGGTGAAGACAGCATTCAGCCAGTGGCCGCACTGCCGCTTGAGATCCCCCTGCGGGGCGAGCCGCAGGCCGTTCAAGCCTGCGAAGCCGGCCTCGTACTGCGCACGAATGGCCTGCTTGCGCGCCCAGAATTCCGGCAAGCGTGTGAGCTGGCCGAGGCCAAGGGCCGCATTGAGGTTGGGCATGCCGTAGTTGAATCCGACCGCGTCGTGCAGGTACTCGACGGGGAAGCTCTTGGCCTGGCGGGCCAAGTGGCGGACGTGTTCGGCGAGGCGGGCATCATTGCTAAGGACGGCACCGCCGCCGCCCGTGGTAAGGATCTTGTTGCCATTGAAGCTGAGCGTCCCGATCAAGCCCATGCTTCCGGCGGGTCTGCCATCATGGCTAGCCCCCAGTGCTGCGGCAGCATCTTCCACCACGGGGATGCCCCTGCTGCGTGCAAGTGCCAGCAGGCGGTCCATGTCGCAGAAGTCGCCGAGCACATGCACGGGCATGATCGCGCGGATTCGCCTGTCCGTCCCCAGGAAGTAGCATTGGCCGTCCCGAAGCTCGGATTGTGTCTGGAGGAACTCCTCCAGCAAGTCGAGGCTGATCTGGGGATTGTCCGGGGCAGTGTCGATGAAGATCGGCTCTGCCCCGGCAAGGGACACGGCATTGGCGGTGGCGACGAAAGCCAGGTTGGGGCAGATGACGAAGTCGTTCGGCCCGGCGCCCAAGGCGACCATGGCCAGCTGAAGGGCGGCACTCCCGCTGTTGAGGGCGACACAGTGGCGTACCTGGGAGAGGGCTGCGATCCTGCGCTCGAATTCGCCGACATCCGGGCCCGCAGTGGAGACCCAGCCGGATTCCAGTGCCCGGGCGACGGCCTGCTGTTCTGTTTCGGAGACATTGGGGACGGAGAGGGGGATCATCGGGGAGCGGTTTCAGGGTTCAGGGGAGCCGCCCGGGCCTGCGGGATGGCCGGGGCCTGGCTGGCAGTTTTGATAGACGGGGTCGAAGGGATCGCGGAACTGCGCAAGGCAGAATGCCGAGAGGATTTCACGGATGCCGTCGGGGACGCGCCGCGTGGTTTTGAAACCAAGCTGCCGCCCTGCCTTGGAGAAGTCGACGCGGTAGTTCCGTCTGTCGGAGCCATTGTCGGGTGTGAGGACGACCCGGCCATCCGGGACTTCTTTCAGCACCTCGTCGATGAGCATTGCCTTTGAATAGTTTTCAGAGCTGTCGCCGATGTTGAAAATGCCTGCGGACCGAGAAGGGGGCTGGTTCAGTGCCAGTACGGCGGCGGAGGCCAGGTCCTCCACATGGCCATAAGGCCTCCATTGATGCAGCCCGAAGACCTCGAGCCTTCTGCCGAAGGCCAGGTCGCGGGTGAAATGGTTCACGGTAAGGTCGAACCGCATCCTCGGGGACAGGCCGTAGGCGGTCGCAAATCGCAGGACCGTGATCGCTGCCGGGCTTCCGGGCATCCTTTGCAGCAGGTACTTCTCGAAGCCGACCTTGAGCCGGGAATAGTGGCTGAGGGGGCGAAGCGGGGCATTTTCACCGAGGAGGCCCTCGCCTTCCATTTGTCCGTAGTTGCTGCAAGTGCTTGCGAAGATGAACTTCCTTGCCCCTGCCGCCTCGGCGGCCTCGAAGAGTGTACGGCTGGCTGCATCCATCAATGCCGCCGCCTCCACCGGATAACGCTCACAGGCGGGGTCGCCGACGATCGCGGCAAGATGGATCACGGCTTCCACCCCCTTCACCGATGATTCGGCCACGCCAGCCCCGCAGAGGTCGGCCTGCACGAATTCGAAGGCAGGGCTTGTCCGCAAGGCCGCAATCCCCGCCGCCCCGAACAACAAGGCATCCACCCCCCGGACAAGGAAGCCCTGCTCCAGCAATTGCCGGCAAAGGACCGAGCCCACATAGCCCGCAGCACCGGTCACCAAAATCCTTCCTTGCAACATCGTGGCGAAAATAGTTGTTTTGGGAATCAGTTCGCAGCCCGGAGATTCGTGGCTGAAACTGCCGCCACTTCCAATCCCGAGTATGCTCAACTTTGCGGTATGAAAATCGAACACATCGGCATCGCCGTCCAGGATCTCGCCAGAAGCAATGCATTGTTTGCTGCCATCCTCGGCCAGCAACCCTACAAGCAGGAGCATGTGGAAAGTGAACATGTCCATGTCTCGTTCTTCCAGGTCGGAGACTCGAAGATCGAGCTCCTGGAAGCCACAGGTTCGGAAAGCGCCATTGCCAAGCACATCGAGAAGCGCGGCGAGGGATTGCACCATGTCGCATTCGAGGTCCCGGACATCTATGCCGCCATGGAACGCATGAAGGCCCAAGGCTGCCGCGTGCTCAACGAAGCCCCGAAGCGCGGTGCCGACAACAAGCTGATCTTCTTCCTGCACCCCAAGGACACGAACGGTGTCCTCGTGGAGCTCTGCCAGGAGATCGCAGATAAGTGAGCTTGGACAGGTTGTAATTGTACGGCTCAGTCAGGCCGTTCACATGCCGCCCCGGGCGGTTAGTTCACCATCTGAAGACCGATCTGTTCCAGCATTTCCCGGGTCATTGACGCCAAGTCATATTTGATCTTCCATCCCCAGTCGGCCTGCGCACGGCTGTCGTCAATGCTGCTGGGCCAGCTGTCGGCGATGGCTTGTCTGAAGTCGGGGGCATAGTCCACCGTGAAGGCTGGAAAATGCTTCTGGATCGCAGCCGTGATTTCTGCGGGTGTAAAACTGACCCCCGCCAAGTTGTAGCTGGATCGAATCTTGACCTTCTCTGCCGGGGCGTCCATCAGCTCGATCGTCGCACGGATGGCGTCGGACATGTACATCATGGGCAGCGCGGTGTCCGGCTTCAGGAAACAGGTGAAGCTTCGTTTCAGGATCGCCTGGTGATAGATGTCCACGGCATAGTCGGTGGTACCTCCGCCCGGGGCCGACTTGTAGCCGATCAGGCCTGGATAGCGCAGGCTGCGGACATCCACGCCATACTTCTGGAAGTAGTATTCACACCAGCGCTCACCCGCGAGTTTCGAGATTCCATAGACGGTGTTGGGATCCATCACCGTGTCCTGCGGTGTGTGTTCCGCAGGGGTTGACGGGCCGAAGACTGCGATGGAGCTCGGCCAGAAAACCTTGGAAACCTTCAGGTCCCTCGCGGCATTCAGCACATTCAGCAGGCCGTCCATGTTCAGCCTCCAGGCAAATTCAGGATCCTTCTCCCCGGTGGCCGACAGCACGGCGGCGAGATGATAGATCTGGGTGACCCCTTCCCGTTCCACGAGTGCATAGACCGCATCCTTGTCCATGACATTCAGCAAATGGAAAGGCCCGTCCTTGGCGAGGCCTTCGTTCATCCGGATGTCGGTTGCGATCACATTTTCACCGGAGTACTTGGCGCGGAGATATTCCGTCAGTTCCGTGCCGATCTGACCCCCGGCACCAACGATCAATACTTTTTCCATTGTGGACATGGCATGTAGGTAGAACAGTGCAAACTTCCATAGAATGGGGAGGAAATGCAACGGGAACCGACCAGATTCACATGGATGGCCGTGCCTCGGGAGCCGGGGGCTATTCCACGGTCACCGACTTCGCCAGGTTCCGGGGCTGGTCCACGTTGCAGCCGCGCATCACGGCGATGTGGTAGGACAGCAGCTGCAAGGGAATCACGGAGAGCAGCGGTTGCAGGGAGTCCACGGTGGGCGGAATCTCGATGACAAATTCCGCCATGCCCTTGATCTCCTGGTCGCCCTCGCTCACGATGGCGATGACGCGGCCTTTCCGGGCCTTGACTTCCTGGATGTTGGTGATGACCTTGTCATGGCTGTGGTCGCTGGGTGCGATGAAGACGACCGGCATGTTTTCATCGATCAGTGCGATCGGCCCGTGTTTCATCTCTGCTGCCGGGTAGCCCTCGGCGTGGATATAGGAAATCTCCTTGAGTTTAAGGGCGCCCTCCAGTGCGACAGGGAAGTTGTAGCCGCGCCCGAGGTAGAGGAAGTTGGTCGCATCCTTGAAAATCTTCGAAATCTCAACGATCTTGTCGTTCTGGAGCAGGATGCGCTCGACGCTTTGCGGAATCCGCGAGAGCTCCCTCACGATCTCCGCCGCACTTGTCGTGAGCGTGCCCTTCAGCTGGCCGATGAAAACAGCCATTAGGGTGAGTACCGTGACCTGTGAGGTGAAGGCCTTCGTGGAGGCAACGCCGATCTCAGGGCCGGCATGCAGGTACACGCCAGCCTCCGTCTCGCGGGGGATGGATGAACCCACCATGTTGCAGATGCCCAGGACGGTGGCCCCCCTTTCCTTGGCAAGGCGGATCGCTGCCAGGGTGTCGGCGGTTTCGCCGCTTTGCGAGATGGCGATCACGATGTCGTCCGGGAAGATCACGGGGTTGCGGTAGCGGAATTCAGAGGCATACTCCACTTCCACAGGGATCCGTGAATACTCCTCGAACAGGTACTCGGCCACGAGGCCTGCATGCCAGCTGGTTCCGCAGGCCACGATGATGAATCGCCGGGCGTTTCTCAGATTCTCCTTCACATTGACCAATCCGCCCAGCGTGACCTCTCCGGTCTCCAGCAGGATCCGGCCTCTCAGGCTGTCGGCGATGGACCGCGGCTGCTCCATGATCTCCTTCAGCATGAAATGGTCGAACCCCCCCTTTTCCAAGGCCTCGAGTTCCATTTCCAAGGTTTCCACGTGGGGCGTGGTGATCACGTTTTGGATCGTCTTGATGAGGATGACGTGATGCCTGATCACGGCGACCTCTTCATCCTTCAGATAGATGACCTCCTTCGTGAACTCCACCAGCGGGGTCGCATCCGAGGCCACGAAGTACTCCCGCTCCCCGATGCCGATCACGATGGGGCTTCCCTTCCGGGCGGCGATCAATTGGCCGGGTTCGGCCTTGCAGATGACGACGATGCCATAGGCGCCGACCACCTTGTTGAGCGCAAGGCGCACAGCCTCGTCGGCGGACACGTGGCTGTTGACATAGATGTCCTCGATCAGCTGCACGAGCACCTCCGTGTCGGTATCGCTGGCGAAGGTGTAGCCGCGTGAAAGCAGCTCCTTCTTGAGCGAGGAATAGTTCTCGATGATCCCGTTGTGGATGATCGCGAAGTTGCGGGAGTTGGACAGGTGGGGGTGCGCATTGGTGTCATTGGGGACGCCGTGGGTCGCCCACCGGGTATGCCCCATCCCGATGTTTCCGCTCAGGCTTTTTTGTCCTGCGAAATTTTCCAGGTCTGCGACCTTGCCCTTGATTTTGTACACATTCAGGTCGCCATTCAGCAGGGCGACGCCGGCCGAGTCGTACCCCCTGTACTCCAGGCGCTTCAATCCATTGATCAGGATGGGGTAGGCCTCACGATAGCCGATGTATCCAACGATTCCGCACATAAGGGTTCCATGTTTCGGACAAATTACCGCAAATCAAATCGAATGTGGAAGACTTGTTTCAAGACCATGGCCATCGAGCCATCCAGTGCGGGGACAGGCTCCGGTCAGTGTTTCGGCAGGGTGGTGTAGATGACCTCGAGCCGGGGCGCCAGTGCCGGGTGCCCCGGGCCGCCCAGCACGGCACGGTTCAGGGAGATGCCGTTCTCCCCCGGGATGAGGATGAACCCGTTGTCTGCAAGCCTGCCGGACAAGATCTGCTGCACCGTATTCGTGATGGGGATCCGGTACTCGTAAGTGGCTTTCACGAAGTCCCCGGTGCTGTTAAAAACGGATGGGTTGGCAGGCCGGGAATGGGTGCTGTCCGCGATGAAGAGAAAGACCTGCGCGGGAGGACGAAACCGTTCGAGCGAACCCATGAATTCCGGATCCACCTTGAGCACCAGGGTGGCTTGGTTGATGATCGCCGGATGCAGGGACTTGAGGCCGGGGATGCTGACATGGAGGCTGGTCAAGGCTCCAGCTTCGATACAGCCGTATGTCTGGTTTGGATCTCCATTCTGGAGGATGGACTGATGGATCAACCGGCCCTGCCAGTCCGTGCGGTGGATGGCGTGGAAGCGCTCGGAGGTCGCATTGATCGGGAAGGTGACGGTCTTGGGGGTGGCGCCGTCGTGGTAATGCAATTTCATGAAGCTCTTCTCGCTCCTCGGATCGAAGGCGAATACGCCGCCAGGTTCGCGCGAAACCATCCGGGACACGGGCAGGGAGCGGATGTACAGACCCTTGAAGAAAGCCGTGAAAGCCTCGTTCGAGACCAGGTTGTCCGTATTGGCATGGAGGATCTTGTTTCCAAGCGCGTCGTCCAGCCGGATGCCGATGAAATCATAGAACCCCGCCACGCGGCTGAAATCGATCGTGTACCCGTTCGAAAGGTCGTTCAGTGTGTCTGCGGAAAGCCTGCTTTGGGAATTCAGGCTGCTGTCCCTGGGAAATGGCTCCGTCACCTCATGGATCTGAAGGGTGATCGGGTCATTGTACCTCCCGTAGAAGTCCACGAGATCCAGGGTGAGCACCAGCGAATCCAAGCGCAGGTTCTGGGGATCAGACCCGAAGGTGAGGTTGCTTCCCGACACCCTGGGCTGGATATAGGTTTCGGCTGAGATACGCCCGAACTGCTCGTCCAGGTAGTTGCCAAACAGGCAAGTGCTCAGCTTGTAGGTGTTGGTCGAGTCGATCCTGAGGGTGCGGTAGAAGATGCTGAAGGTGTCCAGGTAGTGCCCGGAAACCTGTTCATCCCCCGGCAAGACATCCTTTCCCACATCATTGGGGGAGGTGCAGGCGGTGAGGACATGCAGCGACAGTGCGGTCATCGCCAGGAACAACCATCCGCCTGAAGAACGTTTCATCCAGGAAGATCAATTGAGGATCGTGGTGTACAGGTTTTGGTACCCCTCCACGAAGATTTCGGAATCGTCGACATCGAAGAAGATCATTTCCTTCTTGGAGGCATGCATGAAGGCCTCGAGATCGGAATGAATCTTGGAGGCACCGTTGGTCGTTACATCCGAGAGCGAGATGCCCCCCTTGCAGACCCCCACGTAGTTGGGTTCCGAATAACCGGCGGCCATGGGCCTCAGGTTCTCGATGTTGGTTTTTTCCAGGTAATCCTGGGAAAGGATCGAGTCGAAGCCATTGTTGTAGAGCGTGAAGACGACCTTCGTGTGCTTGAACATCGGGTCATCTTTGTAGTGCGTGCGAAGGTAGAGGGGGATGAAGCTGGTCATCCAGTCGTGGCAGTGGATGATGTCAGGCTGCCAGCCAAGTTTCTTCACGGTCTCGATCACGCCTTTGCAGAAGAAGATGGCGCGTTCGTCATTGTCCTTGTAGAAGGCGTTGTTCACAGGATCCACCAGCACCGACTTGCGCTGGAAGTAGTCTTCGTTGTCCAGGAAATAGACCTGCAACTTGGCATTGGGGATGGAGGCCACCTTGATCGTGAGCGGCTTCTCCTCTTCACCCACCCGGATGTTGATCCCCGAGAGGCGCACCACCTCATGGAGGCGGTTCCTGCGTTCATTGATGACACCAAACTTGGGCATCAGGATCCGAATCTCATGGCCTTTTTCCTGGAGTTTCTGGGGGAGCAGTCGGATGAAATCTGCGGCGCTAGTTACTTTCAAAAACGGATCAATTTCGGTCGTTACGTAAAGAATCTTCAATTTATCGCTCATACTTACTTGCTAATTGAACCAAATCTGAAAATCCGAAGATAAATTTTCACTTTCCGCTGCAAATTTACGCAGGGAATCTTGCAGATACAAGGCGTAGTTACTTATCTTCGCCGTTTTTTCATTGAAATCGCCCTTCACTCTACCAACATGGTTGTTTTTGGGAATCCATCGGAGCTAAGGTCGTCCCTTCAAGGCGAGCAATGCCGTGGACGGAAAATCGGATTCGTTCCGACGATGGGCGCACTCCATGCAGGCCATGGAGCCTTGATCCGAAGGTGCGCAGCCGAAAACGACTTGGTCGTCGTGAGCATCTTCGTCAATCCGGCACAGTTTGGCCCGAATGAGGACCTTGCAAGATATCCGCGAACACTGGAGGCCGATCTCGAGCTCTGCCGCCGGGAAGGCGCGACCCATGTCTTCACGCCGGCGGCGGCGGACATGTACCCCGCCGGAAAAGAGCGGGTGGAAATCCTGATGAGCCCCCGCACCATGGACCGGTACATGGAGGGTGCCAGCCGACCCGGGCATTTCGATGGCGTCCTCCTCGTGGTCGCCCGCCTGTTCAACATTGTCCAGCCGACCCGCGCCTACTTCGGGAAGAAGGACTTTCAGCAGCTGAGCATCCTCCAGGCGATGACACGTGAACTTTTCTTCCCATTGGACATCGTCCCCTGCGACATCGTCCGCGACCCGGACGGCTTGGCGGTCAGCAGCCGGAACCGCTACCTGAATGCCGAGGAGCGGAGGCAATCGCTCTACCTGTCCCGGTGCCTGGGGGAACTGGATGCGAGGGCGCGGCCGGGAATGGATGCCGCGGAGCTATCCAGCATTGCGGCGGAACTTCTGCCGGAGTATTCGCTCATCCGGCTTGAATACCTGGAAATCCGCAAATCCAGCGACCTGAGCCTGGTCGATGTGATCCGTGAAGAGGACGAACCCGTGGCCTTGATCGCTGCATTCTGCGGCACCACGAGGCTGATCGACAACTGTGTGCTGAGTCTTGGCCAGAAATCGGGCTTGCATTGAGCGGTCGATTCCCCATGCCGGGAAAATTTCTCTAATTTCGCCCCCATGTCATCGGATGTGTTCCATTCGGCACCTCACCGGGTCGTTGCCGCCGGAGCGAACCTGCACCGTGCAGGAAGCGCCACGATAGCTCCCGGCCCGGCGGAAGCCGCTGAAACGAACGACGGGCAGAAAGAGCAGCGCGTGAACCACGGCCGCGCCTCCGTTTCGGATGCAGAAAACCCTGTGGAAAACGAAAAGCCAGTGCCTTGAGTCGCAAGAGCGTCCTTACCACCCTCAAGTATGTCCTCAGCCTGGGGCTTGGGATCCTCCTCATGTGGCTGTCCATGAAGGGGATGGATTTCGAGCAGGTCAAGGAGAGCTTCAAGAATGCCAATTACTTCTGGGTGGGAGCGGGCTTGGTGATCGCACTCCTGAGCCACTGGTACAGGGCCGTGCGCTGGCAATCGCTGATTCAGGCCGCAGGCCACAAGAGCAATACCTGGAACCTGTTTTGCTCCATCATGGTGAGCTATCTCGTCAATCAGGCAACCGGCAGGCTGGGGGAAGTGACACGCGCCACGATGACCGCCAAATCTGAAAAGATCCCGCTCTCCGTGAGCTTCGGCACGATGGTCACGGACCGTGTCTTTGACATACTGGCCCTCGGGATCCTGGTCTTGGGGACCTTTGCCTTCCAGTTCAAACAGATCAATGCGATCATGGACAAGGCTTTCGCTTCTGGCGACGTCAGCGTGGACGGCACGGCGGAGGTCTTCCCTTGGAAATGGGTGATGGTCGGGGCCATGGCCGCGGGCCTGCTCTTCCTCGTCGTGATTTGGAACCGGCTGATGAAGATCGCCCTGTTTGCCAGGGGGGTCACTTTCACCAAGGAAATCTGGCTGTCAGTCAAGAGCGTGACCAAGATGAAGAACCCTTGGCGGTTTCTGTACCAGACGGCCATGATTTGGATTTGCTACATCATGATGACCTACCTCGTGTTTTTTGCCCTCCCCGAGACGAGCAACCTGAGTTTTGTCTTCGCGGTGACCGCCTTCACGATGGGGGGCATCGGAATGGTGATGCCCGCGCCGGGTGGATTTGGGACCTATCATTTCGCCATCAAGATGAGCTTCGTGGCCTGTGCGGCAAGGCTTGGATACGGCAGCGAGAAATACGCAGGGGATGTCGGGACGAACATCGCCTGGATCATCCACTCCTCGCAGTTCATCATGATGGTCATCTCAGGCTTCGTATGCTACCTGATCCTGGTGCCCAGGATGAAAATCGGCAAGGCCGGGGTGGTCGCCGGACAAGCCGGGCAGCCTGCAAAGGAACTTGCGGTGGCGGACAATTGATCCGGCCTCCAGGCCGGCAACCCCGTGGACTTTTGTTCCGTCCAGGTGGAAGAATATTTCCCTGGAAGGTGCCGTGCCCTTGAATTAATGCTACATTGACCCTTTAAATCGGTCCGCTTTCCTATGGCAGAGAAAAAATTGTTCCTCCTGGATGCATTGGCCCTCATCTACCGGGCACACTTCGCATTCATCAAGACGCCCCGCATCACGGCAAACGGCCAGAACACCTCTGCGGTCTTTGGCTTCGTGAACTTCCTATTGCAGATCCTCGACAAGGAGAAGCCGACCCACCTGGCAGTGGCGTTTGACATGTCCGGCCCCACTTTCCGCCACGAGAAGTTTGAAGCCTACAAGGCCACACGCGAGGAAATGCCCGAGGACATCCGCTTCGCCATCCCCAAAACCAAGGAACTGCTCCATGCGCTGAACATCCCCGTCCTGGAAATGGAGGGGTACGAAGCCGACGACCTGATCGGCACGATCGCCAAGCGTGCTGAGACCCATGGGTACCAGGTGTACATGGTCACCCCGGACAAGGATTACTGCCAACTGGTCACGGACAACATTTTCCTTTACAAGCCCTCGCGGGCGGGAGAAGGCATTGAAGTCCTGAATCCCGCCTCGGTGAAGGAAAAGTACGGGGTGACCCCGCCCCAGATGATCGACTTCCTCGGCCTGAAGGGTGACAAGGTGGACAATATCCCGGGCATTCCGAAAGTGGGCGACATCACCGCAGTGGAACTGATCCAGCAGTTCGGATCCGTGGAGGAAATCGTCCGCAGAGCGGACGAGATCACGAAGAAGGCCATCCAGGCCTCCGTGAAGGAATTCGGCGAGCAGGGAATCCTGTCGAAATGGCTGGCGACGATATCCACGGACGTTCCCGTGCCCTGGGACGAGCACCACTGCAAGATCGGCGACCCGGACCGCGAGAAGACGGTGGAGATCATGAACGAGCTGGAGTTTCGCACTACCGCCAAGCGCATCCTGGGAAGCCCGATTTTCGGGGGAGACCAGGAGGTGCAGCGCGACCTCTTCGGCAACCCTGTCGCCGGCGGCCCGGACCATGCCGGGCAGGCATCCACCGAGGCCACCGCTGCGGAACCAGAGTACCATACCGGGTTCTCGAGCATCGCCGACCGACAACACATTTACACGCTCATCGAATCGGAAGGGCAACTCGGGAAGTTGATCGCCGGCATCAGGGACCAAGGCTCCTTCTGCTTCGACACGGAAACGACGGGCCTGGATGCCATGCAGGCGGAGCTGATCGCCATGACCGTGAGCCTGATGCCTGGAGAGGCCTTCATGATCTACTTCCCGGAAGGCGACCCCAATTCGCTGGGGCAGCTCGAAGCCCTGCGCCCTGTCCTGGAAAGCAAGGAGATCCTCAAGATCGGCCAGAACGTGAAGTATGACATGCTGGTGCTGCGGAATTACGGGATCAGTGTCTGCGAACCCCTCTTCGACACGCTGCTTGCCCACTATGTGATCGACCCTGACAAGCCGCATGGCATGGATGCCATGTCAATGGAGCTGCTCCACTACGAGCCGGTCTCCATCACCGCCCTGATCGGGAAGAAGGGCAAGGACCAGCTCAACATGCGCGATGTCGAGGTGCCCAGGCTGCTGGAATACGCCTGCGAGGACGCCGACATCACCCTGGCATTGAAGGAAAAGCTCGATCCAATGCTGGACGCGGCCGGCCTGCGCAAGGTTTTCGAAACGGCCGAGATGCCACTGGCGGAGGTGCTGACGGACATGGAATACCACGGGGTCAGGGTGGATGAGGAATTCCTGAGACAATACTCCAGGCAACTCGAGGTGGAAATGGCCGAAGTGGAAAGGGAGATCTACCGATTGGCGGGGATGAGATTCAACATCAATTCCCCCAAACAGCTGGGCGAAATCATCTTCGAAAAGCTCAAGCTGGGAAAGGCCAAGAAGACCAAGACAGGGCAGTACAGCACGAAGGAAGAGGACCTGGTCGTATTGGCGCTGGAGCATGAGTTTCCCGCCTGCATCTTGCGGTACCGCAAGCTGGGCAAGCTGAAGAGCACCTATGTGGACACCCTTCCCATGCTGGTGAACCCGAGAACGGGCCGCATCCACTCCACCTTCAGCCAGGCTGTGACGGCGACGGGGCGCCTGAGCTCGAACAATCCGAACATGCAAAACATCCCGATCCGCTCGGAGGAGGGGCGGGAGATTCGCAAGGCGTTCGTGGCCTCGGAAGGGCATCAGATCATGTCCGCAGACTATTCACAGGTCGAGCTGCGGCTGGTCGCCGAGCTGAGCAAGGATCCGGGAATGCTCATGGACTTCAAGGCAGGGGAGGACATCCACCGCGTGACGGCGAGCAAGGTCTTCCATGTCCCGGTCGGGGAGGTGACCGGCGAGATGCGCAGCAAGGCCAAGATGGTGAACTTCGGCATCATCTACGGCATATCGGCATTCGGGCTGGCGCAGCGCCTGAAGATCAGCCGCAGCGAGGCGGCGGCGATCATCAGCAGCTACTTCGCCCAGTACAGCAAAATCAAGGAGTACATGGACCAAAGCATCGCGGATGCGCGACGACTGGGCTACACGAGCACCATGCTTGGGCGCCGGCGCTACATCCCCGACATCAACAGTGCCAATGCCACCACCAAGGGATTCGCCGAGCGAAACGCGATCAATACGCCCGTGCAAGGCAGTGCCGCAGACCTCATCAAGGTGGCCATGATCAATATCCACCGCGAGATGAAAGCCCGCAGGATGCGGTCCCGGATGATCCTCCAGGTGCATGACGAACTGGTGTTCGAGGTGCACAACGATGAGATCGAGGAGCTTGGGAGGCTGGTGAAGGAGAAAATGGAAAAGGCCTTGCCGCTGGAAGTGCCGATGCTGGTCGAGGTCGGCGTCGGACAAAACTGGCTGGAGGCGCACTGAGTGAACTTTGGGAAGGGGAGCTTCTGGAGATTGGCATTTGCCGGGATCCAGCAATCGGGCTTGGCCGCGTACTTTCTGCGGTTCCACGGCGGCACCGCTCCCCTGGGGTACGCAATTTCTGGTTCTTGCGCCCACCGGTCGATTTGCTAAATTTACGGCATCGTTTTTCATCTCCTCAAATAGCATCTAGTTCATGAGCAATCATCGGTCTTGGTTACAGCGCGGTAGTTCCTATTTCACGGAAGGCAGGGCATGGCACCTGGTCGGCTCCGCCGTCATGCTCCTGCTTGCCTTCATGATCCTCTGGAACTACATGCCCAAGAGCCACCAAAAGGGATGGATCTTGAACCAGGGGGATATCGTCCAGCACAAAGGGATGAGCAAGGAGATCGCCGATTTCCGGAAAGCCCACGACAACGAAGAACCGCTCTGGACAAGTGCCATGTTTGGTGGGATGCCGGCCTATCAGGTGAGTACCCGGTATCCGAACAACCTCTTGCAGAAGCTGGACGATGTGATGAACCTGCGGGGCGTGCTCCCCCATCCCGTCGGGGCAATTTTCCTGTTGTTTTTCGGCATGTTCATCCTCCTGACGACCCTGAAGGTCGATCCATTCAGCTCGGCCGTCGCCGCCTTCGGCTTCATGCTGTGCAC
>JBJOPY010000324.1:0-8974 GCA_046050405.1 Bacteroidota bacterium | reverse complement strand
CGCCATTGGCCATCGGCGGCGATGCGGGCTCCCAGAAGGTTGCCATCCCGGTCCTCGAGCACTGTGGAGAGCGGATCATTGAAGAGCTGCCGGGGGAGGAGGAAGAACTGCCACCAGATTCCGAAGGCGGCAAACCAAAGCACCAGCTTCCAGCACGGGCGGAAGAGCTTCCGCCCAACCGTGCAAATGGCAGACCAAGCTTTTATCATCTTCGTGGTGGCGACTCGTCAGCAGTGGAAACGACGAAACGTTTCATCGTCCGCTGCCGGCAGCCCATTGTTGGCGTTTCAATTCAGGAACCGGAAGGCTCCACGACAGTCACCCACTCGCCTGGCACCCGCGCCGAAATCGAGTTGTCATACATCGCCTCGACATAGACTGTCGGCAGATAGTACCTGCCCAGGTAGGATGCATTCAGCAAGATGCGGAAGGTCTTCTCGTTTTGTTCCGTTTTGCGGGTTGGATAGGCCCAGGGATACCGATACTTTTGACCTGGCGAACCAAGGTCAAAGTACGTGAGCACCCGGTCGTCGCGGATGTCTTGGTACTCTGGAACGGCAATCTCCCGGGTGAAGCTCGTGCCATCGAGTCGGGTGTTGTGGATTTCCCATCCCGAGGGGAAGATCTGGGTCAATGCCAACTCGTACAAATCTCCTTTCGAGCCGGGATTGGACATGGTGACTTCGGCGACGAAGTCCGTCCCCTGTTCCAGTGAGGTCACGTCGATCTCCGAGCCCTGCATATCCAGGTACTTGATCGAAAGGGTCATGTTTTCCTGGCGGCTGTCCTGGTCGCCCACGGCGGGAATGCCTTCTGTGATCAAGCGTACGAAGACGAGGTTTACGCCCTTGTTTCTGACCTCGATGCGCCCTTCGGCGCCGTTTCCAGCCATCAAGTCCACCTGCGCGATCGGCTTGGTGCTGCTGGCATCCGTCCAGGCGCCCCCGTTGATCCGATAGGAATACTCCATCTTGTTCCTTGTGGCTGAGTTGAGGCCGGCGTAATTGGCCATTGCGATCAAGCTGTAACCGATCGATTGTGTACTCATCCATTCATTTGCCGAGAGGGCCTTGGCGATCCGCTTGGAGAGGTCCGCAGCCCGTACGCGGTTCCCGATGATGCCGATGCATTCCAGGATGATCGCCTGGTCGCGTATGTCGTCGCCGTAGGTGAAACCCATTTCTTGGTATTCGGGCACCGTGATGGCCAAATCCTGCGTGAGCCTCAGGGCGGTCTCTGGCTGGCCTGCCAGTTGATATGCCGCAGCAAGCCGCCATTGGGAGAGATTGTCCAGGTCGGGGACTTCGCGCAGCCGATTCATCGCACCGAGCTCCGGCGCCCCTGACAGTGCCAGCAGGTAGAGCCGGTCTCCCTGGGTGACAAAGTCGGGGCGGCTAGTCGAAGACCAGTCCCGGGCGGATTTCTTCTGAAATCCGAGCCACTTCGTAAGGAAGGCCTGCGACACGCGATACCCTTTGTTCATGGCTTCGATGATGAATTTGCCGGCGTAGTTCGTGCCCCATTCGCTCACCTCGCCCGTCCCGGGCCAGTATGACAGGCCGCCATTTGCCTGCTGAAAGGTCTCCAACCGATCCAGCCCGGCACGGATGTTCTTATCGATCTGCTGCTTCACCCCTTCGGGAAGTTCGACCAGGTTTGAGACATAGAGTTGCGGGAATACGGACGAGGTCGTTTGCTCGACACATCCATGCGGGTACTCGATCAAATGGCGAAGCCGCTTGCCAAGGTCGATGGGCGGGATGCTGCTAAGCTCAAGCGTGCCCTTGTTCGTGCCTGACATGCCGGGATAGGAAAATCCTTGGGCCCAGCTCTGGTTCGCATCCAGGGCTTTTTCCTGGACATTGACCACTTTGGGGTTGGGGTTGCGGACATCGAGGTCGATGTGGAAGACCGCGACTTCACTGCCGCTCCTGGCCGTCACTTTCACCGTTCCCTTTCCGATGCGCTCCTTGACCCTGAGGTCGAAGGTCACGAGTTCATCTCCCGGGCGTGAAAACTGGATGGACTTGGTGGGGCAGCATTTGACGGTGAAGATATCGCTTGCGCTGAGTTGGACGCTCACCTCCTTGATGTTGTTTTCCATGGCGAAGATCGAGACGGGCAGCCTGACCTCTTCCCCGGGGCCGAGCACCCTTGGCAAGGTTCCCATGACCATCAAGGGCTTGCGAACGGGGGTGGCCTTTTCGACGGAACCGTACGCACCTTCCTGCCTTGCCACGACCATCGTCCGCACGGATCCGACATAGTTGGGCATCATGAAGCTATGGTGCCTTGTTTCCCCGGGTTTCAGGGCAAACGGCCCCATGAATTTCACGACCGGCGTGAACCGGTTTTGCTTGGTGCCCTCGCGCAGCGTGAACCCATCGTCACCACCGATCCCGAGGAGCTTGGTCAGGTCGGCTCCGTAGGCCCCGATGACTTTGTCGTACAGGTCCCAGGTCTTGACATCCAAGGCTTCGCGGGCATAGAAGCTTTTCCAAGGATTCGGGGTCTCGAAGCGCGTCAGATCCAGGAGTCCTTCATCCACGACCGCCACCGTGTAGGTCATTGCCTTGCCGGTCGCCTCGCTGATGCCAATGTCCACGCGCTCCATCGGCTGCAAGAACCGGGCCATTTGGATGGCCGGCTTCAGCTCGGTCATCGGATTGGTGACCTCGATGGGGATCACCCCATACATCCGCATCGGCATGTCGTTCAGGGTCTGCGCATGTGGCTGGATCAGGCTGACATGGGCGTAGATGTTTGGCGCCATTTCCTCAGTGGCAACGAACGTGAAGGTGGCGGCATCCAATCCCACTGGCTCGACCCAGTGGGTGGAAATGACCTTGGCGCCGGACTCTAGGCTCACCAGGGCGCGACCGGTCTTGCCCATGGGAATGGTGAGCGTGATTTTCTCGCCCACACGGTATTTGTCTTTATCGGCATTGAAGGTCAGCATCGTCGCACCGCCGGGGTTGTCCTTCTTCGCACGGCCGACCCACCCCGGCCAGTCGATGTACACCACCTGCCCCGTACAATGCCCCCCTTCGTCGCAGGCACGCACCATGTAGCGCCCCCAAGCGGGATACTTGACATTGAACTTCCAGGAGCCTTCGCCATTGTGAAGCGTGATGGTTTCCTTGGCGACCTCCTCCTGGTAGAACTTCTCGTTGTACGAGGTCTCCGAATTCGAGGCTTGATCCCACCACCATTTCCAATCGAGTTTGTACAGCCCCATGTTCACCTTGCGGTCGCCTTGGGGGTTGCCGTCTGCATTGACGGCCACGACTTGGACTTTGTGGTCGGTGTCCGTGAGCAACATGCCCCGTGTCTTGTCTCCCTTGGGGAGCTGGATGCCGACGAAGCGCTCGTAGGGATAGTAGGGAATGCTGAACCGGTCGGTGGAGAATGCGCCTCCGGGCTCGAAGGCCTTGGTGACGAAGTTGGCATTGAGCAGGCCGGGCGCCTCCCCGTCCATTCCGATTTTCAAGGGCACCTTGGCTTGGCCGTCTTCATCGACTTGGCCGACAAAGATGGTCTGCGGGTCGGATTCGAACTTCCGGACAGGGTCGTCGAATTCGTAGTCGGCATATTTCCTGAACGATGTCGGGATGCTCTTGAGCGAGACGCTGACATCCGCCTTCAGGTTCTTGGCAACGGCCCCATGCAGCCAACGCACCTCAAGATCACCCTTCATTTCCTCCATGCCCTTGGCCAGAAACTGCCTCCCAAAGTCCATCTTGATCTTGAGACGGTTGGGGACGATGGTTTCGATTTTCAATGTCTTCTCGAAGCTCGCACCACCGACCTCCACGCGGAGGTTGTAGTTTCCGGTGGGGGCGCTGCCCGCTGTCCCGGTCTGATAGGTGTAGATGCCGTTCAGGTGGGTGGTCTTGACGGACTTGTTCACGAGCTGTCCCAGGGGGTTCGTCAGGGTGAAGGTCACAGGATGGTCTGGCGGAAGGGATTTGAGCTTGTCCTCCAGCATGAAGGTCGTGAAGATCGAGTCCCCTGGACGCCATACCCCGCGTTCGCCGTAGATGAATCCCTTGACCCCCTTGTAATAGCGTTGGCCGCTGATGTCAAACTTGCTCATGGACAGCGCGTAGCCGTCCCTGAGCTTGAGGTAGCCCCGTTGCGCTCCCTTCTTGGCAATGATGACGAATGGGACGATGTCCACATCGCACTCGGCCTTTCCTTCACCGTCGGTGGAGATGCGTTTCAGGATCTGCTGCTGGTAGTCATAGATCTCGATATCCACGCCTGCCAATGGCAGGGTCGTGTTCAGGTCATTGACGACAATGGTCATCGTGCCGTCGGTGCCCCGCTTGGCGATGATGCCCAGGTCGCTGGCCAGGACATTTCTGGCTGCCTCGCGGCTTTGGTAGGTGTAGTAGGCTTTGTGGCAGGGATTGTCGCGATTGTCCCAGGCCTCGCTGTAATCGTAGTCGTCATAATAGCTCCAGTAGCTGTATTCCTCCTCCATGTCGTCGCTCCATACCCCTTCTTCTGGCTCAGGATCCGCCGGACTGGCGGCCTCTTCTGCGGCTTCGGCCTCGTTCTCGCAGGCATATATCGAATGCGCCTTCGTGAAGTTGACCCCGATGCGGTAGATGGCTCCCGGCTCCGAATGAACCAGTGTCCCGAGGTCGATCACGTGGCGGTTCCATTGGTGGAGGTTCAGTGCCTTATCACCATCCAGGCGCACGGTGCTTTTATGCACGACCTTGCCCACGCGGGCGAGCTCGCGGTCACCTTCGAGGTCGTTGACTTGCAGGAACTGAAGGATGTTGCTTTCATAGATTTTGGTGATTTTGATGTCCACCGCTTTCAGGCTCACGGCTTCGAATGCGAAGGGGAGCTTGGTTCCCGACCGGGGGAGGATGTTGCCGTTGCCGGTGATGCGGACTTGGGGCTTGACTTCCTCGAATTGTATGTCAAAGGCCTGGCCTGTCTTGAGCTTGTGGCCAAGGATGTTCTGGACGCCAGGCGCGACGGTGATGGCATGCTCGCCGATCACCCTGCTCGCAGGAAACACCTTGACATCATTTCCTTCGACGAGATAGCGCAGGTTCTGGTTCGGGATGGTGATCAGGCCGTTGAGGTCTTGGTTCTTGCGAATCGGGTCGCTGAAGGTCAGTACGACATATTGGTCGGGATTATTGTAGGTTTGGAATTCCAGCACCTCGAAGTCACCCAGGGCAGGAATGGCGACTTCTGTCTTGCCTTCCTTGTCCACATTGATTGCATCGCCGTCCCATTCGAGACCCACGACGGAGGCTGAGCTGCCCCTGCGGGTACTGTCGATGCGGAAGATGTGTTCGCGGCCGTCGAGGCTGTGCGACCATTTGATCTTGAATGGGGTGCCTTCCTGTTCAGCGGTCAGGATCTCTTCCACGAGGCCGGGGAACTCGTAATCCGCCGTGGTCAGGGTACCATTCACGGCCTGCCACAGCAGCTGGGTTTTGTCCAGGGTTTCAATGCCGAGTACCGAGACTTCGAAGTTCTGCTTCTCGGTCTCAAACTGGAATGGGAATGCCTGGATCTTCTCATCCACCCCCTTGATGTAGTCGCCGAGCTTGAAGGTGGCTTTGTAGAATTGGTCTGTGGGCATCGGCTCTGCCGGCTCAAACTGAATGGTTCGCTCATCGATCCACACTGTTTTTCCCTTCAACTCGGGATCGAATTCGAAGGGGCTTTCCGGTAAGGCCACCCCGATCTGGGCTTCTTGGACGGCGGTGTCGTTCAGTCGCACCTTGATGGTGCTCTGCCGGGAAATCTTGCCCGATGTATAGGCGGCGATGTACGGTGCGAAGGCCTCGTCAAATTTGTAATCTCGGGCTTCCTGCTTCTTGCCGCAGGAGGCGAGCATTGACAAGGCCAGCAAAGCCGGGATGGCTCTGCGAAGGAAGGGTATGGGCAACACTCTCATGGGCGTCCAAAAATGGAATCAAGTGGAATATAACAGCTGAGCGAATATACTTAATTCCTGCGGCTGGAGGCGGTTTCAAGTCATGTAGGCACGATAGGTTCGCCAGAGCTCCTTTCCATCCGGCGGGAGTTGTGTTCCATAGTCGGAGGTATCTGCTCCTTCTGTAACCCTTCTTTGGCTTGAAAGCAGCTGTGCCGGACAATGGTTCCGTAGGTCGCCGCCCTCCTGGAATCATTGGGAGCCTTTCATCACGTAGGCCCGCAAGTCCTCCACCTGCTCGTTGCTCATGCGCTCCGCAGTATAATTGGGCATGTAGGCGCGATGCCCGGTGTCGGCATAGGTGCCATGCCGGATGATTTCATAGAGCGACAAATGACCCTTGCCCTGAAGGTGCTGCTTGAGAAAACCCAGGGAAAGGGTTCCATTGTCCAGTTTCAGATAGTTGCTGGGGCCTTGTGAGTCGTGGCACTTCAGGCAGCTGTGGTCATAGATCAGCCTTCCACGCCGAGGATCGGGTGCACGATTGGTGCTGTAGCCTTTGGCTTTGTCCTCGGGGGCCTCCAGAAAGGTCGCTGGAGATCCAGGAATGTAAAAGCCGTGGAGCCATTCGACCAATTCAGGGTTGGTTCCTTTTCCATTGGCAGCTTGCAGCTTCCTCCAGTCGTCTGCGGTCAAGGAAAGGTCTCCCAGCTTGTAGTCGATGCTCCACAGGTAAGCCATTATCGCCTTCATTTCCCATTCGCTCAGATCCCTGCCTTGGCTGCAAACGGTGGAGCAGAGGTGCACGGCGTATTCAAGGCTCTTGTAGGCGGGCTTGACCAGGTCGCCATACTTGCGAAGGTAATCGCCATTGTACCAGCTGGACTTGTTCACCGTGCCATACATGGTCGTGGCTGGCAGGAAGGGCAGGCGCTGTTCCAACACGTAATCCAGCCGCTTCTCAGGATCGCTCAGCCGAAGGTCGGGATCTTCCTTCGCCGTGGCGTGGCAATGGCTGCAGACAAAATGGCGGCTTTGGAGCTTCGTCCTCTTCCCGTCCGGGCCGACCGTACTCCCTTGGTGGAAGATTTCCCTGCCCTTCTGAGCCAATTCGGGAGATGCATCCACGGGGTGGTGGGCAGGATATTCCTCGCCCAGCGCCTTGAGGACATCGGCCACAGGGGTGTCCTTGGTCCATTGGCTTGCAAGGGGGGACATGGGACGAAGAAAGCGCGTAGCCGTTAGTCCCAGTCCCAGCACCAACATGCCTATCAGGATGACGAAATGACGTTTCATGCCTTGATTCGATTATGAGGTGGTAAACTAAGCAATATTCATGAAAGAATCACAATCCATCCACTGGGGTCAGGGCAACCGCTCTTTCTTTTATGGAAACCGTGGTGCCGGTTCCCCGCCGAACCCCTGCCGGTGGCAAATGGCTCCACAATCCCTCCAAGGCTGAGACGATGCCTTCTCTAGATTGTAAACCAATAATTCAGCTTCAGCACGATCGCCCTATTCTTGACATTCATGCCCGGGATGGCATAGTTGTCTGTCAGGACGACATAGAGATCGCTCATCGGTTTGAACCGCCATTGCAGGCGGGCGTTGATGTTGAAGTTCTCAGTCTGTGTATTGAGCTGGAAGAAGGTGGTGAAAAACAGGCTGCGCGTGAAAGACAGCTCCACTTTCGGACTGATCAGGCTCAGAAAGACCGTTCTGGAAGGCAGGGCGATGTAGTTTTCATCGATGTCGATGGCGAAGATTCCCCACGGCTGTGCACGGTAGCCCACGGAGCCATGGATGCTGCCCTTCCAGCCGGTATAATAGCTGCCATAGCTGCCGGACACTGAAAAAGTGAGCCTTTTCCGGAAATCTGAAACATAGCTGCTGTTCAGGCCCCTGAAAGCATATCCGACGGAGTCGGGCAAGGGCGCCGCACCTGTGTTGGTGGGGTCGAAGGGCGATTGCAGGAAGATGTATGTGTTCTCGCCACCGACCATCAGTTCGCTCCGGTTCTTGAACAATAGCCGGTAGCTCGCGGTCGTATTGCGCTCGATGCCCTGCCAACTTTCGTTGTCCCAGTACCAGCTCATGTAGGCTTCGGGGCCATGGTGGATCAGTTTTCCAGCCTTCCGGGGGTAGTGGCGGTAGCTGCAGCTGTTTTCAAACCGGAAGTAGCGGTGTCGCGGCACAAACCCGACCTCGGCATTGTAGTTCCTGTCCACCCACTCATGGTTGTATTGGAGGGTGAGGTTTTGGGTGTTGAGCATCATCCATGCGGCACTTGCGCTTTCACGGGTCAGCTTCCCCGGGCCGAATGAACGATGATAGAATGTCTTGCCCCGAAGACGGTTGTCTTCGGAAGCCAGGTTGAAGTCGATGCCGACGACGCTGTTGAAGTCCCTCCAGTCAGGGAGCCGGCCCGCAAATGCGAGCCGGTTGACCCAGATGGCACCGATGCTAGAGCGGGCAAACATCTTGCGCTGGATGGTCGCCACACTGTAGTTCTGTGGATCCAGGCCGAGGCTGCCGACACCCCCGGTCTGCATGTCCATCAGGCCGATGCGCCAGTCTTGGTCGAGCTTGCCGCTCAGGCGGGCACCCCCGAGGATGGGGACCGCTTGTCCCGAAGCAAGGCCGATGCGCCGGGAGAAAAACGGTCGAATCTGCGAAAACCCGTTCTGCGCGAACAGATCGCTGTTCTCTATGAAGAACTGCCGCCGCTCGGGAAAGAACAGGCTGAACCGGCTCAGGTTGGTGACTTGGCGATCCACCTCCACCTGGGAGAAGTCGGGATTGGCGGCCAGGTCAAGGTTGAGGGCCGACGAAACCGCCACTTTCGCATCGAAGCCAAGATTGGTTCCAAACTGCTCCTTATTGTCCAGGAAGTCGCCGGCAAAGCGGCCGAGCAGGTAGGGGATCAAGGCAATGTTGGGGCCGGAGCGGTGCGGGGGCGTATCGAATCGCATTTCTCCCGTGAACGCCAACGTGGCGATGTTATAGGCCCTGGGTACGGGAATCCAGCAGGAGTTCTCGTTGCACTTGAGATTGTTGCGCGAG
>JBJOPY010000323.1:0-5448 GCA_046050405.1 Bacteroidota bacterium | reverse complement strand
GATCTCAGGCAGCACCAAGATCGGCAAGAACTGCATGATCGGCGGCCAGGTGGGCATCGTGGGGCATATCAGACTGGCTGACGGCACCAAGATCGGCGCACAGTCCGGGGTCTCCAAGTCCGTGGACGAGCAAGACCGGTCCCTGCGCGGCAGCCCCGCCCAGGAGTACCAGCAGCAGCTCAGGTCCGAGGCTGTCTTTCGCAACCTCGATGCCCTGCACAAGCGCGTCCTCCGTCTCGAAAAAGAAAATGCCAAACCTCATTCATGACGCATGTACATTAAGCAGCATACGATTCAGCAGCCGGTGTCTGTCACCGGCATCGGCCTCCACACCGGCAAGCCAGTCACGATGACCTTCTGCCCAGCCCCGGAGAACCACGGGTATGTATTCCGTCGCGTGGACCTCCCGGGATCCCCCCTGGTACCCGCAGACATTGACAATGTGGTGGATACACAGCGTGGAACGACGATCGAGGCGAGCGGAGCGCGCGTGCACACCGTGGAGCATACCCTGGCGGCCTTGGCGGGCCTCCAAATCGACAATTGCATCATCGACCTGGATGGACCCGAGCCGCCGATCATGGACGGATCCAGCGCCATTTTCATCGACGCGCTGGTGAAGGCCGGCCTGCTGGAGCAGCAGGCGGACCGGGAGTACTTCATCGTGGATCAGCCGATCCACTACTATGAGAGCGACCGGCAGGTGGATCTTGCAGCGCTCCCGATGGATGACTTCCGCGTCACGGTGATGATCGACTACAATTCGCCCGTCCTCGGCAGCCAGCATGCGACGATGCTGAACATCGAGCACTTCACCACCGAATTTGCCAATAGTCGCACCTTCTGCTTCCTGCATGAACTCGAGGCCCTGGCCAGTGCGGGATTGATCAAGGGCGGAGACATCAGCAATGCCATCGTCGTGGTGGACCGCAATGTCACCCCCGAGGAGCTGGAGCGTCTCTCCACCCTGTTCGAGCGGCCCAATATCAAGATCGCCGAGGAGGGAATCCTGAACAACATCGACCTCCGCCACCGCAACGAGCCCGCCCGCCACAAGCTCCTCGACCTGATCGGTGACCTGGCACTGATCGGCGCCCCGCTCAAGGGGCAGATCCTCGCGGCAAGACCCGGCCACAAGGCCAACGTGGAGTTTGCCAGGAAGATCAAGGGCCTGCTGAAGCAGAAGAAGATCCAGAAGAAGTACCAACAAAAGGAGGCCGAGGGCGTCATCTTCGACATCAATGCGATCCAGAAGATCCTCCCCCACCGCTATCCATTCCTCCTGGTGGACAAGATCACGGCCTTCTCAGAGAATGAGATCAGCGGGGTGAAGAACGTGACTGTCAACGAACCCTACTTCCAGGGCCACTTCCCCGGAAATCCCGTCATGCCCGGTGTCCTTCAGATCGAGGCCATGGCGCAGGTCGGGGGAATCCTGCTGCTGAACAAGGTCGAGAATCCTGACAAGGTCTGGGTGTATTTCCTGGCGATCAACAATGCCCGGTTCAAGAAGATGGTGATCCCCGGGGACGTCCTCACCTTCAAATTGCAACTGGACAGCCTGAAGAGAAACATCTGCAAGATGTTTGGCAAGGCCTATGTGGATGGGAAACTGGTCTGCGAGGCCGAACTGGTGGCAGCACTGGTGGACAAGGACAAGCCGAACTGAGAATCCAGAGGATCAATATGGAGAACGTACCCTGCCCTCCCCACCCGTACGGCTCAATTGCTGTGCCCCCTCCGATGAAGCAATCGACATTAATACCGCCGAAAAGTTGAAATACCCACTCACCCATATTCACCCGGATGCACAGATCGCCGAGAATGTGGTCATTGATCCCTTCGTCACCATCAAGGGCGATGTCGTCATCGAGGAAGGCTGCTGGCTGGGCAGCAATGTCGTGGTCCATGATGGTGCGAGGATCGGACGGGACACCCGCATCTTCCCCGGCGCGGTGATCTCCTGCATCCCGCAGGACCTCAAGTTTGCCGGGGAGGTCACCACCTGTGTCATCGGGGAGGGATGCACGATCCGTGAATTCGCCACCATCAACCGTGGGACCAAGGAGAGCGGAACCACCAGGGTCGGCAACCATGTCCTGGTCATGGCCTATTCCCATGTCGCCCATGACTGCGTGCTCGGAGACCATGTGATCCTCGCCAACGCCTCCAACCTCGCCGGCCATGTCGTCATCGATGAATACGCCATCGTCGGGGGCATGTCCGCGATCCATCAATTCGTAAGGATCGGCCGGCACTCCATCCTTCAAGGCGGGTCATTGGCCATGAAGGACGTGCCACCCTTTTGCAAGGGCGCCCATTTCCCCCTCCGCTACTCAGGTGTCAATGCACTCGGAATGCGCCGGAGGAGCTATCCCTCCGAAGTCATCCACCAGGTTCAGGACATCTACCGCATCCTCTTCGCATCCGGTAAAAACGTCACACGGGCACTGGAGGCGATCGAAAGCACACTGCAGCCTACCGCCATCCGGGATGAGATCATCGCCTTCGTGCGTGCTTCAGGACGGGGCATCATGAAAGGCTACAAGGGCAATACAGATGATGAGGCTTGAGGCCACCGGCCTGGGCAAGCACTTTTCCCGTCACTGGGTTTTCCGCAACCTCCACATCAGCCTCCAGGAGGGCGAGCGGGTCTCGCTCTGCGGCGAGAACGGGAGCGGGAAGTCCACCCTCATGCGCATCCTCTCAGGACAGCTGACCCCCTCCGAGGGAAGTGTCAGGCTGCTCGCCGATGGCAAGCCAATCGACCCGGAGGAATACTACCGGCACCTGTCCTGGTCCGGCCCGTACATGGAGCTCTACACGGATCTCGACCTCCGGGAGGCTATCCGCCTGCATGCCAGCTTCCGTCCGATGATGGCCACGCCGAGGGAGGTGGCACAACTGCTAGAACTCGAGGAGCATCACGGCAAACTGCTCAAGCACTTCAGCTCCGGGATGCTGCACCGCGTGAAGGTCGGCTTGGCCATCTTGACCCGCTCACGCGTGCTGCTGCTGGACGAGGCGACCACAAACATGGACGCCGGAAACTCGGCCCTGGTCCTCGGGCTGCTGGACCGGTTTCTGGACGGGCGGCTGCTGGTCTATGCCAGTAACAAGGCGGAGGAGTTTGCAATGTTTGACCGGCGGGTGGTGCTGTGAGGGTTCCCTCTCAGCGCTCCCCATTGCTCCAGACCGTGCCCACGAGGACAGCCGTGGAGAATGGTTTTCCCATGATCGTGGTATTCCGCCTTTTCCCACCCAGTGCGCCGAGCCGCACACAATCAAAGTTGAAGACGGCGGAAAAAGGATCGGTGAGGCAGGTACCGGGGTGGAAGACATAGACATCCATCCGCCGGAACTGATATTGATCCACGGTGGCATCGCCGCAGAGGATGGAATCCTCCACCCAGTGTTTGATTTTGTACGCGATGCACCGGGGGGTGCCTTCCTTCACGTCCACTTTCTCGCAACCTGTCCCCGCTGCAAGGATTCCGAATGCGAGCACCGTCACCCCCGCCAGTTGCTTCCATGCTTCCTGCATGTCCACTCCGAATTTAGCCATGGGATCCTTCCACTCTGTCACCAGGATGGGCACCAGGGCGCCGCAGCCGTAGCCATGGAAGGACGCTTGCCGGGCTGGGCATCGCGGGACATTCAGAACAGCGATGGTGCCCTTGCAACACCCCGCCATCTTGCACTATGCCGCACGCGCTCATACCACGAGGTTCACGATCCGCCCCGGTACGATGATCACCTTTGCCGGAACCGCCCCTGCCAGGATCGCGGCCACCTCCGGCGATGCCATGACCTCCGTCTCCACCTGGTCCCGGGTCAGGTGGGCGGCCACGCTGATCTTGCCGCGGAGTTTGCCGTTCACCTGGATCGGGTAGTCGATGGTCGCCACGGTCACATATTTTTCCGCGTACACCGGCCATGGGGCATGGGCGATGGACGTGGTATGCCCGAGCATCTGCCATAGCTCCTCGCAGAAGTGCGGGGCAAAGGGCGCCAAGACCACCAGGAACGGCTCCAGGACAGCCCGCGACCTCGTCTTCAGGCGTTGTGCCTCGTTCAGAAACTTCATGTACTGCGCCACCGTGGTATTGAGGCTGAGGTGGTGGATGTCGTCCTGCACCTTGGAGATCGTCTGGTGGAGGATGCGCAGCTCATCCGCGCTGGGTTCCGCATCGGTGACGACCAATCGGTTGTCATCGTCCGTGAAGAGGTTCCAGGCCTTGCGCAGGAAGCGGAAGCTCCCCTCGATCCCGTTCGTATTCCAGGGCTTGGCATCCTCCAGCGGGCCGAGGAACATTTCGTAGAGGCGCAGGGTGTCCGCCCCGTAGCGGTTGCAGATGTCCGTGGGGTTCACGACGTTGTAATAGCGCTTGCTCATCTTCTCGATCTGCCATCCGCATCTGAAACTGCCGTCGGCCTCCGTGACGAACTCGGCACTTGCATACTCGCCGCCACGGGCGGCCCGGATGCGGTCCAGGTCCAAGGCATCGTTTTCCACCATGTTCACATCCACATGGATCGGGTCCACCTCCTTGCCCTCGGTCAAGCCCAGGCTCAGATAGGTGTCCGTCCCGCGCAGGCGGTACATCAGGCTGCTCCGCCCTTGGATCATGCCCTGGTTGACCAGCTTCTGGAACGGCTCCTCGTGGGAAACATGACCCAGATCGTACAATACCATCGTCCAGAACCGGGAATAGAGCAAATGCCCGACGGCATGCTCCGATCCGCCGACATAGAGGTCCACGTTCATCCAATACGCCTCCTTCTCCCTGGAGCAGAAGGTCGCATCGTTCTTTACATCGAAGTAGCGCAGGAAGTACCAGCTCGATCCGGCATAGCCCGGCATGGTGTTCGATTCGCGCATCCCCCCCTCCGGGTGTGCCATCCATTCCCGGACATTCGCGAGCGGCCCCTCCCCGTCCTCGCCCGGCTCGTACCGCTCCACATCCGGGAGCAAGACCGGCAGTTCGCTCTCTGGCAATGCATAGGGGAGCCCGCCCTTGAAAACGATCGGGAAAGGTTCGCCCCAGTAGCGCTGCCGGGAAAAATTCGGGTCGCGCAGGCGGTAGTTCACCCGGGCCGTCCCGATGCCCTTGCTTTCCAGGGCCTCGATCGCGCGGCGAATGCCGTCCTTCACCTCCAGTCCATCCAGGAATCCCGAATGGATGTAGCGGCCCTCCTTGCCTTCGTAGGCCTCCCGCGAGATGTCGGCTCCCTCGATGATGGGGATGATCTCCAGCCCGAAGTGCCGGGCGAAGGCATAGTCCCTGCCATCGCCCGCAGGCACGGCCATGATCGCCCCCGTGCCGTATCCCCACAGCACATAGTCCGCTGTCCAGACGGGGATCCGCCTTCCCTCCACGAATGGATGGCGGACGTAGGCGCCGGTGAACTTGCCCGTGATCTTTTTTTCCTGCTGCCGCTCCACCT
>JBJOPY010000322.1:0-5208 GCA_046050405.1 Bacteroidota bacterium | reverse complement strand
TCCATTTTGGCCTCGGCCAAGTCGTTGTCGCATTCGTCGAAGAGGTCGTCGTACTCGAGCGGCCCCTCCAACCTTATAAATTCCATGGCCTTGTAGTACTCCTCTCCTTTCGGTTCATCCTTCTTGGAATAGACGTAGATGGAATAAACATTCGCCAGGGAAGCACTGTCAATGTAGCCCATCCGGATGACAAACTCGCTAATCTCCTGCAATTCCCGGATTCGATTGTAAACGAACAAATTCTGCACCAGCAAGCTCAAGTCCGTTTGTGTCCGCTGGGTGGACAATTTATAGTTGCGTAGCACCCTCTTCTTTGCGCGTTGCAATTCTTTGACGGGTTCATTTTCGACACTGAGGCTGGGCAAGTCTTGGATGTTTTCCATCAGCGGTTGATCGAGAGAGGTGGCCGGCATGGGTTCTTATACCTTGATCTTCAAGAGGGCACGGATTTCCGCCAGGGTGGACTGGAGCTTGGCTTCCAGGAACTCGACACCGAAGAGGGAATTCTCCCCGTGGACGATGTCGCGCATGATGAATCGAAGGGTCGATCCAAGAGGTGCGAGCATGGAATAAATGCCTAGATTCTCGGACTTGGCCTCGGCCAGGTCTTTGTCGCAGGCATCGAAGAGGTCGTCATACTCTAGTGGCCCCACTTTGTTTAGAATCTCCCAGGCCTTGTGGTATTCCGACCCCTTCGGTTCGTTCTTCTTTGTATAAACGTAGATGGCATATACCGTCGAAAGAAATGCGCTGTCTATACATCCCTGCCGGATGACGAACTCGCATAGCTCTTGCAATTCCTGGATACGATTGTAAAGAAACAAATCTTGCACAAGTTCGCATATTTCGCTCTGGGTTCGCTGGGTGGACAGTTTAAAGTTGCGGAGAACCCTTTTTTTTGACTGTTGTAGTCGTTTTACGGATTCATTTTCCACCCTAAGACAGGGTAAATCTTGGACATTTTCCATAAATCATTGACAATTTTGACGCTAAGTTAACAATTTGCCAGTCCGCATCCAACACTGCAATCCACGGAGACCTTGATTTTATCTCCCGGTTGGGCAAGTCTACCATGCTTCTTATTCATTTCGGTGTCCATCGCTGACCGGATGTAGCGTCCGCTGCCCGAGTTGTCTCTTCCATCGATGGGTCTGATAGAAGTAGTTATTTTATTGCCTCCCTCGCGAAACATTGCCATTGGCCATTCATCGCGGTGCTGTCCCTTATCTATACTGTACTCCTTCATTCGGGCTCTAAGACTTCTTCTATTATCTTTCGCATTAGCGGGGTCGAAGGTCATGATGTTCCCTGGGGGATTCTTTCGTTGCCAGTCCTTGATGTGGCGGGAGGATTCCGGGTACCGGTCGCAGGGAACCTTGACCTCTGCATGGTACTTGTTGGATTTCTTTGACACCTTTCCGCGTACCGGCTGGTTGATCTGGGTGGTCAAGACGATGCTGATGGTTCCCCCTACCTTGCACTTGCAGGTGGATTTCCCGAGCAGGGTTCGTTTTCCGTTGATCTTGCTTTCCTGGTTCACTTCCTTCCAGGCCGAGTCCGTCGCGGGTACGCAGGGTATGGAGATGCCCAAGGCCATCTGGGAGAGGCGCCGACAGATCCCGAAAGGCATGATGTTGACCATCGGAAGGTGGTCCTTCTCGGTGGCGATCCTCCTGCGCTGGAGCCTCATCATGAACTGGGAGGTCACCGAGAGCGGAGAGGGTGTGGCACCCTCGCTGCATTTCAGCAGTGCCCCATGGGGCACGAATTCATCGTTCTTTCCCATGTTGGTCTCCCGTCAGGACAGCTCCACCTTGCCGGCCTTTAATTCCGCCTTGGATTTCCCGGAGATCTCGATCTTTTTGCCCTTTATGTTCGTTTTGCTCTTGCCCGCCATGTCGAGGATGTTCCCGGAGTCGATCTCGATTTTCTTCTTGGAGGCCAGGCTGGCGGTTCCCTTGGAGGAAAGACCGATGGAACTTCCGCCTCCTGCCGAGATGTTCACGCCCTTCCCGCCTATCATCGCCACATTGAGGCTGGCCATGCTCTCGATGCCCATGCCCGCCGACTCGGCGATGTTCATGCCTGCGGCAGTGGTGATGTTCATGCCCGCAGTGGTGTTGATGTTCATCCCGGCGGAGGTGGTGATGTCCTTGGAGGCGATAATGTTGATCTCCGTGGAGCGGATGTCCAGCCGGTTCGGGGCGGTGATCTCCATCGTTGAATCGACCTCGTACGGTGCAACAGTCTCGGCATGGGAGGCCAAGGGCTGGTGGAACATGGGCGGGGAAATCCTCAGTCCAGAAAGGTCAGGAAGTAGCCCTTCGACACTGGAGCGGGTTTGGGCTCAGGATTCTTGGTTTCCTGGATGTTGACCAGGGTGGCTTCTTCCATGTGGATGAAATATTGCTTTCCAAAGTTATCAGACTCGGAAGTGATTTCCTCAAACAAGAACGGGTTCAGGATGAAAACCTCCGCATTGATCTGAAACAGGGGGAAGGCATCGTACGGTTTCCTGCCGAAGCCAAAATCCCCGTATTCGGCAAAAAGGATCGCGGACTGGTCGGCGTATTCATCAGCGTCGAAATCATCCTCGGCTTCCACCAGGCTGATCAAGGAGGGGAAGAAGCGATAGGCGGGTTCGACCCCGATGAGTGTCCCCAGCAGATGGACTTCGCCCTTCTCCGGCCGGAAATTGTCGGCCTTCCGGGGGACGAGGCTGGCTTTGGTGATTTCCAGCAAACACTGGGCCTCACGGCCGAGGTAGCGGTCCCGGGCGATCACCAGATGGTCGATGATGGCCAGGCTGGCGTTCTGGTACCGGCCGGTCAGCCGCTGGGCATAAGTCTTTCCCCCCCGCTGAAGGGATGCGTCGATCGTGTCGAATCGCATCTTGCAGGGGTGGAACAACCGTTGGGAAATTTCTTTTGAGTCCATGGATCAGGAGGTCAGTTTCGTGGAAGACCACAGCAGATTGTCAGTGGAAAAGTCAAGCCCCGACAGCTGGTTCTCCTCACAAACCGCCTGGAACCTGTCTGTGACCATGACATGGTGTCCCAATCCGAAAACGGGAATCTTGAAAACCAGCCTGTCACCGATCCGCTCGGGAAGGAACTCGAATCGCTGGACAGCGGTAATCTTCCCGGAAATCTCCGCCCTTTTGAATTTGGAACGGTCATAGTCGATGCAATCCACCTGTGCCAATGCGTTCATGTAATATAGCCCTCGCTGGTCATTCAGGACCGGGAGCCACTCGACGTCCCCGCTCAGCAACGGTTTGAAGATGGCCATCGCCTCCTGGCTGAACAGGACATGGAAGTCCATGAAGTAACCGAAGGCCCCGTCCTTGCGCTGGATGTTTCGTAGCAGGATGGGCGGGAGCCATGCGGATCCAACCATCCTCCCTCTCCAAAGATGTGATTCCTGGATTTGCTTGAATTGGGTACGGTCTTCCTCCTCGGGAAACCCGTATTCACAGTAATCCAAAGCATCGGGACTCAGCTCCCAGACTTTCATTGGCCCGTATTTGAAAGTTTCTCGGCCATTTCCATTTGAAGACGATAATGCTCTTCGATGGGTACGGGCTTTCTGGAAATTTTTTCGATGGAGCCGCCTTCTTCGGCCCAGAGGAAGGGATAGAAGCTGAAAACTTGGGAGCCATTCAGTAGTGGCACCTCCTCTTCCCATCCTTCCCACCGGTACCCGTCATAGAAGTCATCCAGGTCGTCATGGAAGCACCAATCCACGAATTCGGAGTACTTGATCTCCAGCGGCTCCCATTCCAGTGTCCCGGGTGAGAAGTAGTACATGTTCCCGAGATCCTCGCCCAGGTCGCCGCCGTTGATGGCGAAAAAGCCCCCAATCACATCGTCGGCCACCAGCAGGTGGCCGGGTTGTTCGGATTTGTCTCCGATGGTCTTGCCGAGGTTCCAGTCGATCACGGCGCGGGGCATCTCCGGTGACCCGGATCCGAGCAGCCGGATCCAGCGGTGGTCGATGAAGATGCCGCCGGAATGATAGACGATCGCTCCCAGGACGGACCGGGTGGTTTGTTGCAGGTCGGTCAGGGCTGCCGATGCCCGGCTTGCATCCGGCTCCAGCAATTCCACAACGGTGTCGGACTCCTCGGCCCACTCCAAGACAGAGAGCCAGGCGGGATCATCCTTCGAAATCAATTCTTGCAATGAACGCATGGGTATCTATAGTTTGATTTTCAACAGGGCACGTATTTCCGCCAGGGTGGCCTGGAGCTTGGCTTCCAGGAACTCGACGCCGAAGAGGGAGTTTTCCCCGTGGACGATGTCGCGCATGATGAATCCAATCATCGCTTGAAGTGGTGACAGCATGGAACCGATCCCCAGATTCTCGGACTTGGCCTCGGCTAGGTCTTTGTCGCAGGCGTCGAAGAGGTCGTCATACTCTAGTGGCCCCACTTTGTTTAGAATCTCCCAGGCCGTATAGTATTCCGACCCCTTCGGTTCGTTCTTCTTTGTATAAACGTAGATGGCATATACCGTCGAAAGAAATGCGCTGTCTATGCATCCCTGCCGGATGACGAACCTGCATAGCTCCTGCAATTCCTGGATACGATTGTAAATGAACAAGTCCTGCACCAGTGTGTTCAACTCCAACTGTGTCCGCTGGGTGGACAGTTTGAAATTGCGGAGAACCCTTTTCTTTGCCCGTTGCAATTCTTTGACGGGTTCGTTTTCCACCCTGAGGCAGGGAAGGTCTTGGATATTTTCCATTAGCAATGGATTTAAAGATATAGCCGACATTGATTACTACACATTGATCTTCAGGATGGTGCGAAGTTCCTTCAAGGTGGACTGGAGCTTGGCTTCCAGAAACTCGACACCGAAGAGGGAGTTCTCTCCATGTACGATGTCCCGCATAATGAATCGAATGATCGTTTCTAGCGCTCCCAGCACGCCAGATGGCCTTTCATCCATTTTGGCCTCGGCCAAGTCGTTGTCGCATTCGTCGAAGAGGTCGTCGTACTCGAGCGGCCCCGGTGTCAACCGCTACAGGATCAGGCAGGTGGACAGGAGCGGGGAAACGATGCTTTCACCATCGGCCAAAGCCATCTTTGCAGCCCCAGAAGGGTTGGCGTGGGGCGCCTTGGGATCCAACCCTGCTTCCACCCGTGCCGACTTGACCTTCTATGACGCACAGGACGGCACCTTGACCCTCACGATGCAGGACACT
>JBJOPY010000321.1:0-5966 GCA_046050405.1 Bacteroidota bacterium | reverse complement strand
ACCGCCAGAAACGATTTCACGTTTCGGAACCTCGGCCTGCCGCAATCCCCCGTCCAGCGGCTGAAGAATGCGGGGATTTTGCAGTACGGAGGCCTTCAGGAGTTTCGGTATTCCCCTCGGGCGATGCCATTGAAATTCGTGACGGTGAGGGTATAGGAACCCGCCCTGACATCGTACAGGCTGCGGCTCATCTCGCCGTTGCTCCACTGGTAGCCGACGAACCAAGGGCACCTTTCCCCTGCACTTGCATGGATGATTCCGTCACTGGCGCCGTGGCAGGAGACGCCGTAGCCGCAGGGATAGGAGGAAACGTAGAAGGTCGGGGGGAGGATGCGGTGGATGATGCGGACCACCGCCTCGCAGAGGTCGGAGTTGCCGCTGGAATCGACGACAGTCAGGACGACCCAGTTGGGGCCGACATTGGCACAGCTGAACGAGGTCTTGCTGAGTGCAATGGATTCAATCCCGCAGTTGTCGGAGCTGGTGCCGTTCACGGCCGAGGCGGTGGTGGCCGCCTGGCCCGCGGAATCCAGGGTGAGGGTCAGGTCCTTGCAAACTGCCGTGGGCCTGATGGTGTCGCGCACGGTGACAGGCAATGTGCAGGTGGCGGAATTGCCGCCGCTGTCGGTCACTGTGAGGGCCACCGTTGATGTCCCGATATCCATGCAGGTGAAAGTGTTTCTGTTCAGTGCCAGTTGAGCAACGGCACAGTTGTCGGAGCTGCCGCTGTCCACCTCCGCCTCCGTGAGAGTTGCATTCCCCGTGCCGTCCAAGTAAACCACCAGGCTGGTCCTGCAGATTGCCTTGGGGGGCATGGCATCGCTCACGGTGACGTTCGCGGTGCAGGTCGCGGAATTGCCGCTGTCATCGGTCACGGTGAGGATCACTGGTGATGTCCCGATATTTGTGCAGGTGAACGTGGAATCGCTTAGCACTTGATGGATCCTACAACTGTCAGAGCTGCCATCGTCCACGTCTGCGGCTGTGATGGATGCTTGGCCTGTGGAGTCGAGGGGGAGGGTCAGACTCTGTTTGCATCTTGCAGTGGGCGGAAGGCTGTCCCTCAAGCCTTTGCCTCCGATCGTGAAGGTATATGTTCCTTCGTCCGCATCGTCATTGAATACCGTGACCGTTGCAGATCGCGAGCCGGTTGCATTCGGGTCGAAGGTAACGTCAAACAAAAACTGGCCAGTTCTAGGGCGGATAGTTTGCGGGAAAGTGTCTGAAAGTGTCAGGGTAAAATCTTCTGAATTGGCTCCAGAAAGGGTAATGCTATCAACGATAAGAGACAAGAAGTTGTCGGTATTTGCAATCACAAATGTGTGTGTGACCGATCCCCTACAGACCGTTTGGGCTCCAAAGTCCGTGTTATTTCCCGGGGAGATGGATGGGGAGCCATCTGGAATACTGACATTCTTCCCTAGGATATCAATTTCCGGCCCAGACGAGGATCCACCCTCGGGCGAAAGTCCCAGCGGGGTGTCGTTGTACGCTTCGATGCGCAAGGAAGATGCGCCGCCAATGACAGGGATGATCCTCCAGGCATATTCGTTCCCCCCTGGAGCCGAGGGGCCCTGTGCAGGAAGGCTTCCCTGCATCAGGCATGCCGCCAAGAGGATGGCCAGGCAGTAGGGGTGGAGGCGAGGCATTGATTTCGGTTTTCCCATGAATTTTGAACTTGATATAATGCCCTGCAATTTACAAATATACTACCTGCCAAGTCAATTTGAGAAAACTGCCAACCGATTTTTTACCCCGACCGCTCAAACGCAACCGGCCATTTCATAGAAAAAGCCAACCTAAGGGCGCAAAGGCAAGAAATGTCAAACAAAATGCCCGGCATCTCGCCGGGCATTTTGTGGGTTCAGGATGATAAACCGTGATCGTAAGTGAGTGTCAATGGATCCTATTTACAGTAAGTCCTTCGATTTATTCGGCTTCGAATGTGTAATTCCGGGTATATTCATTGATACCTATATCCGAACCACTGTCAATATCGGATGTCACCTTTGAGTGTTGGTAGAGGATGAGTTCTTTCTTGCTCAGGCGCACAACCTCCCACGTGCCAACAAGCTCATCCGGGCCTCCATAATAGGTGCTATAAATGTTCAGCATGGACTTTTTCTTGCCAGCGTCTACCCATGACCAAAGAGTGCTATCTGTGTTGACAACATTCCGTGCTGGAGTATGGAATGTTTGAATAATCGATGCTGTTCCCTCTTTCTCAATTACGAGTTGCATTTCATAGCCATACGATTCAGTCGTAGTATTTTGACCCGTCTCTGTCGTTGTCCAGGTTGTCCCATCATAAGATTCTGTTTTGATCCTCGTGACATTTGGATCTTTATAATAGTCCGAAACCTCCGCTGCCGTCAGGTTCCAGGTCGCAGCAAGCCGTCCATCGCGGGAGGCCAGGGAAGCGGGATCCTCGTCCCCGACTTTACATCCGAAGGAGACTGCCAGCAGCAGGGCGAGGGAGAAAATGAGCGAAATGTGTTGTTTCATGTGATTTAAAAATTTATTTAATTGAATTTAAGAGTCGGTGCGAAGGTCGGGAATTTTCGGCGGTGGGCAAAATCTATTTTTCAGGGCGGGAGTGGAACCAATGTGAGAGCGGAGGAGGGAGTGCGAGGTAGTGCTGGAGGGGGTATGCGGTGGCGCGTCCGGTTCAAGTGGCTCGGGAACCAGTGTGAGAGCAGAGGAGGGAGTGCGAGGAAGTGCTGGAGGGGGGTGCCGGACGGGGTGCCCATCGGCGGACAGCGAGTGGCCTCCGGGATTCGATGCTTTCCGTTTGGGGTGAAGATGGGAAAAGCCATTTGCTAGCGGAGCTTCCCCAGACGAGACAGCCGATCGATCAACGAACCCGGAGGCGGACAATTTTCCAAATCATTGTTCGTTGTTTGTCCTATAATTATAGTTATGTTAAATAGAATACTGCGGGAGAATGCGGGATTTACATCGGATTCCGCGATTTCCCTCCCCTCTGTGCTTCCCAAGGACGGCGCTACAGGAAATCCACGTCCGGGCCGTGCCGGCGCGTGAGCAGCTGGCGGATGGCGTTTTGGATCGGCATCTGCTCGAACAAGACATGGTGAAAGGATTTTATCAGCGGTGAATGCAGTCCATAATGGCGGATCAATCCCATGGCTGTCTGGACGGTGCTGATGCCTTCGGCGATCTCGTCCATGGTGCTGGTGATGCCGGACAGCGGTTCGCCCTTGGCCAGCCGGTAGCCGACGGTGTAGTTCCGGCTTTGCGGGCTGCTGCACGTCGCGATCATGTCGCCGATTCCCGCCAATCCCATGAACGCGTTTTTGTCGCTGCCGAACAGCTCCGCGATGCGGATCATCTCCCGCCATCCCCGGGTGATCATGAGTGCCCGGGCATTCTCCCCCAGCTCCAGCCCGCTCACCATCCCGGAGCCCAGGGCGAGGATGTTTTTCAACACCCCGGCCAGCTCCACCCCCGCAAGGTCGTCGTTCTCAAACACCATGAACCGCTCGCTCCTGAGCGCCTGCTTGCCCGCCGCGATCACCTCCTGGAAATGGCTGGCGATCACGGTGCCGGCCGGGAGGTGCCGGCTGATCTCACCGGACAGGTTGGGGCCTGAGATGCAACCGATCCGCAGCACGGAGCTCTCCTCGGTAATCACTTGGCTCATGCGCTTGACCTGGTGCAAGCTGAGCTTGAGGTCAGTTATTCCATCCATTTCTAAATGAGGATGTTGTACATCCAACCCCTTGATGCCGTGGATCAGGATGTGGGCGGGTGTCAGGTGCGGGCCGATCTGCCGCATCGCCTCACGGAAGAACTTTGACGGGAGTACGGGAAAGATCAACTGGCAGTGGCGGGCCATCTCTGCATAGTCCGTGACTGCACGGATCCGGGGGTGTATTTTCTGCCCGCGATGTGACTTCTCCTTGTCGATGGCATTCACCGCCTCCGGACGCCGGGTGTACATCCACACGTCGCTGTTCTCGGCCAGGAGATTGGCGATCACGGTCCCGAAGTTCCCCGATCCGATGACACCTACCGGCTGCTGGCCCATGGCGAAGATATTTGACATTTTTCAGACATATTTATCGAGGCCATAGCCCTGCAATCGATTGGCATAAAAATAGAGCAGGCGCAGGTCCTGTGTGCGTACATCCCCATCGGAGCCCTGGAGCAGCGGCAGTTTGAGATGGTACACGCCCAGGTTCTTCAGGCCGTGGGCGATGACCGTGCGAATGTCCGTGTGCAGGTGGCGGGCCAGGCGTACCTGTCCCAGGCGTTCCAGTTCGCTGAGCCGGACATGGAGCCGCTCCACGGTCTTCTGAAAGTCTTCCCATCCCACCCGCAGATCCTCTTCCGGCACGCTCAGCAGGCTGTAGAGGTCGCCATGGTGGGATCCCAGGAGGAGATGCCAGGCTGCATAGGCGACCAGGTGGCTGCTGAAGACGACATTCTCCTTCTGGAAGCGCTCGAGAATCCTCCCTCCCAGCAGCCGCGTGTATTCCTGGCTCCGCTGTGCATCCGGGGCTTCCCTCCCAGCGGCTGGCTTGAAGTAGTCGTGCAGGTCGATCATCCGGCCGTACTTGTCCACGCTCTCCCCCTGCTCATCCAGCCGGTTTCCGAACAGGTCCATCGGCTCCCCGAAGGAAAGCACCATCTCGGAGCTGCTCTTGAAGAAATTCCAGGCGAAGCGCATGTTGTTCCGGATGCTGCCGAAGTCGTCCCGCAGGAGGACGAATTGTTCCTTGCCCTCCCGCCGGAGGTGTTCGTCGATGAGGCTCCGGGCCTCGAGCACACTGTGGTAGCTGATCACCAGGGGGACAATGTAGATCTTGCCGGGGTTCTCGGGTTTTTGCTGCAGCAGGGCGCGTTGCGTTTCGATGGCTGTCCCCAGAAGTCCCAGCTTGAGGCTGCCTTCCAGGCCTCCGCTCCTCGACCGTGTCCCGCCCGGGAAGAAGAGCATATGTCCGCCCCGGAGCAGGATCTCCTCGCTGTAGATCTTCAGGACGGTCAGGTAGGCGCTGTTCTTCTTCCTCCGGTCCACCCGGAACGCCCCCAGCCGGGACATGAAGTAGCACAGGATGGGATGCCCGAACAGGTTGATCCCCGCCCCGTAGGTGAATGCCGGAAGCCCCAGGGTCTCGATGGCCCATCCGACCACGATGGAATCCAGGTTGCTGAAGTGGGTGGGAACGAGGATCACCGTGCCCTGCTTCGCGAGCTGCCGGAGCCTATCGGTTTCACCCACGAGCTGCATCTTCTCCTGGAGCTGTCTCCTCCGCTTGCGGAAGTTCCGGAAAAGGCCTTCCTGGGCGGCGTTGAAGATGAGCGAGAAGCCGAAATTGGCAAACTTCCGCGCAAAATGATAGGTGGAGGGCCTGAAATCGCCTGCGATCTCCCGGGCATAGCGCGTGACGATCTCCCGCATCACCGCCCGGGTCGCCTCCTGGTCCTCGTGGCCTGGCAGTGCGAGGTACTGCAACTTGTTCCGGATCCGCTTCCAGAAGGCAGGTTCGTCCTTGGGATCCGCCTTCCAGGGATTCTCCTGGATCCGGATTCTTTCCTGGTAATAGACCTCGGCGATGTTTCTCAGGAGTCCCTTCCCCTGGCTGAACTGCTCCAGCAGTTCCTTCCCGGCACGTTCGACCACGTCCGCGATCAGTGCCTCCCGCTGCTGTGCCAACCGATAGATCGGCCAGTCCTGCATGTCGGGCAGTACCGGAGGGTAGCCTTGCAGGCTTTTCGGGTCCCTTCGCGGCGTGGGTTCCATCTGCTTCAATCGAGCCCGGCCTCTTTCAGCCAGCGCTCGGCGTCCAGGGCGGCCATGCAGCCTGTCCCTGCGGCTGTGACCGCCTGCCGATAGGTGAAGTCCTGCGCATCCCCTGCGGCAAACACGCCCTCCACGTTCGTCCGCGTGCTCTTGCCCTCGGTGAGGAGATAGCCGGCCTCGTTCATGGTGAGGATCCCGCGGA
>JBJOPY010000320.1:0-6433 GCA_046050405.1 Bacteroidota bacterium | reverse complement strand
GAAGATCCATCCCCTGTACCATTTCTGCATGTATCACCCGCTGGGTAGGCGGCTGTTTGGGACGGTCATGCGTTGGCCGGGCCTCCTTCGGTCTTCTCTCTGGGTGCTTTACGGGCTCCGGATCACCGATGCCTTCAAATACAAATTTGTCAGCCGGCAATTCCACACGGCCGAGAAGCGCCAGTTGCTGAAATTGGTGTGGAAAGGGCATTCACTGCTGAGGCCTGATCTCAGCCTGATTGCAAAACGCTCCTCCGATACGGGGACGCGATGGCACATCGTATGGGGCGAGGACGATGACATCCTGCCGGTGAATCTCTGCAAGGACTTCATCCAAAAGGTAAAGTGTGCCACACTGCATGTGGTAGTGGGTGGGCATTTTTTGCTGAATCAGCCTACCATTGAGGTAAGGTCGCTCCTGAACGCAATTTTGAGCGAGGAGTGAATTGGTTTCCAGCTCCGCAGAGGGAATCGAAAAAGTCGATGCTCACAGAGAGACAATGTTTCCCTAAATTGCCCGCCAATGGAGACAAAATTGAGAGTGCTCATCATCGGGTCTGGAGGCCGTGAACATGCGATCGGTGCTGCCATCGCCAGATCCCCACGCTGTGAAGCTTTGTTTTTTGCCCCCGGCAATGCTGGAACTCTTGCCATCGGAACCAATCTTCCCTTGGATCCGATGAATGCCGCAGCCATCCAGCAGGCAGTGACGAGCAATGCCATCGCTCTCGTGGTGATCGGCCCAGAGGCTCCCTTGGAGGCGGGATTGGCGGATGCACTCCGCACAGCCGGCATTCCCACCGTCGGGCCAGGAAAGGCAGGAGCCGTTCTGGAAGCCAACAAGGATTGGAGCAAGCGTTTCATGGTGCGCCACGGCATCCCTACGGCTAGCCATCGATCCTTCACTGCGGCAGAACTCTCCGAAGCGGTCGCCCATGTGCGGGAACAAGGCCTGCCCGTAGTGCTCAAGGCGAGCGGCCTGGCTGCGGGCAAGGGCGTCCTCATCTGTGAATCGCATGATGAGGCTGAGGCGGGTCTGCGCGACATGCTCAGCGGACGGGCATTCGGTTCGGCCGGCGAAACGGTCGTCATCGAGGCATTTCTGAAAGGCATCGAGCTGTCTGTCTTCGTATTGACCGATGGGAAGAGTTGGAAACTGCTTCCCGAGGCAAAGGACTACAAGCGCGTGGGGGAGGGTGACACTGGCCTCAATACAGGTGGCATGGGAGCTGTCTCTCCCGTGCCATTTGCAGACGAGGCCTTCATGGAGCGGGTGCGGACGCGCATCATCGAGCCGACCATTGCAGGACTGGCCGCCGAGGGGATTCCCTACGCCGGTTTCATTTTCCTGGGTCTCATCAAAGTCGGTGATGAACCTTTCGTCATCGAATACAATGCGCGGATGGGCGACCCCGAGACCGAGGTCGTTTTCCCGAGGATCTCGAGTGACGTTCTGGAATTGATGGAAGCCACTGCGAACGGCTGGCTCCATCGTGTGGATGTTTTTACCCAAGACCAGGCTTCTGCTACGGTGTTCCTTGTCAGCGGCGGCTATCCGGGCAGTTATCAAAAAGGAAAGGTCATTTCATTTCTGGAATCCGTGCAGGGTTCCACCGTATTTCATGCGGGAACGAGGATGGTGGATGGGCAGGTCGTCACGGAGGGAGGCCGGGTGCTGGCGATCACCTCCCATGGGGAAACGATTCAGGAGGCGGTCAGGCTTTCTTTGGAGAATGCCGGGCGCGTGGAGTTTGAGGGCAAGTATTACCGGCGGGACATCGGATGGGAGTTTTTTTGAGCTGTGGGTGCATCACCCTCTCTGGTTCCAGATGAACCCTGCGCTCATACCAGGGAATTCAGGAAGATGATGAAAGTACGGCATCGCCGCCTTTCACTCTTCGTTACACGACAAATGGGTAGCCAAAAGTCAGGATCTTGGTTCAGCGATCCACTTCTCCCAGGACAATGTCGATCGACCCGAGGATTGCAATCAGATCGGCGATCAGCACCCCCCTGGAAATCTCCGGTACCACGGCGAGGTTTGAGAAACTGGGTCCCTTGGCCTTACAGCGAACAGGAATGTCGCTTTTCCCGTCGGTGATAAAATAGAAACCCAATTCGCCTTTGGGGTTTTCAGCCCTAGAATAAAACTCGCCAGCCTTGGGGCGCGCCTTGGGTGGGCACATGCCACGCGGGTCGAAATTGCCCCCCCCCGGGTAGTCCTTCTGGAGCCGCTCCACACATTGGGAAATGATTTTCAAGGATTCACCCACTTCATCCACCCGTACCTTGTACCGATCCCAGCAATCTCCGACCGTCCCCATTTCTCCCCTTCCAATGCAAACTTCAAAGTCCAGCTCGGAATACACGGAGTATCCATCCAACCGACGCAAATCCAGCTTCAGGCCCGATCCGCGCAACACAGGTCCTGAGCAGCCATAGTTGATCGCGACCTCCCTCGGCAGTACGCCTACTCCCGCCGTCCGCTCCACAAAGATCGGATTCCCAGTGACGAGCCGATTCAGTTCAGCCATTTTGGGTGTGAAATATTGCACGAACTCCGCGCAGCGCTCCTCGAAACCTGTCGGAATGTCGTGGAACAATCCTCCAATCCAGATGAAGTTGTACAGCATCCTGGCACCGGAAGCCCATTCGAGAAGCTTCAGAATATGGTCACGGTCCCGGAAGCACCAGAGAAAAGGCGTAACCGCCCCCACATCCATCCCGAAAGTCCCGATCGCTACCAGGTGTGAGGCGATTCGGTTCAGCTCTGCCACGAGTACCCGGATGTATTCGATCCGCTTCGGAAGCTGACCAGTCAACCCCAGCATTTGCTCGACACCCATCGCAAAAGCGAAATTGTTGTTCATGGAGGCGAGGTAGTCCATGCGATCCGTATAGGGAATGATCTGCGGGAAAGGCAATGACTCGGCGTGCTTCTCGAAGCACCGGTGCAGGTAGCCGATGTGCGGGATCACTTCCAGCACGATTTCGCCGTCGGTGATCAGCTCCAGTCGCAGCACCCCATGCGTGCTGGGATGCTGTGGTCCCATATTCAGAACCATTTCCTCGGATGCCAAATCCTGCAGCCTGGCCTTGCCGGGTGCAGAGCGTCGAAGCAGCTCCCGGTAATCGAGCTCGATCCGTTCTGCATTGGGATGGTGAACTCCTGGCATCAGTAGGCGGTTTGGATGTCGTGATAGATTTCCGGGTTCATGTAGTCCTTGCGCAGTGGATGCCCCTCCCAGTCGGCAGGCATGAGAATCCTCCGGAGGTCGGGATGGCCTTCGAACCAGATGCCGATCAGGTCATAGGCCTCGCGTTCATGCCAATTTGCAGCGTTCCAGACGCTGGCTACCGATGGTAGGGAAGGCAGGGAACCCGAGCTTGCTGAAGACGGGCGGCTGCGGTCGACGAAACACTTGAGCACGATGCGGTGCCCACGGGTGATGCTCATCAGGTGATAGACCACCCCGATTCGGTTGGATCCAGACCCTTCGTCCACTCCGCTCAGGCATTCCATGTAGTCAAAGTACCAAGCGGGATCGTCCCTCAAGAAGGTGCAAACCTCCAGCAAAAATGCCGGAGAAATGGAGATCCAAGGTTGGGCCACCTGAAAATCAGAGGACGCAATGGCATTCTCACCGAAGCGTTGCGCGATCGCTCCTATTATCTCTGGGGTTTCACGCATGGAAATCGAAGGTCAATGCTGGAACATCTGATTTCAGTTGCAATATCTGAATTTATATGCAAAGCGAGGGTGGGATCTTTATCTTTGAAGGGAACGGATCCATTGGGCGAGGGTGAGATTCCTTCTTGATTGTTCACGCTGCACCGGTCATTCGTTCTTCCACGAATCCGTCCCCGGGGCAAAGCCCTTGACCTTGCCGTAGTGCAACTGGGGCACATGCCCAGATCCAGGCAAGCAGCAGGGGGGACTAGGTTCTGCCCGATTCTCCCTCGAGGCCGAGGCTTTCATTCCTGATCTTTTCCTGCAGTTTCATGATTCCTCCGATCAAGGCTTCCGGCCGGGGGGGGCATCCCGGCACATAGACGTCCACGGGGATGATACGGTCCACACCCTTCACGACGTGATAGCCGTGCTCCCAGTATGGCCCCCCACAGTTGGAGCAGCTCCCCATGGAGATCACATACCTTGGCTCGGCCATCTGCTCATAGAGCCTCCGCACGCGATCGGCCATTTTGAAGGTTACCGTACCTGAAACAATCATGACGTCGCTCTGACGAGGGGAAGGCCTTGGGAAGACACCCATGCGATCCAGATCATAATGGCTTGCACTCGTGGCCATCATCTCGATGGCACAGCAAGCAAGACCAAAGCCCATTGGCCACAAGGAATTCAGCCGTGCCCAGTTGATCAATTCATCCAGCTTCGTGACGACGATGCTCCCTTCTCCTGTTTTGATGTCTGATAGTCCCATGGCGCACTGAAATCTCCAGAATTTCCGTCCATCCAGATAAAGAACTGACGAAAATTATTGATATAACCCACATCGGCCATGAATAGTTTGCTGTAAAATGGTCAATTTTGCATTCAGCATTTTTAGGGAAGTGGGTACCACGGATATCATTCATGTCGCCGTCGCCGCAATCAGGAAGAACTCCCGCTGCGAAGCCTATTCCGCCACCGGCGCGTGATTGGTCACGCACTCAATGATATAAAGGGTGAGCATGGTTGGTTAGCTTTCCTGAGATTCTGAATGAGATGCATGAAGAAGAGGAATAGCCCTTGAAGATGAAAAAACTTAACTTTGCATAAAATACACATGAAAATTTCATACGTTTTATCTGCTTTTCCCAAGATGCTACTGGCATTGCTGGTGACACTAAACTTGGCCTTTGCTCAGGCTCCCAAGCCTACCGCGATCGAATCCATGAAGTATCGATTCGAATCTACCGAGGGGACGAATGCATCTGCGGTTGCCTTCATACCCGGCCCTAAAGTGTTCATCACCGTGATCGCCGGCAATGCAAGCTTTCCGATGGAAGTTTTCGACATGAGTGGATCCACGATTCACATCCGCGAGGCGGGCCTCGACCTTCGCGGAATCTGGTACAATCCCAAGTCAAACACCTTGGAAGCCAATGCCTATGGTGAATCAGGCTGGTTCAGCAGGGAGCTGAACAGTGAAGGGCTCCCGATAGGGGATTGGAAGTGCATCAAGGAGGGGATGCACCAGCCTGAAGAACAATCGGTTCTGTCCTACGACCCGACAGTGAGGAAATTGATCACAATTCAGGATGAGACATTCTTTCTTTTCAGCCGCAAGAATGGCAAGGGAAAACCTGCCCACCAGCATGGAACCCCCGGCGATACGGATTGGTACATCAATCCCTACGTGGCTGCTTACACGGGAAATGATGCCTATCCCATCGCGGTCTTGGAGCTGAATGGTGATCAGATTCTTTATTTTGACTTGAACGGAAAGTATCAGGGGGCGACCCAGATCGAAGGGGGGTTACCCGAGATCGATGGGTTCCGTTTTTCCTTCGCAGGAAACATGGCCTGGATTTACGATGAGTCTGTAAGGACATGGACGGCCTATCGGGTATTCTGATCCGAACCCCTGGCAATTGCGCAGGGCTCACTTGCCCTGTGATGCATTGAAGGCCTCGTAGAGTGCTTCGGGCACCTTGGCAGGACTAGTGGGAACCTGGGGCTTGGGCTTGATCCAATCCAGGTCACCCTTGACCCATACGTAGGCCAACCCGAGCAACAGGACTGCCATGAAGACGAAAGCCTCGATCAGTGCCAGCCAGCCCCAAGTCGGTGCCATCCCGATCAAGTCCTTATCGGCAAATACCGTCGCCCATGGAAACAGGAACACGATCTCCACGTCAAATACCAAGAAGATCAACGCCGCCACATAGAACCTGCTGTTAATCTGGATGCGGGCATTGCCGACAGGGTCTTCTCCGCATTCGTATGTGCTCAGCTTCTCTGAATTTGGACGATTGGGAGCCACCAGGCGGTTCAGCAACAAGCCACCGATGACGAATATCAATCCTCCCAGCACATAGAGGAGCGCGGTTCCGTATTCCCCAGGTACTTGACCAAAGGTCTCGTTCATCAAGGCAAAGTAAAGACTTGCGTGGAGAAGGAGGATGAAATTTTTACAGCTTCGGTGGTCCAGATTGGCAGTCCACCCGCCATCCCAAGACGAATGAGCCGACATTGCCCCCGGATGATGCAGCTCTCATCCGACTCGCTGCACCCTGCATGATCCCAGAGTCTTATATAGAGTCTACTATAATTGTATAGTTAATCTTGAGAGGTCCTTTCCCAGTTGGTTTTCGTGGGCGAAGTTTTCCATGAGCCTTCGGAAAGCCTCGATTCTCGCCACCATGGTCTCGACGTACCTGTTGTGGGTGATTTTCTTTCGCATGTACCACCAGATTCGCTCCATGGGGT
>JBJOPY010000319.1:0-7024 GCA_046050405.1 Bacteroidota bacterium | reverse complement strand
TGGTCGGCCACATCACCAAGGACGGCGCCTTGGCCGGGCCAAAGGTGCTGGAACACATGGTCGATGTCGTCCTCAGTTTCGAAGGGGAACGCCACAACAGCTACCGCATCGTACGTACAGGCAAGAATCGCTTCGGCTCGACCCTGGAGCTGGGAATCTATGACATGAATGCGCAGGGTCTGCGCGAAGTCACGAATCCGAGCGAGATTTTTCTCAGTTCCAAGGACTCGGGACTGAGTGGCGTGGCCATCGCCTCAACATTGGAAGGATTGAGAACCATCCTGATCGAGGCGCAGGCACTGGTCACCCCCCTGGCCTATGGTACGCCGCAGCGATCCGCCACAGGTTTCGACTTACGGCGGCTGAGCATGTTGCTGGCCGTGCTGGAGAAGCGCTGCGAATTCAAAATGGGTCTCAAGGATGTATTTGTGAACATTGCCGGGGGCTTGCGGGTCGATGACCCCGCCTTGGATTTGGGACTGGTCTGCGCCGTGGTATCCTCCATGCTGGACACGGCCCTGGACAGGAAGATGGTCTTTTCCGCAGAAATCGGGTTGACAGGCGAGATCCGGGCAGTGTCGCGCATAGAACAGCGGATCGCCGAAGCGGAAAAACTGGGATTCAAGCAGATCCTGATCGCGGAGAGCCAAACCAAGGGGCTGGAAGGGAAGTTCAGTGGGCTGGAGATTCGGGGATTCTCACGGCTGGAGGACGTGTTTCGTGCGGTCTTCGGAGGGGAATGAGGGAACAGCTCCTCTGCACCGCAGGGAGCTAGGGTTATAGGGGAATCCACACCTCAGCAGGTGCCGCTCCTTTCTATTGGGGGGCTCGATACGACCCGTAAAGGAATGAAGTGCGGAAGGGCAGGTTAGGGTTCGAATCGTCCAGTGTTTTTTGCAGCAGGATCACTGCCGCAGCCTCCCTGTGGCCGCATCATTTTCAGCCGCAGGACGGATGTGGCTATTGACCTTGGCCGAGTGAGAATGCTGGAATCCCGTCAAACTCGTAGAGGTTTTCGGTTTTGATGGTGTCGAGGCGCAGATCAACCGCATGGGAAAGGAGCTCCAGAATATGTTTAGGCTCCATCTTCTTGCCTTTTCGGGGCTTGAATCTGCACCGCCAATGGTCGGTGCAGAAAGTTTCGGAGAACCCATCGGGCCACACCTTGATGCCACGGTTCGTGATCAAACTCAGCTGCATGTCGTCGCTGTCCATGCCCTGCACGATGCGGGCGAACTCATCAGGATTGGTTCCCGGCCAATGGATGAAGATATCCGTCCCCACAAGCTCCTTGTTCATCGGGGGACGACGCTTGTAATCGGCCAGTTGAATGGCCTGGCTTCCCCCGAAGGAAACAGCCTTCATCTGCGCTGGCGATTGATTCAGATTGGCGATCAATGCCTCGGCGAAGACCTTCGTACCGACCATTCTCTGGCTCACGCCAGGGGTGTATATGTCCGCAGTATGAATACCATCCTCGATGGTCTTGAGCCAGGCATTCTGGATGCGCTCGGCGACATCCGACTGGCCAATGTGGCATAGCATCAGGACGGCTCCTTGCAACAGCCCGGAGGGATTGGCCACATCTTGACCGGCGATCTTCGGGGCGGATCCATGGATCGCTTCAAACATGGCGCATTCCTGCCCAATGTTGCTGCAACCCGCCAAGCCCACGGAGCCTGCGATCTGCGCAGCGACATCTGAAAGGATGTCGCCATAGAGGTTCGGCAATACGATCACGTCAAAGTCCTCAGGCGTGTCCGCCAGCTTGGCCGTCCCAATGTCCACGATCCAGTGTTCGTTTTGTATCTCGGGATACAACGGCGCGATTTCATCAAACACCTGGTGAAACAGGCCGTCGGTCTGCTTCATGATATTGTCCTTGGTGAAGCAGGAGACTTTCTTTCGGCCGTATTGGCGGGCATATTCGAAGGCATAGCGGACGATTTTTTCACAGCCGGGGCGGCTGATGAGCTTCAGGCATTGGACGACTTCGTCCGTTTGCTGATGCTCGATGCCGGCATAAAGGTCTTCTTCGTTCTCGCGAATGATCACCACATCCATCTTCGCGTGCTTCGTATGCACGAATGGTGCAAGGCTCACGCAGGGACGTATACTTGCATAGAGTCCGAGCATCTTGCGAATGCTGACATTCAGGCTTTTATATCCGCCACCTTGGGGGGTCGTGATCGGAGCCTTGAGGAAAACCTTGTTGCGGCGGATGACGGACCAGGCTTCGGGGGCAATCCCAGAGGTGTTCCCTGCGCGGTATGCCTTTTCACCGACTTCGATCTCCTCCACGTCAATCCTGGCTCCAGCAGCAAAAAGGATCTTCAATGTCGCATCCATGATTTCAGGGCCGATCCCATCCCCTTTCGCAACGGTTATCTTTTGCATCTGCATCTATAAGGTACATTCGAGCTTAGGCTGCAAACCTAGAGAGAAAATGAAACAAGTAGAGCATCTATTTTCCATCCGATCAATAGCACTTGCCGAGGAATCATACCCCTCACCCATTGCAGGCCTTCCGATGTATGTGCCAGACCGCAGGCACCACCGAGTCGGCAGAAAAGTTCTTCCTATTTCACACAAGAGCCTCCGTTCAACTTCCCACCTTTCAGGATCAGTTTTGGCAACCGCTACTGGGGTCGCTGTCCGCAAGGCTTTCGCCACCAATTTTGTATTTCCACCGCCTAATGCTGCTTTTTTCGGTTAGGCTCCCCAATGGGGGAGTGTGTGGACGATGGCGTCCCTGTAAATGATATTCGGTTTCGGAGCGAACCTTTGTCCGGCGAGAAAGTTTCAATTTTGATTTCCGCAATGATAACGGATTTTGAATTGTACTTATGATCAATATCGAAGAAGTGCGCTCCGCCCTGCGGCATGTCCAAGATCCAGACCTGAAAAAGGATCTTGTGACCCTGGACATGATCCAGGACATCACGGTGAACGGGCTGAAGGTGGCCTTCACCGTGGTGCTGACCACGCCTGCCTGTCCGCTGAAGGATAAGATCAGGCAAGATTGCATTGATGCCGTCCACAGGCATGTGCATCCTGGGGCGGTGGTGGAACCGCTGATGACAGCGAATGTGACTACGGTCGCCCGGCATGACCGCCTTCCAAACGTGCGGAACATCATTGCTGTCGTCTCTGGAAAGGGGGGGGTGGGCAAAAGCACGGTGGCCGCCAACTTGGCTGTTGCATTGGCGCAGACGGGGGCGAAAGTCGCACTATGTGATGCGGACGTCTATGGCCCCAGCATTCCGATCATGTTTGGGCTGCAGGGCGAGGTGCCTTTTGTCAGGAAAGTCGGCGACCGTGATGTCATGGTCCCGATCGAGCGGCACGGGGTGAAGCTGAACTCCATCGGGCTCCTGGTGCCTGCCGACCAGGCTGTCGTATGGCGCGGGCCGATGGCGAGCAAAGCATTGCAGCAGTTGATCTTTGATACGGACTGGGGAGCGACCGATTACCTCCTGATCGACATGCCCCCCGGTACCGGTGACCTCCACCTTACGCTGGTGCAGCAGCTGCCCGTGACTGGGGTGGTGCTCGTCACGACCCCCCAGGCAGTGGCGCTGGCTGATGCCCGCAAGGGCGGAGAGATGTTCCGCGCACCGCAGGTGAACGTTCCGCTCCTGGGAATTGTAGAGAACATGGCCTATTTCGTGCCTGAGGATCTTCCGGATCGCAAGTACTTCATTTTCGGGAAAGAAGGTGGTGCTTCGCTTGCAGAAACCTTGGGAATTGCCCTTCTGGGGCAGATTCCACTGGTAGAGGAGGTGCGCAGGCGGGGAGATGATGGAAGCCCGGCCGCATTGGACCAGGAGAGTGAAACCGGGATCGCATTTGCCGATCTGGCCTCACAGGTCGCAAGGCTGGTGGCCATTCGCAATTCGCAGCAACCGCCGACTGCTCAGGTGAAGATGCAGTAGGATGCATCCTTCGGACAAATCCACGCTGTGATTCACCGGAAATGAGTGACCCGCCCCACAAACGGATCGATGGGTGGTCAAGTCAAGGCCCTGTTTCCAAGATGGGAAGGACTCGACGAACCCAGTCCATGATCCCCAAGAAAGCGAGCCACCATGGCAGGCGGAAATGGGAGTCAAGGCCGAGCTGCCCATAAAAGCCGGGACATCATCGAGCAATTGATCGGATGACTGGATCATTCCAGCACGCCCAGCTTCAGGCGGCAAGCCGGGCAACTGCTACCTCTCGATTCTATCGTGAAATGTTGACGGGACACCGTCTAGTTTGACTTTAGCGTGCTTTTGTAACCTGCCTGAAACGAATCCCAAGGCGTGGTCTTGTAATGTCCTCCTCCGAAATAAGCCAAAATCGGCTCCAAGGTTGCGACATCCTGATAACCAGGAAGTGGTTGAATGATCCCATACTCCTCGTCCAAGAACACCAGCGTGGGATAGCTCATCCTGCCACTGAGCAACTCGGCGGGAAGCTCATGATGGCCGCGGGATCCCTCGGCAATGAATTTGTACGTGCGGCCTCTGAAGACGATGTCTTTCCGATGTTCACCGTCCAATTTCACGGCGTAGAATTTCTCACCGATGAGCTTGACAATGGCCGGGTCTTCCATCGTGGTCGCATCCATGCGCTTGCACCATCCACACCATTCTGTATAGACATCCACCATCATCTTCCGGGGCTGCTTGTCCATCTTTACTACTGCTTGGTCCCAGGTCAGCCATTCAATCCCAGGGGCTTCGGCATGTGCAGTGGATACCTTGGTTCCTGAGTGCGAAACACGCTGGGCAACAGCCAGCGATCCCATCATAACCATGGCGATGATCATCATTGAGCGGAAAATCTTCATCATTTTGAATTTACAGTTCCGAATTTAAAATATCGTCAAACCTTATCGATAGGAAATTTGACCAAGCTACTTTCCTGTGTCCAAAGTTAACGGCAAATCAGATGCCAGAAGTAGATCTCTTGGCCAGGCCCTTGGGTTGGATTCTGTTCACAAGACGCAGGATCAGCAACATGGCTGAGAATCCCAGTCCTGTCGTCAACCCGTACCAGATGCCCTCTACGCCTAGCTTAAACACTTCAGAAAATAAAAAGGCACAGGGCAGTCCGATTACCCAATACGCAATGAAGGTGATGGCCGTGGGGATTCTGACATCCGACACACCGCGCAATGCGCCGATCACGATCGATTGCATTCCATCGAACAGCTGGAAAAATGCTGCGATCAGCAGCAGGCTCGAAGCGATGTCACAGACTGACTGCTCATCAATGTAAAGCCGTGGCAAATGATTCCGCGTTACTAGGATGAGAGACGCAAACAAGACCACAAAGCCCAGGCCGGACCCCACAGCAGCAATGGATGCCATTCTGAGCGATGGATGATCCTTCCGCCCCATTGCGTTCCCCACACGAATCGAAACAGCCGTCGAAATGCCAAGGTAAAACATGTAAGTAAAGTATGCAATCTGTATGGCTATCTGATGGGCGCTCTGCTCCTCCTGTCCGATCCTGCCCGCCAGCAGCACTGCACCAGAAAATGCCCCCACCTCGAATAGGTACTGAATCCCGCTTGGCAACCCGATTCTAAAGATTGCGAGGATTTCACTTTTTCGGTGAATGAAAATCTGCCGTACCCTGAAGTACTTCCCGAAACGTCTGGAGGTGATCGCATACACCATGATACCCAGGACTCCCAGGATCCTCGATATCAAGGAGCTCCACCCTGCACCGTCCAGCCCCATGGCTGGAAATCCGAGTTTGCCATGAATGAGGACCCAATTGAAAAAGAGGTGGATGACCACGATGGACAGTGTCAAGACCATCCCCGGAAGCACCGCTTCGAAGCCATCCAGAAAATGCTTCCATGAGAGGAAAAGCAACATTGGTGGCAGTGACCAAGCCAGAATGCGGAGGTAGGATTGTGCCAGTGGAACGGATTCCGGCTGCTGACCGAGAAGGGGGATGGTCTCTGCAAGCGCGAATAAAAGCCCCATCAATAGAATGCCCATCCAAAAACCCGAGACCAATCCTTGATGCAACATCCTGCTCAAGGCCTCCTCGCCTCGCTCGCCGCCGATCAACCGAGCCGTCAGAGGGGAGATCGCCATGGAAACTCCGATTCCGATCACAGCGATGAGCATGAAGAGGCTATTGGCAATCGATGCTGCCGATAGATGGAGCGAACCCATGTCGCCGATCATCATGGTGTTTACCGTTTCGATGAAGAAGTTGCCGACCTGACCCATGATCACCGGCCATGCCAAAATCATCGTTTCCAGTATATGCCTTCGAAGGGATTGCTTCGTTCGGGGCTCTGGACAGGTTGGATCTAGATGCATCCTGGAAATCCTCCGCTGTATCTCCTCCACGTCGCCAAGCGTTGCAGCTCCCGTTCCAAAATGATTTCTGACAGCCTCGCTGCACGTTCACCGACTGTAGGCATTGCCAAGGCCATTCGAAATTTCGATTCTGCGACATCCAAGCGGTACATCGCCTGCACAAGCCGCTCGAATTCATTCTGTAGCATCCATTCAAGCCGTGCTTTCAAGGCTGCCCTGAGCGATGCCCAATCAAGGTCGGAAGGAGGAAGCAATTCCCAGTTTTTCTGCAACCAGTCCGCTGCCTTGCATATGTCTTCTGTTTCCATCGATTTCGATGCCGCAAGTTAGCACATAAACCGTACGCCCCAGGAGGCGGATGTTCCAGCGGCGACAGATGACAACGATTTTCTGGATCTGGGATGGTTTCGCCCGTGCTTTCGTTCATCTGCACGTAGGTGTAGAGGCCGCACAATGCGGCTGTTGACTGGATTCCCGGGATTCACGGGGTCGCCAAGAAGAATAATAGCGGGAATAAGGGATTTACGGAACTGGCCGTCAACACGTTCAATGATGAACCCGCGACCTTTCGGCTCGTTCCGTTCGATGGCCTGCTGGAAGCGGATGGAGATGCTGGTCGCGACCGGCATGGCCTGCGCGGCAGGCGGCTGGAAGGCTTCGCAGGTATCACTCGAGGCAGAGGATCCAAGGGATTG
>JBJOPY010000318.1:0-25923 GCA_046050405.1 Bacteroidota bacterium | reverse complement strand
GCATCTTCCTCCTCTGCCTATCAATGGTGACCGCAGTCGCCTCCTTCGCCCAGCACCCGATCGGGTACCGCAGTGTGAAAGCCACGAGCAAAGTCGGCATCTTCACCTTTGCTGATTTGGACAGGGAGATCGTCAAACAGAGGACCGCATCCTTTTTTTCGGAATCCCCAGTCAAGCTAACCTTCGATGTGTACGTCTCAGCGGATGGCAATGTGAAATACGTTCGCCCTCCACGAATGGATCCGGAAATGCACGAATTGAGGCTTGCTTGCACCTCTGCGCTTTACCAGTTCCAGTTTTCACCCGCTCAAAAAGGCCAAGGTGACAAATGGTACAAGGCGGAGCTGAATTGGGATGAAGAGGAGTGACATCCCGGATTTTGGTGATTCTCCATGATCATGGATGTGAGACCTGATGCATGACGTCCCCTTTTGTCCAATCCATCACTCTTTTGCCCGAACCCAGGGGTGCCATTGTTACGGACTGAATTCCATGTGTTTGCATGACTTTTGCCGACTTGGTCAGAATTGAGCCCTAGAAAATAACATTCCCATCCACGAGTGCCGGCTCCAAGAACCGCCGAGCCGCCCGGAATGTGCCGGGGAGAGAGGGCAACCCGACCCCATGAGGATCATGTAATCGTTTGGAAACTTTGACGATCCTACAGCCGATTAAAGCTGCCAAAAGACGCCAGAATCTGAAAAAATTGATTAATTTGGCCGCTCAATTTGATGAAATCGCGAATAGGCATGGCAAAAACAAGTACGAAGACGCTGGCAGCCCAGCCTTATTCCAAGGAGTTGCTGCTGCATTGGTATGAGGAAATGATGTTGCAGCGGCGCTTCGAGGAAAAAGCCTCTCAGATGTACATGCAGCAGAAGATCAAGGGCTTTTGCCACCTTTACATCGGACAGGAAGCCGTGTCTTCAGGCATCGAGTCCGCCATCCGCAAGGATGATTACCTCATCACCGCCTACCGCGACCATGGAATGGCTCTGACGCGTGGCATCAGTGCCAATGCGGTCATGGCAGAAATGTATGGCAAAAGGACTGGCAGCTCGAAGGGCAAAGGCGGCTCCATGCACCTATTCAGCAAAGAGCATTATCTGCTCGGCGGACATGGCATCGTCGGCGCGCACATTCCCTTGGGTGCAGGCTTCGCATTTGCCAGCAAGTACACCGGAGACGACCGGGTCACTGTCTGCTGCTTCGGTGACGGTGCAGCACGACAGGGTGCCCTCCACGAGGCGTTCAACCTCGCCATGACATGGAAGCTTCCCGTGATCTATGTCGTCGAGAACAACGAGTACGCGATGGGAACCTCCGTGGAGCGCACCTCGAACGTGACGGATCTCTACAAGCTGGGCGCTGCCTATGAGATGCCATCCTGGCAGGTAGATGGAATGAGCGTGATGGCGGTCTATGAGGAAATGAAAAAAGCCGTCGCCCTCGTGCGCCAGCCCGACCACGGCCCTGTCTTCCTGGAAATGAAGACCTACCGTTACAAAGGCCACTCGATGAGCGACCCTGCGAAGTATCGCACGAAGGAAGAGCTCGAGCACTTCAAGAACGAGGATCCCATCTTGGAGATCAGGGCACACATTTACCAGCACGATGTCGCCACACCAGCCGAGTTGGAGGCAATCGAGACCCGGATCGAGGGAATTGTCGATGAAAGTGTACGGTTCGCCGAGGAATCGCCCTTCCCGGATCCGCATGAGCTCTACGAAGACGTGTATCATACTCCCAACTACCCCTACATACAGGTATAACGTCTGCATGTTTGGATCGCCCTCGGTATTCAGAGAGGCAGAAGGCAACGAGGCTCTCCCATTCGGGAAGTAATGCAGAGACAATTCAAGGAAACATGATTTACAATAGGTTAAACAACATTTTTGGCTGGGTTGCCTTTTTGGTGGCCTTCATCACCTACTACCTGACGATGGCACCCACGGCGAGTTTCTGGGACTGTGGCGAGTTCATCGCCTGTGCGAACGAACTCGAGGTTCCCCATCCGCCAGGTGCACCATTCTTCCTGATTCTGGGTCGCTTCTTTGCCATGTTTTCCAGCTCAGAGCTGACAGTCGCATGGTGGGTGAACATGGTGAGTGTGCTTTCCAGCGCATTTTGCGTCATGTTCTCGTTCTGGATCGTCACCTACCTGGCAAAAAAGCTCATCGCATTCGGCAAAAAGGAGCTCGGAATGAATGAGACCCTCGTGATACTTGTCGCAGGCATGGTGGGTGCGCTCACTGTCACCTTTGCCGACTCCTTCTGGTTCAATGCCGTGGAAGCGGAGGTTTATGCCTTGAGTTCCTTCTTCACGGCCGTGGTCGTCTGGTTGATGCTCAAATGGGAAGCCAGGGCGGAAGAACCGGACAACATGAAATGGATCATCCTGATCGCCTTCATGATGGGCGTGTCCATCGGTACGCACTTGCTGAACCTCCTTGCCGTACCGATGCTTGCGTTCGTCTACTATTTCAAGAAGTTCAAGGTCACTCCATCGGGGGTTGTCGTGACTTTCCTGTCCTCAGTCATGATCCTGGCCTTCATCCAATACGGCGTCATCCAGAAGTCCGCAGAGATTGCCTGGTGGTTTGAGCGCATCCTGGTCGGTTCTGAGCGGATGGACGTGGAGAGGGGAGCCTACGAGCACACCGGCCTGGGGATGGGGTTCGGAACGGGCATCATCCTATTCTTGGTTCTCGCCTTGGGATCTCTGATCGCGGGAATTGTCGTCACACAGAACCAAAAAATCGGTGCCCGGGTCTTCGGTGGCGATTCTCCGCTTCGGGTGATCCTCAACACGGCTTGCTGGAGCCTCCTGGTGATCGTAGTCGGCTATTCCAGCTACACCATGATCGTAATCCGTGCGGGTGCAGGCACACCGATCAATGAAAACGACCCCAGTTCGATCGCCTCCATGATCAGCTACCTGAAGCGTGAACAGTATGGCGACAGCCCCCTTTTAAGGGGCGTGCGCTATAATGACGCCGCAGACGGTCGCAACCAGGAGGTGGAATACAAGCGGGAATCCTATGTTACGGTGAAGGAACCCCGGATCATGCCCAGCGGTTCATACGCACTGAAGGATGGTGGGAGCCTCAACATCAAGAATGGAAAAGCGGTGGGGTTCACCGTCCCCTCGCCAACCGATGGCGACGATTATGTCACCCAACTGAAGGACGGCCGCATGGTTGCCGTCAACTCCAAGACCAATGCCGTCACACGCGTCGAGGACCGCTACCTATGGTATGGGTACAAGCAAGACGTGGACTACAAGTCTGGCAAGGTATGGTTTCCAAGGATGCACTCCGCACAGGGCGGACACTACACTGGGGAATTCGGGTACAAGAATTATGTAAAGCGCCGTGGCGGCTCTGATTCACCCGCCGACGACAAGCCGACCTTCGCAGAAGACATGAAGTTCTTCTTCGACTATCAGGTCCGGCACATGTACCTCCGCTACTTCATGTGGAACTTCGCCGGCCGGGAAGGGGATACGCAGGACATGGGCTGGGAAAGCGGATTCGAGTTTGGCAGGTTCAGTGGGCAGCCCCGGGAAGTGCTGCACCATCAGGGGAAGAACCACTACTTCCTCCTTCCGCTGCTCCTCGGGCTGTTCGGAATGGTGTACCAGTTTGTAAAGCGACCGAAGGACGCGACGAGCGTCATGCTACTGTTTTTCTTCACGGGGTTCGCGATCATCCTCTACCTGAACCAGACGCCGGCGCAGCCCCGCGAACGGGACTACTCCTATGCAGGGTCGTTCCAAACCTTTGCCATCTGGGTGGGGTTGGCCGTGGTGGCGCTCTATGACATGCTGAAGGACATGGCAAGGATGCCCAAGCGATTGGCGCTTGCAATCTCCTTCCTCCCATTGGTTTCCCCGGTCTTGATGGCCGCCCAGAACTGGGACGACCACGACCGAAACGTCCAGTATGTCGCTCCCGACTCCGCCTACAACCTGCTGAACAGCTGCAAGAAAAACGGCATCATCTTCACCAATGGCGACAACGACACCTTCCCTCTGTGGTACATTCAGGAAGTGGAGGGAATTCGCACCGACGTGAGGGTTGTGAACCTGAGCCTGCTCAATACAGACTGGTACATCGACCAGATGAAAAAGCAGAGCAATGATTCACCCCCGTTGCCCATCTCATCGCCGCAGAGTGAATATATCGGCGATGTCGGCGCATTCCGCCAATGGACCAAGGGAGAGATTGTGACACTGCCCGTGGATCGCAAGAAAGTGCTCGAGAACGGAACCGTGCTCCCAGAGTATGCCCGTTACATCATCGCACCGGAACTGAACTGGCCCATTGCTACCCGTGGCGGATCCTCATCCTACCTCCTGAAACAGGACTGGCTGATCCTGGACATTGTCCTCACCAACGCCAAGAATGGCTGGGACCGCCCCATCTACTTCAGCACCACCATCCCGCCCAGCAGCTATGTCGGCCTCCAGCCATGGTTTCAGGTGGAGGGGCTTGCCAATCGCCTCGTACCGGTGGACTTTTCCAAGATGAACTGCCCATCCACCGACCCGTATGGTCGCCAGGGACGGGTTCAGAAGGACATTTGCTATGATTTGCTGATGCATTCTTTCCGTTACCGGAATCTTTCCGACACGACGATGTACCTGGACGACCACATCCGTCGCACGATCGTCGGCAACATGTCCAGCATGATCTTCCGTGTAGCCAATGCGTTCGCCGACGAGATGGAATGCAAGCAAAACCAGAATCGTGGGATGGAGGCCATGAAGAAGCAAGATCCCACCAAGGCCGACAGCCTTGACAAGTTGATTTCCATCAACAAGAAGGACATTGCCGAATGGAAAAAGAAGGCTGCCGATCTTCTCACGATGGCGGACGACAGCATCAGCGATGCAGCTCGCGGCAATGACCCCATCTTCCCGATGTTTGCAGCCACCGCCTGGGAAAGGCTGGATAACAGAGAAAAGGCGGCCTCCAACTTCCTGAAAGTCCTGAAAAAGGCAGAAGCATGGGTGGAATATTACGAGAAGACAGAGATCAAGCTCCCAGAGTATGACCGTCTCTTGAGTGCGGTGCCTTTCGTGTTGCAGAGGGCTGAAAGTATGAAGGACTATGCCACAGCGGCCCGGGCGGCAGAGATCGCCTTCAGTGACTCCAAGGAGCCCCAATATCAGTCTATGGCCGAGGAATTCAAGAAAAAGGCCGAGGCAGCTGGCGAACCAAAGACCGGCACCCCGCAGGAACTGACGGCTCCTGCCACAAAGGACTCGGATTCGATTCAGCAAGTGGTTGAATGACTTGAAAGCAGGATTGAGGATCCGGCCACAATCCTGCTTTGCTTTGATACCCAAGATAAAACACAATGGCAGAGCCAGAAAACAGGGGGCATGGCAATCGCAGACCCCGCCCCTCACCCAATGCGAACCGACGCAGCTTGAATTCTGAGAGGCGAGATGGCATTGACAGCAACCGTTCCTCGGGAAACCCAAGACGAAAGGACTCGTTTAGTGAATCCCGAGGGCGCGGAGAAGACTTGGGAGAAGGCAAAGACTTCATCTATGGCGCCCGCAGTGTGATGGAAGCCATGGAGGCCGGACGGCAGATTGATAAAATCCTCTTGAAAAAAGGCCTGGACAGTGAATTGCGCAACGATGTCCATGACCTCGCGCAGTCGAGGGGCATCCCGCTACAGGTGGTGCCTGTCGAGAAACTCGACCGTCTTGCCCGAAATGTCAACCATCAAGGCGTAGTCGCATTCGCCGGGCTCGTTCCCTACGGCAATCTCGAGGAAATCATCCTTGGACTCCAGTCCAGAGGCAAGGCTCCCCTGCTCCTGATGATCGACCAGGTGAGCGATGTCCGAAACTTCGGCGGCATTGCGCGCACCGCTGAGTGCATGGGCGTGGACGCAATCGTGATCCCTGAGCAGGGCAGCGCCCGCATCAACGCCGAGGCGATGAAGTCCAGTGCAGGCGCACTGCAGCACGTGCCTGTTTGCCGCGTCCACCACCTCCAAGACGCCATATACCTGCTCAAGGAACACGGGATTCGCCTGATTGCCTGCGGAGAGAAGGCATCCAAGACACTCTGGGAGGTTGATTTCACAGGGTCATTGTGCCTTGTCTTCGGATCCGAGGAAAAGGGCATCACCCCTCGCATCGTCAAGTCCTCAGACGCCCAGGCTGGCATCCCCATGCTGGGAAATGTGGCCTCGCTCAACGTCGGCGTCTCGGTCGGGGTGATTTTGGCGGAGGCGACACGCCAGCGAATCGCCTGAGCGCAGGGGGGAATCTCACTCCCCTGTTTCATCTTGAATCCCAGAAAATCTGTCTCCACACACGAAGATGCCCATATTCCTCAACCACCTTGCCCAGGAAAGCAGCCCCTATCTGCTTCAGCACGTCCGCAATCCCGTGGATTGGTATCCCTGGGGACCTGATGCTCTGGAGAAGGCGAAACGCGAGAACAAGCTCCTCATCATTTCCATCGGTTATGCGGCCTGCCACTGGTGCCATGTGATGGAGCATGAATGCTTCGAGGACGAGGCTGTGGGAACAGCTCAGAACGCACACTTCGTCAGCATCAAAGTCGACCGGGAGGAGCGCCCCGACATTGACCAAATCTATATGGATGCCGTTCAACTCATGACGGGACAAGGGGGGTGGCCGCTGAACTGCGTGGCATTGCCCGATGGGCGCCCGATATGGGGAGGCACTTACTTCAGGAAAGGACAATGGCTGGACATCCTTGCCCAGCTTGCAGAGCTCTGGTGCCACAGTCCGGACGAAGCAGACGGCTACGCGGAGCGGCTTACGGATGCTGTGCGCAGGATGGATGCCATCCTGCCCGCCACCCAACCTTCACCGTTCACGGATGCATTCCTGGAAAAAGTCCTGCAACCCTGGCGCAGCACATTCGACCCCCGATGGGGAGGCTACAACCGCGCCCCCAAGTTCCCGATGCCAAACAACTGGCTGTTTTTGCTGCGGGAGGGTCATCGCCTCAATGACGGCCAGCTGCTGAATGCGGTAAGGCTGACCTTGGAAAAAATGGCTTGGGGGGGCATTTATGATCATCTCCGGGGAGGATTTTCCCGCTACAGCGTGGATGGAACCTGGAAGGTGCCCCACTTTGAGAAGATGACCTACGACAATGGACAGCTCCTGTCCCTCTATTCCGAGGCCTATCGATTCTCTCCGAACCCACTTTACCAGCGAATCGTCTCACAGACGTTTGAATTCATGGAGTGTGAGATGCAGTCCCCCGAAGGTGGATGGTACGCTTCCTTGGATGCAGACAGTGAGGGCGTGGAGGGGAAGTTTTATGTCTGGAAAAAGAGCGAGGTCGATGAACTACTCGGTTCAGACAGTGGCTGGTGGTGTGACTATTATCAGATTACACGGGACGGGAACTGGGAACACGGGAATAGTGTCCTCATCGCCGGAACAAGCCCCGAGGCTTTTGCCGCTGCAAGGGGAATCTCCACCGAGGCTTTCCTGGAGAGACTGTCCCATGCAAATGCGATCCTTCTGAAAGCACGTGGGAATCGCATCCGACCAGGTCTCGACGACAAATTGCTGGCTTCTTGGAACGCACTGATGATCAAGGGATGTGTCGATGCCTACCGTGCCTTTCGGGAGCTGCGTTATCTGGAGGCCGCACTTCGCGGAGCCAGGTTCATCTCGGCAGGAATGTACTCCGAGGGAAGGCTGATGCGCAAATTCAAAGCGGGGAAGACCAGCATTCCTGCCTTTCTGGATGATTACGCGCTTGTGGCCGATGCTTTCGTCGCCCTCTATCAAGTCTGCTTCGACGATGCATGGCTCCGTATCGCAGAACGGCTGATGGAGCATGTTCAGCAGCATTTCTACCATCCCGGAACTCAGCTGTTCTATTTCACCTCTGACGAAGACCCCGTGCTCATCGCCCGAAAGCTGGAGGTCATGGACAATGTCATCCCTGCCAGCAATTCGGTGCTGGCAAACGTATTGTGGGAATTGGGGCACCTGGTCTCCCGCTCCGACTACACCGATCTTGCGGAGCGGATGCTCCAGAACGTGCAACCCGACATGCCGCGCTATGGCGGCGGATACAGCAACTGGGCCATCTTGATGCAACACTTCCTCAGGCCGTTCCTGGAGGTCGTCGTCACTGGGCCGGATGCGAAGGAGTGGGCAGAAGAAATTGATCGCAATTACTTCCCCAACAAAGTCCTCGTGGCCTCCGTGTCCGAAAATCCGGATCAGCTTGCATTGCTAGACAACCGCTTCGAGACAGGCATGAACCGGATCTATATTTGCCAGAACCATTCTTGCCACATTCCACAGGCATCCGTCGCTGACGCCTTGGCATTGATGGCACAGCTTGGAGGCTATTCATTGAAGTGAGGGGTTGGGCGTCCAAAAATCCTGCGGGGTTCCTCAGTTCCAAAGTTGAAAAAACGGATTCTGAAAGGGTCTCCCTATCGGACGTGGGAAGGCATCAGATGCTTTTGTCCAGAAAAAACATCGCCACAAAAGGTATGAAAAGTCCAGCGCAGGAAATCCAGTACCCGATCCCTGCATGGACGAAAAAATTGCCTTCGAGACCAGCCTCCAGGCCGAAAAAGTTCACCAGCAAGAAGGCTCCTATGTTGAAGAGGAGCAGGAATGTGAAGGGCCCTCCAGAATACTTGCCCCTGACCGCCATCATCAGGCCAATCAGAGGGAACATGATATAGGCAGCCATCAAACCGATGATGGTAGCACTGCCCATCGCCGTCATACCGGAGGCCATCTCCACAAGGTTGCCGATGACACCATTGCTCCCCGGCTCTGTGAGATGCCTTCCCATGTCGATGATGCTGAGAGAGCGGATGAATGGCAAGAAAACCCCTGCAATTGCCAGCAATCCACATATACGAACGACAATTCTGAATGCCTGGCCGGGATCTCCCGTATTGTCCGCGCCTAATTTTGAAGTCGCCATTTCTTATCTCGATTTAGTTTTAATTGTGAATCATGAAGCTCAAGGGCTGTACGAAGCGTCAATGCCAAGGGACAAGCCCACCACCCAAAGGGCTCACGAATGTACCCCTTCATCGGACGATCACCTTGCAAATCCCGATCTTCCAAGGCCGAGGGAATCATGCAGGCGTACCATGTGGGACATATATGCGCCCTCCGCCCATGACCCGGGGATGCAGCAATGTCACGGAGGCGCTGCCCGACGGGAGGGATGTTCCCCCTAGGCGGGCTTCTCCACCCATGCCTTCCATTTTGCCAGCCCCTTCTCGAAATCCTTGCCAATTGCGCTTTCCATGCTCATGAACAGGAACATGATGTTCATGGGCATATGAAACTTGGATTCAAAACCCCAGGTGACTTTGCATCCGCTTCCTTCGGGAGCAATTCGCCAATAGGCCTTGTTGACTGCTTTGAAGGGCTTCAGGAACCTCAATTCGGTTTGGATGTAGTTGGGTTCCAGCCGCACGACTTCCTGCTCACCTTCGCCCACATCCTTGTTGCCTTTCCACCACGCGATGGAGCCCACTTCGCCATCCTTCCCCTTGTAGCCACGCTGCTGATTGGGGTCGCGATCGGCCCACGGCGACCATTCGTCAAAATTTTTCAGCGAACGCAACGATTGGAATGCGGTTTCAGCCGAGACATTGGCGATGATGAATCGCTCAAGTTTAGCCCCCTTGGGGGCGATCAGCATCAGTACTACAATGAGCAGTACCAGACCTCCGAGGATATAGACCAGAATCATACGTTTATTTCAGATTGATGAAAGAGGGCTCAATATAGTAAAAATTTCAACTCTGGAGTCAAGCTGGTATCGATCATGAAATTTAGGACAATCGCTTGAACGGGAAATTGCACCCGTTTGCATCATCCGACGGATATGAACAAGGGAAAGTTAAAATCTTACCGCCAATGATTCGGTGCTGCTGGCTTGGCTGGCATGTCAGTGGATGCGAGAAAAGAAAGCGGTTCATCCGGATGATCCGGCTCCTACCCTGCCAACACGATTGAAATGTGCATCACGTACGAGAAGCCGACTCCTGACAATCGCACTGGAAGATCAGTGTGTACATGGGTGCAGCCTGTGACAAGGATATTTGCTTACATAACCATGGTGCTTCTGAGCCGAACACCCGGCAACTGCAATTAAAGCCAATGCCATTACGGCCAATAGAATCTTCTTTTTCATCAACGTACCAATCAATTGGGGTAGCAAAACTAATAACTTTTTTCTGGATCGTGAATGAGGGATTCCAATTTCTCGCCACAAATCAACTTTACAGGCCAGGATATATACGCATCCGGTGCAGGATTGGGTTCTTAGTGATGTGCCTTCGGAATAGAAATCGCATCTGAAATTTGATACATTCTATTTTTGTTTCCAAATTGAGCGGAATTCACCGCGTGCGTGCAATGAAACATGTAGTCATCATCGGAAACGGCATCGCCGGCGTCACTGCCGCCCGGTACATCCGCAAGCGCAGCGACTTCCCCGTCACGATTGTTTCTGCCGAGTCCAAGTACTTTTTCTCCCGGACAGCTCTGATGTACGTGTACATGGGGCACATGGGGATGAAGGAAATAACACCCTACGAGGATGGGTTCTGGGAGAAAAACCGGATTCAACTGATTCAGGCCTACGTGGAGCACGTGGACACCACGCATCGGAAGCTTCTCCTCAGCTCGGGCAGGGAGCTGCATTACGATGTCCTGGTCATCGCGACAGGCAGCTCGTACAGTAAGTCCAATTGGCCTGGCCAGGATCTGATGGGGGTCGGGGGATTGTATTCCTTGCAAGATCTGGAGTACATGGAATTCTGGACGAAGAATTCGGAGCGAGGGGTGATTGTCGGAGGGGGACTGATCGGTATCGAAATGGCGGAGATGTTGCTCTCAAGACGCATCCAGGTGACCTTCCTCGTGCGAGAAAAAAGCTTCTGGAACCACGTTCTTCCGGACGAGGAAAGCAGGATGGTCAATCGCCACATACTGGAACATCACGTAGATCTGCGGCTCGAAACCGAGCTCGCCGAGATCATCGACGATGGAAACGGGAAGGTGAAAGCCGTCAGGACCTCCACAGGGGAGACCATCTCCTGTGAGTGGGTGGGGCTGACCACGGGCGTACGGCCCAATGTACGCTTCTTGAGAAACAGCGACATCCACCTCGGCAGAGGGGTGCTGGTCAATCCGTACTTCGAAACCAATGTCCCGAATGTCTATGCCATCGGGGACTGCGCCGAGTTCAGGAATCCGCCCCCCCCCCGCAAGCCCATCGAACAGGTGTGGTACACTGGCAAAATGCATGGTGAAACGGTCGCCATGACCATCACGGGCGACCGAAGGGCCTACCATCCAGGAATCTGGTTCAACTCCGCAAAATTTTTTGACATCGAGTACCAGGTGTATGGCGAGGTTCCCGCCCAGGTTCCGGATGGGGAAGAGTCCCTTTTCTGGGAAGCACCTGATGGGAAAAAGAGCATCCGTATCAATTATGAGCAGCGAACGGGAGTGGTCACCGGCTTCAACCTGATGGGTGTGCGCTATAGGCACAAGGTCTGCGACCAATGGCTTCACGAGCACCGAACGATCGATTACGTGCTGGAAAACCTTCGTGCGGCAAATTTCGACCCAGAGTTTTTCGCCACCCATGAGCACGAGTTGGCCGCAATCCATGCTTCAAAGACAGGCCGGCAGGTCGATCAAAAGCCCAGGGGCAGGCTTCTGTCGATGATGTTCGGAAAGCATCGCATCGCCAAACCGGCCACCCCTCCACATGATCGTTCTCCAAGCAAGTTGTCATGAGCAATGTGGATCATTCATTGTCGCTGACCCCGCCCTCAGAAATGAGTGGATTGCAGCGTATCGGTGCCTTGGTGACAGGATTGGGCATCCTCGCACTGTTGATAGGGTTCCTGAGTGCGACCCCGGTGAGTCCTTGGCTGACCATGGGCGCGGCGTGTTCATTCCTGGCAACCGCTGGCATCCTCAGCACAGTGAACCGCCAAAGGTACCGGCAGTTCATCATGGTATGCCTCGCCTTCGGAATCATCAGCTTGATCTTTCTGACCCTGCGGGTCAATTTGCCCGGTTGGGTGATGTTCTTCCTGATATTCGGCTTCACAGCGACGGGTGCAATGATCTATTTCTGGAGCAGCTTCGGCAGGGGACCTGCTGGGATCAGGAACAACGGCGTATTCCACAGCCGGGCCACCCGACAGGCTGGCGTCATCAGCTGGATACTCGCAATCCTCTTCACTGGTTTCTATACCTGCTTGTATTGGTTTCCCGAACAGCTTTTCGGACTGGTTTCGGCTACAGATCCCCTGTGCCATGCCTTGACCGGGAGCCACTCGTTCTGGATCGATGCCTCCGGGAATGTCCGGGATGTCTCACCATGGTTCACCTATACGTTCATTTACACGATGGCAGTGATGGTGATGGGTGTGCGCTTCATGCTGAGATACCGGCATAGCAATTACCAAATCGTGCGCACACTCTGTGTCGCCTTTTTCCAGCTAGTGCTGGCATTTGCACTGCCATACCTGTTCGAGGCTTTGAACCACAAACAGGCGGACAGCTTTCAGCCCTACGTAAAGGGCTACGTTCCCGTGTACGGGGAATACGAAAAGGCCAAGACGACCTATTTCATGCTGAAGGACAGTGTGGGCAGGCTCATGGGCTCCGGTGGCGATGTCAGCGCACTGGAACCGCAGCTGAAGCCGCTGGAAGCGAACTATCTCGCCCTACAGCATACGACGAAGAGTTACTATGAAGAGAATGTTGCCCCCTACCGTCCTCAAATCAGGCAGCACTACTTCTCCTACTTCTGGCCGCTCGGGTACAGTTCCCTTCAGCCCAGCACGCTGGAGGACTACCTGGGTGAGACGCCATGGGATGGCGTGCAAGTCCCCCATGACAGGCAAGGGGAAGGAGACAGGTACCGCCTGGAAACCAAGGCGGGGCTCGGGACCTTCGGCTGGGTGGCGGTCGGCTTCGGCCTATTCATGAGCTTCATCGGGGTGGTCATCCTCACCTATTTCTTCGGGAAGCGCTGGTACTGCAGCTTTGTCTGCGGATGCGGCGGCCTGGCCGAGACGGCTGGCGATGCCTTCCGGCATCAGAGCGACAAGTCCTTGCGGGCCTGGCAGGTCGAGCGATGGACGATCCATTCCGTCCTGGTGCTCGTCACCTTGGTCACCTTTCTCCTGCTGGTGGACTGGAAGTTGCACTTTCTGGGCGATGGCTTGAAAAACAATCTCAAAAGCGGCTATGGATTCCTCATCGGGACGGTGTTCGCGGGTGCGATCGGCACTGGCTTTTATCCCATCCTGGGTTCCAGGATATGGTGCAGGTTCGGTTGCCCTCAAGCAGCCATCCTGGGGCTTTTGCAAAGATACTTTTCCCGTTTCCGGATCACCACCAATGGTGGCCAGTGCATCTCCTGCGGGAACTGCAGCACCTACTGTGAGATGGGAATCGATGTCAAGGCCTATGCGCAGCGGGGGGAGAACATTGTTAGGGCCTCATGCGTGGGCTGTGGCGTCTGTAGCAGCGTCTGCCCGCGCGGCGTGCTCAACCTTGAAAACGGCCCCCGGGATACCCGCTTCAATGGCCTGGAACCGATTTCAGTTTCTGCCGAGGAGATCAATGCGAATGCCCGGTAAGGCTTCCGAATTTATTTTCGGGTTCCCGGGAAGGCGTCTCGCATGGATGGGCGCACCGCATGTTTTCCAACCGACAAATCCCTAATTTCGACGCATGAACCCATTGGTGCTGGTCATCATCCCTGCCTACAACGAGGCGGAATCCATTGGCAAGGTCATCCAAGACATTCCGGCGGGCCTCGCCAGGGAGGTCGTGGTCGTGAACAACAACTCCACGGACAATACGGAAAGGAATGCCCTTGCAGCGGGAGCGACAGTGCTCAAGGAGGAAAAGCGGGGCTATGGGAATGCCTGCCTCCGCGGGATCGGCTATGCCTCCGCCAAGACCGGAACAGAGCGCCCGGACATCATCGTCTTCATGGACGGCGACTACAGTGATTTCCCTGGCGAAATGCCCCTGCTCCTCAAGCCGATCCTGGAGGGGGGGCATGACATGGTCATCGGGTCCCGCACCCTCGGCCAGCGTGAAAAAGGAGCCATGACACCGCAGCAGGTATTTGGGAACTGGCTGGCCACTTCACTGCTCCGACTACTCTACCGAACGAGGTACACCGACCTGGGCCCTTTCAGGGCGATCAGGTTTGATCGGTTGCTAGAGCTGGACATGCAGGATCCCACCTACGGTTGGACGGTGGAAATGCAGTTGAAGGCGGCCAGGAAGCGGTTCAAGACGACGGAGGTTCCTGTGAGTTACCGCCGCAGAATCGGTGTATCGAAGATCTCGGGCACTGTCAAAGGCACCATCCTGGCTGGGTGCAAGATTCTTGGAACCATTTTCAGGCATTTGTAAGGGAACCGGTACACGGAATCTGCAAGCATGGGAATCGCATTACTGGTCATCTACTTTGCCGCGCTGACATTCATCCTGCTGTACAGTCTGGTGCAACTGCATTTGGCGATCCTGTACACCCGTTTCCAGAGACGGCAGAAGGCAGCCCACGAGGCGTTGCCTCCCATGCCTGCGGGAAAGCCTTGGCCGATGGTGACGGTGCAGCTTCCCATCTACAATGAACTCTATGTGGTGGAGCGGTTGATCGATTCGATTGCGGCCTTTGACTATCCACGCGAGCTTCTTGAGATCCAGGTGCTGGACGACTCCACCGACGAGACCGTGGATTTGGTCGCTGCAAAGGTCGCCGCCCTGAGGGCTGAGGGGATCGACATCGCGCACATTCGGCGGGGCAGCCGCCAAGGGTTCAAGGCCGGGGCGCTAAAGGAGGGCCTCGGAATTGCCAAAGGAGAATTCATCGCGATATTTGATGCCGACTTCCTGCCTCACCCCGACTTCCTGCGGCGGATCATCCCCCATTTCAATGATCCCGGGATCGGGGTCGTCCAGACACGCTGGGAGCATCTGAACAGAGAGTACTCGCTGCTCACCCGGTTGCAGGCGTTTGGGCTCGATGCCCACTTCTCCGTGGAGCAGCAGGGCCGCAACGCTGGGGGGTATTTCATCCATTTCAACGGTACGGCAGGCGTCTGGCGGCGGCAAGCGATCGACGATGCCGGAGGTTGGGAGAGCGACACCCTCACGGAAGACCTCGACCTGAGCTATCGCTCGCAATTGAAAGGCTGGAGGTTCAAGTTTCTGGAAAACTTGGATTCGCCTGCGGAGCTTCCTGCTGCCATGGGAGCCATCAAGAGCCAACAGTACCGATGGACAAAGGGTGCCGCCGAGACGGCACGCAAAAACCTGGGGAAGGTGCTCCGGGCCGGCTTGCCCTTCGGCACGAAGGTCCACGCGGTTTTCCATTTGCTGAACAGCACGCTCTTCATTTGCATTGTCCTGAATGCCTTGCTCAGCGTGCCCTTGATGTTTCTCCTGCGGCACGACTCCTTCGTCACGATGTTCGCGAAATATACCTCTCTCTTTTCTGCGTCGCTGCTGTCCTCGGTGCTCTTCTTCTGGGCATCGCGCCTGAACAGGGCCTTGGGTCGAGGAATCAGCGGTCTCTTGCGCTTCATCGTAACCTTTCCCCTGTTCCTTTCTGTGACAATGGGTCTGAGTTTGCACAATGCGGTGGCAACCTTGGAGGGATTCCTCGGTCGCAAGACGCCCTTCATTCGGACACCCAAATTCGCGATCAAGGATGGGAATGACGACTGGAAGAAGCACCGCCGCTACCTCAGCAAACGCATTTCCCCGGTGACGATCCTGGAAGGGGCGCTGACACTCTATTTCGGAATGGGAGTCTTCCTGGCGATCTGGAATCGCAACTGGGGAATCCTTCCCTTCTACATGATGCTGGTTTTCGGGTATGGTTTGGTCTTCTATTATTCACTCAGGCACAGTCTTCAGGCTTCCCGCTGATCGCCATGGAGTCGGAATTCAAGGCGCAAGTTGACGTTTCCAAACTCTGGCTTGCGGCCATCCTGTTCTTGATGGTGCTCACTGGGCGTGGCGGTCTCGGACGTGACCCTTTCCTGGAGGGGTTCGGATGGACGGCAGTGTGCTTCGCGGTGGCGATCCTTTGTTATCTGTGGATCCTGAGGAAACCCTCAAACGAGCACATCCTCCGATATTACATCATCATCGGCATCATTCTGCGCATGGGGATGATCTGGCCTCCCCCCAATCTCAGTGATGACTTCTACCGGTATGTCTGGGATGGCCGGCTTTGGTTGGAAGGGGTCAATCCGTTCGACTTCACCCCCACGGAATGGATGGGCCACCCCTCCTCCAGGCTCCAGAGCGACTGGCAGCCCCTGTTCGAGCATCTGAATTCCCAGAAATACCATACAGTGTATCCGCCTGTGCTGCAGGCTGTCTTCGCGGGTTGTGCCTACCTGGGTCGCGGCGAGGTCTTCCTGACGGTGATCTTCTTGAAGATCACGATCTTGTGGGCGGAGGTCGGGAACATCTGGTTGATTTCCAAGATCGCCAGGCGGCTGAATCTGCCGCAAAAGTCGGTTCTGGTGTACGCCTTGAATCCCCTGGTGGTGGTGGAACTGATGGGCAACTGCCATTTCGAGGCACTGATGATCTTCTTTTTCCTGGCGGCTTTTTGGTTCCTCATGGAATGGGGGGTCGTTCCGTCCGCTCCATTGCTGGCCCTGTCGATCGGTACCAAGCTGCTTCCTGCATTGGTCTTTCCCTTCCTCGTGAGGCGGCTGGGATGGCGGCGTGCCTTCCTGCTCGGGTCGCTGACCGCTGCTTGCAGCATTCCGCTCTTCTGGCCCGTGCTCCAGGGGGACCGGATCCAGCACTTCGGCGAGAGCCTCCGGCTCTATTTTCACAGTTTTGAATTCAATGGCGGATTGTATTACCTGCTCCGATGGATCTTGAGCGACTTTGGACACTGGGCGAATCGCGTGTTACCTTGGCTGATGGTCGGCTGCATCCTGGCCAGTGCCTGGAGGGAGCGCAGTCGCGGATGGACGGGATTGCCGGCAGCCATGATGCATGCACTGACCATCTACCAGCTTCTCTCGCCCGTTCTCCACCCATGGTACGTCACCCCGGTCGTGGCGATGGCGGCACTCGGGCCCTATCGCTATCCGGTGCTTTGGTCGCTCTTTTTGCCGTTCACCTACGCTTCCTATTTTCATTCAGATGGGGTTCACGAGCCCGCATGGCTTCTCGTGCTGGAGTACGTGCCCCTGTTCGGGTTCATGGCCTACGAATGGATCTCCAGACGACAGCGGGCCACGCTCACAGAATTCATCCTTCGCAGCCCTTTGCTTCGCAGGCTGGCACAGCGCAGCATCCCTGCACGCCTCGCGATCAAGCTTGAGCGGATTGCGAGGCACCTTGGCTCAGGGGATCGTATCCTCGACATTGGGACAGGCAACGGTGGACTATGCTTGGCACTTCGCAATAAGGGCCTTGACATCATGCCGCTGGATGTGGTCAACCTGAGCTTCTTCCCCGATGTAGTGCCGGTCATCTATGACGGGACGAGGATTCCATTCGCGGACAAGTCCTATGACACCAGTCTTCTGGTCACCATGCTCCACCATACCCCGAATCCCGAAGCGGTGATCCGGGAGGCCATCCGGGTGACGCGCGGGAAGTTGGTGATCATGGAGGATATCTATCGGAACAATCTCCAGAGGCGGCTTACTTTCTTTGCAGATTCCCTCGTGAACCTGGAGTTTGAGGGGCATCCACACACCAACCTGAATGATGGGCAATGGAAGGCATTGTTCGATCGCCTGGATCTGAAACTGGTGTATGGGGAGGAATTTCGGACATTGATCTTCTTCCGGCAGGTGGTCTATGTGCTGGAGATTCCATCCGGGACGAGAGGCACTGCATCCAATCCCGGGAGGGTCATGGAGTAGGCGGAGGCTGCTGAAAATCGAATCCATGTTTCTCCGCCATTGCCTTCTGGGCAGCCTCCACAGCCTCAAAGAGCCGGTCCTCCTCGTGCTTGAAGGCATCCCGAACCTCGTTGGCATGCTCGAGCTGTTCGCGTGTGGCGTTATCATTCGTGACCACGCCGAGGATGCCTCTGAATTCTTGGCCGAGCCCTTTGGTATAGTGCTTCACCAATTCGATGGCTGCGTCACGCAACCTCGTGTCGCCTCCGAATCCGTCCATCGCCTCCAACCGCTTCAAATTTGCGCGGCAACTATCCAGGGCCACGTTCAAGGCCGCAGATGCAGACAAGCTGTCACCCGTATCTGCCGACATCACAAATTGATCAAAGTGACCCACGACACGCGCCTGGATGTCCACAATCGCATCGTTGTAAGCCACGGCCTTCTGCACGGTTGTGCGATTGCATGCGGTGAGCGACAGCAGGCTTGCGAGGGCGACGACTTGGATGCAGGCTTTCATTCTAGGAATCAGCATTGGATTCGGATTGGAAAAATACGTGATTTTGACAGATTTCAAAAGTCGTGCCACTGGATGTGCCGGCCGGTGCCGCCGATACCCTTGATGGCGGTCAGCCTACAACACTGAACTCCTGTCCCATCAAATGTGGCAGGTTCACATTCCATCGGTCGCTATCTTCTACAAACTCAAACTCCGCCAAAGCAAGATCGAAGCCACGCTTCGGTAGGGAGCCCATGCCTCCGCCTTCTCGACCAAATCTCTGCGCGACGGATTCTCCATCCCGAAATGCCGGATCATCGCATTGCGCAATCCCAGGTCGTCGGGCGCAAATACATCCAGCCGTCCCAGCCCAAAGATCAGGAACATCTCCGCCGTCCATCTGCCGATGCCCTTGATGGCGGTCAGGCGTTTGACGACCCCATGGTCTTCCAGCAGATGCAGCTGGGCCAGTTCCGCTTCATGGTCGAGAAATGCCTGTGCCAGTGCCTTGATATACCCAGACTTCTGTGGGCCGATGCCAAATGTGCGATAGGTTTCCGTGTCGATCTCCGACAGTGTGGGCGGGTTGATCATATCCTTGCAATAGGCGCTGAGCCTTGCCGTCACCGTGTCGGCGGCCTTGCTGGAAATTACCTGGCTGATGATGCTCATAACCAGGCACTTGAAATAGTCTTGGGTCGGCTCGATCACGATCGGCGGAACCTTGGCGATGAGGTTCTTCATGACCGGATCCCTGGAGGAGAGGTGCCTGAGGGCTTCTTCCATGCTCATCTCATTCAAATCTCAGGTGTTTGACAGACTCCCCGGAGTCACGCAATTCGATCAGGCTTTCGATGCCGATATGAAGATGGTCGGCAGCGAAGTCGGCGGTGACCCTGCTGTCACTTTCCTCGGTCTTGACACCTTCGGGATCCATGGGATTATCAGAGACAAGGAGCAAGGCTCCATGTGGGATTTTGTTGACGAAGCCGACCGTGAAGATCGTCGCGGTCTCCATGTCGATGCCCATCACGCGGAGCCTGCGCAAGTATTCCTTGAATGCCTGGTCATGCTCCCATACACGGCGGTTCGTGGTATAGACCGTGCCGGTGAGGTAATCGCGCTCACGCCTTCGAATCACATGGGAGACGGCCATTTGCAACCGGAAACTCGGCAGCGCAGGCACCTCCTTGGGCATATAGTCATCGCTCGTACCCTCGCCGCGGATCGCCGCAATCGGCAAGATCAAGTCCCCGATCTGTGTATTTTTCTTCAAGCCTCCGCATTTCCCGAGGAACAATGCCGCCTCGGGGAGGATCGCCGACAGCAGATCCATCACGGTGGCGGCCATGGCACTCCCCATGCCGAAATTGATGATGGAGATGTTTTCCGCAGTTGCAGTCTGCATGGCATTGCTCCGCCCCTTGACCTCGACCCCAAATTTTTGGGCAAAAAGCTCGACATAGTTGATGAAGTTTGTCAGCAGGATGTAGCGCCCAAACTCATCCAGTTTCGTTCCTGTGTAGCGGGGGAGCCAATTCTCGACGATCTCAGCCTTGGTTTCCATAAGGTAAATTTAGAGGAAATGACTGGAGTCAAACGGGAATCCAGACGCCTTGGGAAAGAAATTGAGGTGATCGACGACCACTCCCCGAGCACAGGATGTGCCCTGTGTGACCTCCCATCAAGGAATGGCTCCATGCCAGCACCACTCGGCCACGAGGGTTTTCCTTTTCCACCGCCTCCGCGCACTCCGGTGCATGGCCGTGTGTCACCGCCACGGTGGACGTGCCTGCGACGGGAGGGCCGCACTTTCAGGCCTTGGCCTTGTGGATCGCCGATTTGTCCCACACTGCGGCCATGTCTATGGCTTTCATCAATTCAGCGGGGGATGAAATCACTTGCCAGATGTCCTTGTGCTCGGCTCGCATAAATTTTTCCTCGACACAGCGGTCCAGCATTTGCAGGAGCGGATCGTAGAACCCGTCCGTGTTCACGATCACGATGGGGACAGTGACCAGTCCCAGCCGTTTCCAGGTGATCGCCTCCAGCAGCTCCTCCAAGGTTCCGCTCCCACCGGGCAAAGCCACGATGGCATCCGTCCCTTCGAAGAACCGTCTTTTGCGTTGGTGCATGTCGGTGACGATATGCAGTTTCGAAACGCCCTTGTGCTCCCACTCAACAGCTGTCATGAAGTCTGGGATGACCCCGACCACATGCCCGCCCATCGATAGCACCTTGTCTGCCACCCGACCCATCAAGCCCACGGCTCCCCCGCCATAGATCAGGGTGATCCCATTCGAAGCCAGGATGGCACCCAATTCGTCGGCAGCCTGAAAATATTTTTCTGCGACCTTCGTGCTGCTCGCACAGTAAACGCAGATTTGGGAAATCTTTTTCATGAGCCTTGTCGAAGGAACGATGATTGTGCAGTGTGATTTTCGGGCCTTGCTCCGGCGGATGCAGCCTCCCTGCCGGGATCACGCTTCATCCGAAGCAGGTACTCGGCGACCAGAAAGCCTCCAAAGCCTGTGAAGCCATGCCAAAGGAAATGCGAACCCATGGGCAGGACTGAGGCCACGTCCCTGTCCACGAGCCTGAAAACCAAGGCTGCGGAAAATGCACCTACGGCTCCCAAGATGAGCCAGCCATCCTGAAATCTGGTGCGGAAGAGCAGAATGACCAATGGCAGGAAGAAAACCATCCCGCGCACAGCGTAGCCGAGATTGACGCTTAGGGGGTTCGGAAAATAACTGAAAATCAACCAAGTGAATGCGAACGCGATGAGCATCACGCCTGCGGCCGCCCACCAATTGCGGAAAACCTTCACCCAAAAGAAGACGCTGACAGCCAGGAAGAGCAGCATGGTAGGCATGACATCCAGCATCAGCAGGCTCCTGCTGGCACGAAATCCATGAAACAACGCGCTTCCTAATCCGCCGGTGATGAGCAGCGGAATGCAAAGCACCAGCAAGAGGTTTGAACCATACCGTCCACGGAGCTTGATGAGGAAATAGATGGCGGGAGCGGCGATCAATAGCGAGGACAGTGCGTTCCAAGGCTCGAGCATCCACTGCCCTTGAACAAGGCTCAGCGGGGTTTCCGCATAAATCGGCCCGCCGTCCTCTGGCCGCCACGTGCGCATTACTTCATCCATGGGAGATCCTCCAAGTCATGGTCATTCTAACACGATTGGCGGTCATTGGTTCAAATGAATTTCACTTCGCCGACTGCGGCAGGTGATTATTGTGGAGTCCCTTCCCGATGCGGCAACGCATTGCCATTCATTTTCGGCCCCAGTCTCCGCATTCCCGCCATCGCAATGCAAGATGGGAGGCTGCAATGCCTTGCATTCCTGATTTTTAAGGGGTTTTTACCCGGGAATTTTCCATATTTGCCCAAATGAATGACACCATCGCATTTGCAAACTTCCCTCCGATCGGCTTCGTGATCGCCACCAAACGGGTGGTGGAAGAGGAAAACAAAGCCTGCTTCATGTACCGTCAAGAGCCGATCGACGCGCAGGACAGCGGGTGGCGAATTTTCGCGGGCGATGAGAGCGAGGAATACATGGACAATCCGGAAAATTCCGGCATATATCCGCCAGTCACCTTGTTGACCCTCGACGACTCCATTCGGGAACTGTTGCTGATGCCTGTAGGTTCGGCCTTCATGCGTGAAGATCCCACTTCGGAATGGCGGGAATCCAATGATTTTTCCTTCACCGAAGCGGGCGAACCAGAGGGACAGGCGCTTGGGGGCGGATGGACGGTGAAGATCTCCAGTTGGTTTGAAAAGTTCGAAGAGGAGGACGGAGATTTTGTATTTGTGATGCCGGGACGTACGGCACGGATTGCGATCTGGGAATTCCCGGACAAGACACACGAACAGGTGGTGCAGTTGCACCGTGATTTCATCGACCATCGGGATGCCACCGAATTCCCCACTTTGGAATCCTTCGATCTCAGCGGGGAGGGCATCACACGGATCGGGTTCGTGGTGGAAGAGTCTGATGACGATCATTCTTACAAAGTCCTGTATGGCTACACCGCCATCGGTTCCCAAGTGGCGCAAGTGGTGCTCTATTATGACGAGGATGCGGATCGCGAATGGGGCCTCCAGACGTGGATGAGCGTTGGCAACGCATGAACGGGACGGGAAGCCAATTCTCCGGGAAGAAGGAGAGTTCGGCGGCGGATGCTTCCAGCTGTTGGTGCCATGGCACGCGGCGAGCTTCGTGGCCGCGTGGACCATTCGAAGGCGGATGCATCCGGTACGGGGCAAGATGAATGCAGGGCGGATGCCCGCCCATTTCATTCACCTCCGCCCAGCATGGGATGATGGTGTGCAAGCACGCTCACCATCACCTGCGGCAGTCTGATGTGCGATCTCCCGGGGAGGGTCAAGTCAGCCGAAGGCTCTGGTATGTGGCCGGGCTACCTTCTGCTCCAGCCCACCCGCCATGCCAGGTACAGCAAGACAAACTGAACCGGCAGGCGGATGATGGCAACCATCTTCGATCCGATCACCGGTGCTTCGCGCATCACATCCATCAGATGCAGCGGCGTGTACAGGACCAGCAATGCAAAAGCCAGGCGGCCGCTCCATTTTCGGCTACCGGGAAGCGATAATCCCACGGCAATCGCCACCTCCAGTATGCCGGTGAAGACGACCCCGGCAGCTTTCATTGGAACCCAGTCCGGAAGGAAGCGTGCCATTCCCTGAATGCTGAAGAAATGCGCAATGCCCGCCCCGAAAAAAAGAATCGCCAAGACCCAACAAGCAACCCATCGCAGTTTCATGCAGGGAAGATAGTTCATATTTCGGTCGGCGCGGAAGCACTGCCCGTGGTTTTCTGAAAACGGTGCCCGGGCGCGGCCATGGTGACGACGCTTTATCGCAGCATGAACCTGGAAACCCTTCAGTCCATTTGCAGCGGCTACCGTCAAGCCATGGGGAAAAGTCCGGCAAGCCCGCCCGCCGTCGGCTTACGCTGAACAGACTCCGAGTCCGCAAGGGCTTCCGAGATCATCCCGGCCGTTTCGGATTTCATTTCCATCATGCTCCGGCCACGGGTTGCAGAGATGGGGAAGAAGGCAGGCCTGCTGGGACACCCCATGAACGATCGACCCATCGCCGCCGGATTCCGACGATTTGCGATCACCGGCCCAGCCATCATGTGGAACCGCTCGTCACCAGCCTAATGTGCCCGAGATGGTGCCTGCAATGCCATGCATACAGGGAAGCCACTTGATCCAGCCGGAAGGCCCTGCCATGTTCGGGATGGATGTATTCGCGGTTCCAATCATGCGGGTGCATGTGGCTGATCACCACATCAAGCCTTGGATGGATTAGTTCCAACAACCGAATGGACGGCTCCACAGGCAGGCCGTAATCTGGAAGCTGCGCCCAGCGATCCTCCGCATAGGGCTTGATGGCCGGCTTGTCCTCGGTGAGCGTGAGCTTGAATCGAATGAGGCAGTTCAAATGGCTGTCGGCCACATGATGCACGACCTGCCTGACTGTCCACCCTTCAGGCCGGTAAGGCGTGTCGAGTACGAAGTCCTCAAGATCCCCCACTTGGGCACGCAGCATGGCCGGAAACGAGGAGAGTGTCCGCTGGAACTCCATGAGCTCCGATTCCGAAACGGATTCAGGCTGCTGCCAGCGGCCTATAGGGAAGCGCAAGGCTTCGAGTTCTTGCTCTGTGTCCATGTCATGTGCTTGGGGTCACCAATTTGGGAAGGATCCATGATACGATTCCAGAAAATTTCCAAGTCCTGAGATTCATTTGCCGTGCGAAACGATTAACTTCGAAAACTCAATTCCTGCTTTATGAGACCAGAGTCGATTCTTGTGACCGCCTTGTTTCCAGCCAAAGCGGAAACCGTTTTCCATGCATGGCTGAACAGCAAGGAGCATGCTGCCATGACTGGTGGAGGTGCATCGGTGAAGCCGGTGGAAGGCAGCAGCTACACTGCCTGGGACGGCTATATCACGGGGGAGGTGATGGGCCTGGAACCGTGCTCGCGGATTCTCCAGACCTGGCGTACGGACGAGTTTCCAGAAGACGCGGAGGACAGCCAGATCGAGATTTTGCTTCGGGACAGCACCCAAGGCTGCCAATTCACCCTTCGCCACACCAACATCCCCGCAGGAGATGGCCAGAAATACTACGACGGGTGGCAGGCTTACTACATCAAGCCGATGACCGAGTATTTCTCGAACAGGAAAGCCTGAATGGCGTGTTCAGGATGTTCTTAACTCCACTCGGGAAACACATCCCTGCGCATCCGATGTGATCCAGATGAGCCGGTTCATGGGAATCCTTCCCGGGGAATGAGCGACACCAGGCTCACGGCCAAATCCATCTGGCGACTCATGTTGCGGAAGTCCCTCTTGCATCCTCAATCTCGATGATGCGTTGCAGCCATGCGACACACGAAGTCCCTGCAAAGCCCAGAAGCACAAGATTTACTGCTTGATGATTTTCTACACGAGGTCGTTGACGTTGATGGAGTACACATCAGCGGCGATGTCAGAGATGTCGATCCTGGCTGCACCTGCACCATCTCTCAGTTCAATGCCCCTCAATAAAACCACCTGCCCAATTATGTCGACCAAGCGGAGGCCATCGGCCTCGGCTCCACACGCTTGGCAGCTGACCTGCGAGGTGGTATCCAGGTCGGAGAGGCTTGTCCTCATCATGCTTCGGGGTACCCGAGGTAGAATGAAAGTGTTCCCATTCGTGCTAATAGAATGGCTTTCCAAGGTGTAAGTATTATTCGGAAGGCCAGAGAATATAATCCTACAAGATCGCCGCAGGCAGATTCAATTCCTTCTTGGGCTTGCCTACACGCTTTGTATGCCTATTTCAGCTCCGTCAAGGCTGCCTCCGCCCTTGACTTGTATTTCCCGTTTCGGGCAATCACAACCTCGAGTTGCCTCTCGGCCTTCTTGCCTTCTTTGAGTTGGAGGAGTGCGAGCGCCTTGTACCACTCGGCATCTTCGTAGCCTTCTCCCCCCGGAACCGAAAGGATTCGGTCTATGTGAAACAATGCCGCACTTGGCTGTGCGATTCTCAAATAGGAGTCCGCTGCATAGAGATGGGCCTGGAAATTGTCCGGGGTGGTCTCTGTCGCCTTGCGCAACTTCCCCGCAGCCTCACGGTAGTTTCCAAATTTGTAGTCAGCGAGGCCATCGGAATAGAAATCGACTGGTGGCGCTGCTAGGGGAACTGGGCTGGGCGGTGCAGGGTCATCTCTCTTGACTGCAAGGCTCCCCAATGCAACGGCACCCTTTGCCTTTGATGACGGAGCTGCGGATCGATTCCCTTGCTTTGCCTTGGGCAGGTCGTTGTGACCATTCCCCTTGACGACTCCTTCCTTCGCACTCATTTCCCCTTCGGATCGCTCGCCTTTCAGGCCCAGCCCCCCTTCTCTTCTGAAGTCATCCTTTTCAAGGCCATCTACACCGCCGACCCCGCC
>JBJOPY010000317.1:0-4373 GCA_046050405.1 Bacteroidota bacterium | reverse complement strand
GACCGACCCGGGCGGGTCGGCGGACCGGCAGGCGATCCTGGCCCTGATCCTCGCCCTTGCAGAGGCAGTGGGGCGTCCCTTGGCCCAGAGGCCCAGGGATGCCATCGGGAAGGACTTCGACCACTTCGGAATCGATGTGGGAGGACGGGAGGAATAATCTCCTGAAGCCCCCGACTCAGGTTGTCATCATTCGCTCAATATTCACTATTTTTACAGCGTATGTTCAGATACTTCAAATCAAGGGAGTTTTTCATCACCATGGGGGGCACCCTGGGTGTCTTCGTGCTGGTCTATCTGCTCTTTTTCTTTGTTTTCCTGCCGTTCTACACGAACCATGGGAAGGAAACATCCGTGCCGAAAGTCAGCAAGATGCCCCTCGAGGAGGCCATCTCGACCTTGGAAGCCGCCGGGCTCGGCTATGAGGTGGTGGATTCCCTCTTCCTGACGGGACTGGATCCCCTCTCCATCATCTCCCAGGACCCCGTGGGCGGCAGCAAGGTGAAGCCGGGCAGGAAGGTCTATCTGACCGTCAACAAGACCGTCGCGCCGGTGGTGAAATTCCCTGATATCAATGGCGTCTCCCAGTACGAGGCCAAGCTCAAGCTGGAAGTGGCCGGCCTGGCACTGGGGCGCGTCACTTTTCAGGTGCACGAGTACGCCGACCTCGTGCTAGGCGCGAAATTCAAGGACAGGAAGCTGAAGGAAGGGGACGAGGTGCGGAAGGGATCCAGAATCGACCTGACCGTTGGGAAGGGCAGGGGCAACCGGAAGGTTCCGATCCCAAATCTGGTGGGGGAGTCCTATGAGACGGCGATGGCGACACTCTTCCGGCTCGGATTGAGCCCTGCAAAGCCGGTCTTTGACCCGACCTCCACGAAACCTGCCGGCACGGTGACGCAGCAGTACCCCAAATATGCCGAAGGCGACTCGATCCATGTAGGGCAAGAGGTGGACCTCTGGTTTTCAGGGCCTGAACCACAGGATGTCATTGAGGGAGGGGATGGTACGGTGACAGGCGTCGGCACCGAGGAATAATAGGGCCAGCTTCTCACCGTCCCCTAATTTTTTTGGATGCAGGATCGCACTCCCCTTGGTCTCTATTTTTGCAGTGTTGGACCCAACCACTGAATAAGCATGCAACTGAGAAGCCTCTTCATTTTCATTGCCAGTCTCTCCTGGCTGGGGTTCGCACAGGCGCAGGAGGTTTTGCAGACCGATGCCGGCTTGCCCTGGAAGCCTTCCCTGGGCGTTGCCCGGCACCATTCGGCTTCGGCCAGCCTGAGGACCACGACGCTGTCATTGCCCTTCTTCGATGACTTCTCCTCCGATTCACTCTACCCTGCGGCGAGTCGCTGGGCCATCCACCCGGACGATTCCCGCCGTCCCGCCCTCTCGAACCAGACAGGGCACAATGTCCCTTCCAAGGGCGTGGCAACCTTCGACGGGGTCAATTACCGGGGCGTCAAGTACCAGGTGGAGTTGGGGGCGGGCCTTGCCGACACATTGGCCTCCCAGCCGATCGACCTGTCCCTTCTGAACCCGTCGGACAGCGTTTACCTGAGCTTCTTTGTGCAGCGGGGCGGGACAGGTGAGCCACCGGAGGCCTCGGATTCATTGGTGGTGTACTTTGACCGCACCGGTGATTTCGACTATGTCCAGGCCTGGGCCCTGCATGGCAAGGGCACATCGGAGAGCCAGTTCCAGCACTACCGCATTCCGCTGGCGAGCCCCGTCTTCTTCCATGATGCCTTCAGGTTCAAGTTCGTGGCCTATGGCTCCCTGAATGGCGAGCTGGACCAGTTCCATCTGGACTATGTAGAGCTGGATTCCCGGAGCACCTCCGCCAACGACAACTTCCACGACAGGTCCGTCACCCGGATCGTCCGCTCGCCCATGCACCCCTGGACAGCGGTTCCCCGGACCCTGTACGTTGACGGAGGATACATGACCGGTACCGAGGTGGTCGTCAGCAATGTGGCCAATCCCCCTGCCTCCCTGGACCTGGCCCTGACGATGGCCGATCCCACGGGGAGGAACTCCTTCACGGGAACCCTTACCGGCACGGCCTCCAGTCCCAGCCTGGCGCCTTATGCGCATGATTCCCTGGCGGTGGCTGCCTTTTCGGACCAGTCCGCGAACATCGCCGCAGCGGGGGTCATGCGTGTCTCCGCCGCTGCGGCATCCGGGCCGGGGGGGGATCTCCACCCCCAGAATGACAGTGTCCATTTCGACTACCGGCTGGATTCCATTCTCGCATTGGATGACGGGGTTTCCGACTATGCCTATGGGCTATTGGCTCCACGGGCTTTCTGCCAGGAGTACCAGATTCCTCACCCCGACACCCTGGTCGCGGTCTGGATTCATTTCGCCCCGTCCATTCACTATGACAACAACACAGGACAGAGCACCGACCTGGAGGGCAAGGGATTCAGGCTGTCCGTATGGGATTCCCTGAGCGTGGATTCGACGCTGGTCGAGACCAGCGGGGGGATGAATGTCAGCTACGGGGACATGCCGAACCAATTCATCCGCTATCCGCTGATCAAGCAGGTGAGGGTGCCATCCACCTTTTGGGTGGGGTTGCGGCAGTCAGACGGTAGGCCGGTCGGCATGGGATTCGACAAAAACACCGCCCAGCGCAGGGTCTATTATGAAAATTCCAGCGGGAAGTTCCTCTTGTCCAGCAATGTGGGGGCACTGATGATGCGCCCTGAATTCAAGTACCCTTCCGGGCCGGTCGGCGTGGCCCCTGCTCTCAGCCGCCCTTCACTGGAATTCAGGGTGGCACCGAATCCGGCCACGGGCGGACGGCTTCGGATGATCTTCCCGGATGGCAAACCCCTTCGGTCGGTCACTGCTGAGCTTACCGATCTCCATGGGCGGCTGTTGCAATCCTGGGAAAGTGATGTGGACGGCCGGGAACTGAACTTGCCGCTTGCGGATGCCGTCCCGGGCGGCCTCTATCTCCTGCATTTGCGGGCCAGGGATGGAAATGGAAAAAATATTTCTGCATGGGAAAAACTGATGATCGAGCACCGATGAGCACGGGAGAGGATCCGAAGATCGATGTATTGGCATTCGCTGCGCACCCGGACGATGCGGAGCTTGCCTGCAGCGGGACACTGCTGAAGCTGCGAAGCCAGGGCAGGACCACGGGAATCGTGGACTTGACACGCGGAGAGCTCGGGACGCGGGGTTCGGCTGCACTCAGGGACCAGGAGGCGGCGGCCTCGGCCAGGATCCTCGGGCTGACCGTCCGCACCAATCTCCGCTTCCGGGATGGTTTCTTCCAGAACGATGAGGAGCATCAGATGGCTGTGATCCAGGTGATTCGCCGGTTCCGGCCGGAGGTGGTCCTGATCAATGCCCCCCATGACCGCCACCCCGACCATGGAAGGGGATCCACGGTGGCAGGGGATGCCGCCTTCCTCTCAGGCTTGCGCCGGGTGGAAACCAGTTTTGGGGGCCGGCCACAGGAGCCCTGGCGTCCTGCCAAGGTGTGGAAGTACATCCAGGACCAGCTGATCCTTCCTGATTTCGTGGTGGACATAACGCCGTTCATGGAGCAGAAACTGGCTGCCATCCAAGCCTTCGCATCCCAGTTTTACAATCCAATGAGTGACGAACCCGAAACCTATATCTCTTCCCAGAACTTCATGGAGGAACTCGAGGCCAGGGCCAAGGAATTTGGGCATCTGGTGGGGGTGAGGTACGGCGAAGGCTTCCTCTCCGAGAGGCCGCTCCGCGTGGAGGATCTGCTGGCGCACCTCTAGCGGTGCGGCATCGCCTCAGCGGCGGCTCCCTGGATGGCAGGATCACTGCTCGCTTCTTTGCCAGGAGGTGCCATGCATCCTACGCCTGCCTTCCACTGGGATTGAAATACCTCCATTCCTTCGCCGCTTCCATGCGCCCATTTCGCTCGGTTGAGGCGGGGACGCTTGGCAATGCCACAGGAGACCCACTGGCCTGGATGGGCATCGGTCAATGGGTTCACCCCTTGCAATCCAGGAAAGACAGTGTCCGCGGAAGAGAAACCGGCTTAGGAACGCTCGGCGCCCCCGCCATGGTTGCCGGCCTTGATCCCCATTTTTTCCAGGATCTTGGCCTCCAGCTTCTCCATGAGTTCAGGATTGTCATGCAGCAGCGTCTTGACAGCGTCCCGGCCTTGGCCGAGTTTGTCGCCCTCATAGCTGAACCATGAACCCGATTTTTGGATGATGCCGAGTTCGGAGCCCAGGTCGACGATCTCGCCTGCCTTGGAGATCCCCTCCCCGTAGGAGATGTCGAACTCTGCCACCTTGAATGGCGGTGCGACCTTGTTCTTGGCAATCTTGACCTTCACGCGGTTGCCGGTGATGTCGTTCCCTTCCTTC
>JBJOPY010000316.1:0-6948 GCA_046050405.1 Bacteroidota bacterium | reverse complement strand
TGGACAACCGCCATGGCAGGACCCTGGGCTTTGGGGGGCGGAGGAAGCCCTCCGCGATGCGCTTTCCAGGGAGGTGGCCGTGAATTCGGTCGAAGTGATGGAAGGGGTGTGCGGCGGACGCATGCGCCGCTCGGCGGACGTCAGATGGATGCGGGTGCCGGGGATGCGCTACCGCAAGGCGATGCCCATCCCGGCCAAGGCGGATCCCGCCGCCAAGGCCGGATTCCATACAGCCCCGCCTACGCGAATGCGCAAACCGTGGACGAACGCCTGCGGGAGCTGCGCCTTGCCAACAGGGCCAAGCCCATCCACCTGGCAATGGACGACGCCAGCTCTAGCCCTCGCGATCGATTGTCCGAACTTTCCAATTGAGTTTGTTGGTGGACGGTGTTGTGTTTTCGGTGTCAAGGCGCGCTGTTTGTTGCACGCCAGTCAAGGATTGTTGACCTGAGTTGGAGGTCCTGGAGATCAAGAACCGGCACAGGCAGTGCCGGTGGAGAAGGTATGCCGACCGCCGGAAGGCGATGCTGCTGCCCGACGAGGGTATTCCTTGGCGGAGGGAGGCCCCGGCCATCCTGGTCCTGGACGACGACACGGTTCGCAATGGGTACCGCATCATCAGCGAGGAGGGGACCGTGGGGCTGGAACGCGACCTCTACAAGGGCGGAACCCTGCTGACCCGCTACCTTTTCGCCGAGGAATCGGGGGTCGGAACCAGAAACCAGTTTAACCCGCCCAGCATACGGATGGAATACCTATATTTGCACTCCGTTTGTTGGATTGAAACATGAGTCAGATTTCGATTACGCTTCCGGATGGAAGCAAGCGTCAATATGCTGCCGGAGTCACTGGCGCTGCAATTGCCAGGGACATCTCGGAGGGCTTGCTTCGCAAGGCGATTGCTGCAGTGGTGGACGGGGAGATCTGGGATCTCAGCCGGTCCATCGAGAAAGATGCGGCTGTGAAGTTCGCCACCTGGGAGGATGCGGAGGGTCAGTACACCTTCTGGCATTCCTCGGCGCATATCATGGCGGAGGCACTCGAATTTCACTATCCGGGCATCAAGCTCGCCTACGGCCCCCCCATCAAGGAAGGATTCTACTATGACATCGATTTCGGGGACTACAGCTTCGGAAACGATGAATTTGCCAGGGTGGAGCAGACCTTCCTGGAACTGGCACGCAGCGGGGAGGAATTCACCCGCAGGCAGGTGACCAAGGCCTATGCGGTGGACTACTACCGTCAGAAGGGCAATGAGTACAAGGTGGAACTCATCGAGCGCCTCGCGGACGACGAAACCATCACCTTCTATGAGTCCGGAAAGTTTGTCGATCTCTGCAAGGGCCCCCATGTCCCCAACAGCAAGATCATCAAGGCGGTGAAACTGACCAAGATGTCAGGAGCCTACTTCCTGGGGGACGAATCCAGGCCGCAGCTGACCCGGGTGTACGGGATTACCTTCCCGAAGGCGGGCGATCTCGACGAATATGTCACCAAGATCGAACTCGCCAAGGCCAGGGACCATCGCAAGCTGGGCAAGGAGATGGAAATCTTTTGCTTCAGCGAACTGGTGGGGATGGGGTTGCCGCTATGGCTGCCCAATGGCGCGATGCTGCGTGCCAGGCTGGAAGAGTTTCTGAAGCGCAAGCAAGCCGAGGCAGGCTACCTGCCGGTGATCACCCCGAACATTGGGAGGAAGGAGCTCTATGTCACCTCCGGGCACTGGGAAAAGTATGGAAAGGACAGCTTCCAGCCGATTCAGACTCCGCATGAGGGCGAGGAGTATCTCCTGAAGCCGATGAACTGCCCTCACCACTGTGAAATCTATAAAAGCAAGCCCCGGAGCTACCGCGACCTGCCCCTTCGTCTGGCAGAGTTCGGGACCGTGTACCGCTACGAGCAGCACGGCGAGCTCCACGGGCTCACCCGTGTACGCGGGTTCACCCAAGACGATGCCCACCTCTTCTGCCGCCCGGACCAGCTCAAGGAGGAGTTCATGAAGGTGATCGACCTCGTGCTGTACATCTTCTCGACCCTGGAGTTCAATGATTACAGTGCCCAAATCAGCCTTCGGGACCCGAACAACAAGGCCAAGTACATCGGCGAGGACGAGCTCTGGGAGCGGGCGGAGGCCGCGATCATCGAGGCCGCTGCGGAAAAGGGGCTGAAGACCACCCAGGTGGAGGGCGAGGCCGCATTCTATGGCCCCAAGCTGGATTTCATGATCACCGACGCACTGGGGAGACCCTGGCAGCTCGGCACCATCCAGGTGGATTACAACCTCCCCATCCGGTTCGACCTCGAGTACGTCGGTGCGGACAACCGGATGCATCGCCCCGTAATGATCCACCGTGCCCCATTTGGGTCCATGGAGCGCTTCGTGGCCGTCCTGCTGGAGCATACCGGGGGCGAACTGCCCATCTGGCTGGCGACGGAACAGGTTTCGATCCTCCCCATCAGCGATCGGTTCAATAAATATGCGGAAAAAGTTTTGCAGGAACTTGAAAAGTTCGATATTCGTGCCCTCGTTGACGAACGTGGAGAGAAGGTGGGTCGAAAGATTCGCGATGCTGAGCTGAAGAAGGTGCCGTATATGATTGTGGTGGGGGAAAAGGAAGAGGAAATGAACCTCATTGCAGTCCGAAGGCACAAGCATGGCGATATCGGCCAGATGTCCATCGAGGCGTTTTCGACGATCTTGGCAGAGGAAGTCAAGAGATCATTGAAGTTGAATTAAATTATCGTAAAAAAATCGCAAGAGAATCTGGACCCCCGCAGGGTAGATCGCGGCGCAAAAGGTTGCACCGCATCAACAATGAGATCACCGTCCCCGAGGTAAGAATCGTAGGCGGAGAGTCAGAAGAGGAAAACGGTGTGATGAACACGCGCAAGGCTATCCTTCTGGCTGAGTCGAAGAGCATGGACCTGGTAGAGATCAATGCTACCCAGGAACCTCCGATCTGCAGGATCATTGAGTACACGAAGTTCAAGTATGAACAGAGCAAGCGGGAAAAGGAGAAGAAGAAGAAGCAGCACATCGTCCTGATGAAGGAGATCAGGTTCGGCCCCAACACGGACGAGCATGACTTCAAATTCAAGCTGAACCACGCGAAGAAGTTCCTGGAGGAAGGCAACAAGGTGAAGGCATTCGTTCACTTCCGCGGCCGCTCCATCGTCTATACAGACCGTGGCAAGGTATTGTTGCTGGAGTTTGCGGACGAGCTGGCGGATTGCGGCAAGGTGGAGGTACTTCCCAAGCTGGAGGGGAAGCGGATGTACATCATTCTCACGCCCAAGGTCGGACTCCCTAAAAAGTGAAACACATTTGTATCAATAGTTAGCATTATGCCCAAAGTTAAAACCAATCGCGCAGCAGCCAAGCGGTTCTCTATCACCTCTTCGGGAAAGCTGAAGCGTGCCCACGCCTACGCGAATCACATCTTGACCAAGAAGTCAAAGAAGCGGAAGCGGAACTTGCAGAAGATCACTTTGGTGGACAAATCTGATGTCAAGAGGGTCAAAGGCTTGCTCGGAATTTAATTTTTCAAAAACAATCATGGTGAACCAAGTACCTGGAAGAGCGAACGGAGGAGCGGAAAAGAGAGGTCAGGCCCAGCGAGGCCACCATCGGATCCAGTCCCCTGATCCACTTGGGAATCCAAAAACTTAAAGACTATGCCACGTAGTGTAAACGCAGTCGCCTCCAAGGCAAGGAGGAAGAAAATCCTGAAGATGGCCAAGGGCTATTTCGGGCGCAAAAAGAATGTCTGGACGGTCGCCAAAAACCAGGTCGAGAAAGGCTTGGTGTTTGCCTACCGGGACCGGAAAAACAAGAAGCGTAGCTTCCGTGCACTCTGGATCACCAGGATCAATGCCGGAGCCCGCTTGCATGGCACTTCCTATTGCCAGCTCATGGGGACGCTCGCCAAGAAGGGCATCCAATTGAACAGGAAGGTGCTGGCCGACCTTGCAATGAACCATGCGGATGCCTTCAAGGCTGTCGTGGAAGTTGCAAAGGGATAGGCCGGCTTCCCACTTCGAGAGCGTGCCAGGCCTTCCCTTTCCGGGAAGGCCTGGCATCTCTTTCCACTGATTTCATGGCCATCCCTCCGTTGCCCGGGAGATGGACAGCATCGCCCGTCCATGGGCAGGGCATCGTCATTGGCATCCATTCCTCATCCACCCTTAAAACATGTTTTTCCGATGAAAAAATACATTTTGATCCTCCTCGCAGCAGCCTCCATCCTGGGTACAGGCTGTGACACACTCCAGGCGATCGAGAAGACCGTGAATGCCTCCACCTCTTCCGGGGGCCTGACCGAGACGGACATTGTCGCTGGGCTGAAGCAAGCCCTCGAGGTGGGTACAGGAAACGCCGTCGGCATCCTGAACAAGAACGACGGCTATCTCGGCGATGCCCTGGTCAAGATCATGTTTCCAGCCGAGGCTCAGAGAGCTGCCGACAAACTGCGCCAGCTCGGCATGGGCAAGCTGGTGGACGATTTCGTCGTCACCATGAACCGGGCTGCGGAGAGGGCATCGGCGGAAGCCAAGCCGATCTTCGTGGATGCCGTAAAGTCCATGACGATATCGGATGCGCGCAGCATTCTCTCCGGCCCGGACAATGCCGCTACGGAGTATTTCAAGGGAAGAACAACCACGGCATTGACCGAGAAGTTCACGCCGGTGATCTCCAATGCTCTGAACTCCAGCAATGCAACCAAGTACTGGACCGACATCACCACCACCTACAACAAGATCCCGCTGGTGACGAAGGTGGAAACCGACCTGGTCAAGTACACGACCGGCAAGGCCCTCGACGGCCTTTTCACGAAGCTCGCGGACGAGGAAAAAAAGATTCGTGTGGATCCTGCTGCCAGGGTGACAGCATTGCTGCAAAAGGTCTTTGGTGCGGTAAAGAAATAGTCCCCTGACACTCCAGCCGCATCCGGGAAACCCGGTGGGGGAAGGCGCGGGGCCGCAGGGCGGTCCAGGGCTGCAGCTCGTCAAGACGGTGCGGACGATGACCTGAAACCGGTCTCCGGTGCTGGGGGTTGGGCGTTTACATCTCTGATCCGAGGAAACCTTTTCCGGCATCGAATCCTTATCTTTACCTGCAGGATCAAAGACCAAGGATGTCCATGCGCCACGTACCTGCATTGTGGGTTTGCCTGCTTCTGGCGGTTCCTGCATTCCCCCAGCAGGGGGATGAGGGACAGGGCCGGAACCATCCCTGCCTGAGCGACCCTGCCGGGCGCACGCTTCGGGCCGCCCATCCGCTCGGCGTCCCCGGCAGAACCATCGGGCGGGACGACATGAAGGCATCTGAGGCAGACGCCGCATTCACGTACATCATCCCGGTCGTCGTGCATGTGATGCATTCGCATGGGCCCGAGCAGAACGTGACGGAGGCCCAGATCCATTCGATGATCGACGTGATGAATGAGGGGTTCGGCAGGTATGGGGAGGGCGCCAACCAGAGCCCCCTCGGCGGTGACGCCAGAATCAAGTTCTGCCTGGCATCCATCGACCCGGATGGAAACCCGACCCCCGGCTATGACTACACCGCGACGGCCTATGCAGGCAGCCTGGATCCGATCACCCAGGACACACTGATGAAAAACCTGAACCGCTGGGATCCCCTTCGCTACCTGAATGTCTGGACGGTGCGAAGGATCATGCATGAAACCATGGAATACGACGGGTATTCCTATAACCCCGAGCAGGTTGCCGGAAGTGCTTACGATGGCATCGTGCTGAAATACACTGCGCTGGGGCGTGATGCAGGGACCGCGACCCAACGGGGGAAGACCATCACCCACGAGGCAGGCCATTACTTCGGCCTGCGTCACCCCTGGGGGAACCAAGAGGCTGGATCCTGCCCTGCTGCTTCCGATGACTGTGAGGACACGCCTCCCGTTCCCGACATTGCCTATGTGTCCTTCCCTGCCTGCCTCAGCGCGAATTTGATCCCTCCCGCCTGTGATGGCGGACGCCGTCAGGTCGAGAACTACATGGACTACAGCGCAGAAGAATGCCAGAACCTCTTCACCACTTGCCAGCGGGATCGGATGCGGAGGGCCTTGCTCCGCTACCGTTCTTACATGGTCAGCGAAGAAAATCTTCGGCTCACCGGCTGTAGCCGTGAAATCTCCAGCATTCCCGCCCAGGGCGTGATCGCGGTCTACCCGAATCCAGGAAATCGCTACGTGATGGTCAACGTGGACATCGAGGATCCGGGCACCGTCGGTCTGGAGATGTATGACTTTGCAGGGCGGAGAGTCTTCGCGAAGGTGGATGCGTCCCTGGGGCGCGGCCCCATCTCCCTGGACGTATCCCAGATGGCGCAGGGTACCTATTCCCTCAGGGTCTTCACTTCCCGCACGACATACGAGAAGAAGATATTCGTCGGGGTTCTGGGCAAATAGGGGTCAACCCTGGCGACAGGGCAATCGCACGCCCGCTCCCTCCGCACGCATGGGAGATGGATTTCCTGGCTGGGAAATGCTAAGGCCCGGCAGGTATCCTTCTGCCCGCTATGCCCATGAAACGGGCGTCCCCACCCATCTCTCCTCCGCTTGATCCTTGACTTGGGGGGATTGCCCTGAGGGCCGGTTTGGTGAACGCGATCCTCAGCCTACAGTTCACCAGACCGAGGAGCCAGTGCAGTTCACGACTCCCGCATCCGGGCGGCTGGGAAAGCATTGCGCGAGGGTGTCCAGGCTAGGATGGCCCGGGATTTGCCACTTGGATCCGGGAAATAAATTTTTTCGATCGATTGTATCACAAAAATATACAAACAATCAGATAAAATCGCAACTTGTATCTCGAATCGATGGTTGAAGTCAAGGGATGAGGAGCCAATGGCCACCGCCCAGTCAGGTCTCCAATGCGGTAAGAATGAAACGTGCACCCTCAGAGGATTTGTTCAGGCTCGTCAAGGCCCTG
>JBJOPY010000315.1:0-5746 GCA_046050405.1 Bacteroidota bacterium | reverse complement strand
GGCGTTCCACGATGCGGCGGACATCATGGAACTGGAGCATTTCATCTCCTCCAAGTATCCCACATGGGACCTGCTGAACACCCACTTCGACGCACTCTGCAATTTCTACGGGGTCAAGGCGGATGCCGCGCCGGGGAACCTGCTCCGGCTCGACCTGGCGGCGATTGCCGCCCGGCAGAAGGTCCACCCCGTGAGGCTCTATTCCTCCCTGCAAGTGTTGGAGCAGGCAGGGTTGGTGGAGCTGAACGAGCAGCCGGACGACTTCGCCTATGTCCAGGTGCTGGTCCATCCCGATGAGATCCTGACCTATAAGCAGCGGTACGCCGACCGTGCATTTCTGCTGGACCACATCCTCCGCATGCTCGGAGGCGGCGTCTATCACCAGGAGATGCGATTCCTGCCCCCCGCCTGGGCGCGGGCGCTTCGCCTGGAACTGCAGGAGCTGCATGGCTACCTGTCACAGTTTGCCGCCCGCGGGATCATCTCCTATCAGCCTGCCTCCGGCACCCCGACGCTGCGCATCCTGACCCACCGGCGGCGCCTGCTCCAGCAGGAGGTCAATTGGGACCGCGTGGAATTTCTGAGAATCCGTGCCCAGGACCGTCTTGCAGCGATGCTGCGGTACATCCATGTCCCCGGGCGGCGGTGCCGCAGCAGAATCCTGGAGTCCTACTTCGGCGAGGCCGGCACCAGGGATTGCGGTCACTGCGACCATTGCCTTTCCAGGGCCGCCGCCGGGGGAGGGCGGCCCATCCGTGAACTGGGCGCCGCGATCCTTGCATTCCTGGGGGATTCCGAGCGGGAGATGAGGGACTTGATCGAGCAGGTGCAGGAAGGCACCCGCGAGCAGCGGATGGCGGTGGTGAAGCAAATGCTGGACATGGGCATCCTCCAGCGCGGAAAAGGGCTGTTGGTGGCAAGGGCCAAGGATCCTTGATTCGCATGAATCCCAGATTTTGACTTGTTTTGCGATGGCCATGGCCCAGCGCGTCATCATATCCGTCACCAGCGACCTCAGCAATGACCAGCGTGTGGACCGCATGGCATCCACCTTGATGGAAATGGGTTTCTCCGTCTGCCTCGTCGGACGACAGCGCAGGGATTCACCGCCATTGGAACCCAGGGCCTATCCGGCCAGGCGGCTCCGGTTCTATTTCGAACGCGGAAAGCTGTTCTACCTGATGTATGCCCTCAAGATGTCCTGGTGGCTGCTGTTCCGGCGGGTGGACATCCTCCTGGCCAACGACCTGGATACGATGCTGCCGAATTTTCTCGTCGCCAGGCTTCGGGGAAAGAGACTGGTGTACGACTCCCATGAATACTGGACGGAGGTTCCCGAACTGATGCACCGCCCCCTGGCGCGGGCGGCATGGCGCCTGCTGGAGCGGTGGACCTTCCCGAGGGTCGATCTCGCCATCACCGTGAACCAGAGCATCGCCGCGATGTACGCGCAGTCCTATGGCCTGCAGGTGAATGTCATCCGAAACCTTCCCCGCACGGCCCCAGCGGCCCCTCCGGTCAGGGAGAAGGAGAAAATCCTCCTCTACCAAGGGGCCTTGAACATCGGCAGGGGGATCGAGTTGATGATCGGGGCGATGGCCTTTTTGCCGGAATACCGCCTGGTCGTCGCCGGGTGCGGCCCGCTGGAGGCGGAGATTCGGAGGTACGCTGCCTCCCTGCCGCATGCGGACCGGATTCTCTTCAGGGGGCTGGTGCCGCCGGCGAGGCTGCGGGAGGAGACAGCCTCGGCCATGCTGGGAATGAGCCTGGAGGAGGACCTGGGGATGAGCTACCACTTCGCCTTGCCAAACAAGCTCTTCGACTACATCCAGGCAGGCGTGCCCGTCCTGGCCAGCGACCTCCCGGAGATGGCCGCAGTCGTGCGCCGCCACCGCGTGGGAGAGGTGCTGGGGGCAGAGGAACGGACACCGGAAATGCTCGCCGCCCGGATTCGGCGGATGTGCGAGGGCGGGGACAAGCTCGCGGAATACACCGCGAACTGCCATGGTGCAGCCAAAATACTGAACTGGGAATCCGAGGAGCAGAAGGTTCGGGAGTTGTTCAGGCCCCTCCTCTGACCCTCCTCATTGGAAGTTCATCTTCAGGTCGAAAACGCTGCCGTCGCGGCACTCGAGGGTGCGGGCGGGATACTGCCGGATCAGGTCATGCTCATGCGTGGCCATGATGACCGAGGTGCCGGAGAGATTGATGCGGAAGAGGATGTCCATGATCATGCCCGTGGCCTCGGGATCCAGGTTGCCCGTGGGTTCGTCTGCGAGCAGGAGCAAGGGGTCATTCACCAGGGCCCTCGCAATCGACACCCGCTGCTGCTCCCCGCCGGACAGCTGGTGCGGACGCGAATGCAGCTTGGCACTCAGCCCCACGCGTGCCACCAGTTCATGGATCCGGTTGTTGATCTTGGTCTTGTCCGTCCAGCCCGTGGCGCGCATCGCAAACCGGATGTTCTCACTGACGTCCCTGTCCGGGAGCAGCTGGAAATCCTGGAAGACAATGCCGATCTTCCGGCGCAGGAAGGGGATGTCGCGGTGCTTGAGCTGGGTGACGTCATACCCCCCCACGGTCAGCGAGCCCGCTGCGGGCAGCAGATCCGCATAGATCATTTTCAGGATGGAGCTCTTTCCAGCTCCCGTCCGCCCGATCATGTACACGAACTCCCCCTTGAGGATGTTGAAGTTGACATTCTGGAGCACGGAGCGTTCGCCATAGCCTGTGGAGACACCCCTGAACTCCAGGATCTTCTCACTGTAACTGTCCTTCATAGCACCATGTCCGTGATTTGATAGTCCCTCAGCCCCCGCAGCCGGGCGATGACCTGCTCAGGGAGCGTGGCCATTCCCATCAGCCGGGCGATGGCCGGGTAATCCTCCCTTCCGCTCAGCCCGATCAATTCCAGATGGCTGTTCCTGATTTCCAGGCGCTTCTGCCGAACCCCTGAACCACCGCTCGTCAACAGGAAGTATCTCCGACCCTTAGACTGCATTCCTTTACCTGAATTGCCAGAAAAAACACCGGGGAGGCCGCCTGACTTGGGGACTCCAGAAAGCACCCCCCCTCATTGAGCCTCAAATTTAGGAGAGATATTTTTCTGGATTTCAAAATAAATGCTAATTTTACCCGCTGAAATTAAAAGCCACTTGAATACTTTATACAGTCAAGACAATTTATAGTATATGATGAGGAAATTTTGCTTGTTTGCAGCATTCGCTGCCTTACTGACCCTAGGATTATCTTCCTGTAAGACGTTCAAGGGTGCCACGGTCAACTGTACCCCAGATCCGATCGAGGTTCACGCCGATTCCATCAAATTTCAAGTAAAGGCGACAGTGCCACCGAAGTCCGGCATGAAGAAGGGTGGAACCTACACGGCCGAGGGAATGTTTGGCGATGTCTCCCAAGGCCAGATCGTCCTCTCGACAGACAGATATCCCAAAGTCAAGAAGACGGGAATCGACACCACCATCACCCTCCGCCGCCCCTATGTCAAGGGCATGGAGGGCAACAGCCTGACGATCAAGCAAAACTATGAGCGCAAGGGCAAGGCAACCCAGCTTCCGGACGTGGACGACCTCTGCGAGTGCTGCGTCACGACCTCCGGCCTGGTGTATGATGGCACCTACATGATTTTCTCCTCACACAGCTACGTCAAGGAAGTAAAGGCAGAGCGCAAAGCCCAGTTCAACTTCCCCAAGAACGTATGGGACATCCAGTCCGGTGATTACAGCAAGAGCGACATTGTGGCCATTGGCGATTTCCTTCAGAAGAAGTACATCACCCAAAGGGTCACCATCAAGGGTTTTGCCTCTCCTGAAGGCCCGTTTCAGCGCAACACAGATCTCTCCATCAACCGCTCCAAGCATGTCAGGGAGTGGCTGATCGAACAATTGAAGAAAGCAGGATACGACAATTACCTGGATTCCAGCTTCTTCGACATGGCCGTCACCTACGAGGACTGGGACGGATTCAAGGCCAGCATTCAAGGCCAGCCCTACAGCGAGGACGTCAAGAAGCAGATCGTCACCCTGGTATCCGCCGGACTGGAACCGAACGACCTGGAGGAAAAGATCATGTCCCTCGTGGGCGGCAAGGAGAAGGTGGAGTACATCCTGGCTCCCCTGCGCCGTGCCACCATCGAGATGGCAGGCTCGGAGGTGCGTCGCAGTGATGCCGAAATCGACCAAATCGCCAATGACTTCGTCGATGGCAGGCTGCAAGGAAACATCAAGGACCTCTTCCAGCAGGAGGAGTGGTTCTATGCCACTACCCGCCAAGGCGATCCCGCACGCAGGAAGATTCTGCTGGAGGCATTCCGCGATGCCTACCCGAATGACTCCCGTGCCCTCAACGACCTGGGCGCGATCGCGCTCATGGAGAACGACGAGAATGCCGGCATGGACTACCTCGACAAGGCCCGCATGCTGAATGGGAAGGATCATGCCATCCAGAACAACCTCGGTGCCGGTTATGTACGCGGCGGCAAGTACAAGGAAGCCAAGGAAATGCTGGAAAACTCCCTGGCAGGCCGGAACACCCCGGAAGCGAACTTCAACCTGGGCGTGGTGCTGGAGAAGATGGCACGGTACAACATGGCGGTGGAGCGCTTCAATGCTGCCGGAAACCTGGAAGGATCCCAGTACAATGCAGGCCTCTGCAAGCTGCTGATGGGTGACATGAACGGCGCCAGGTCCAGCCTGGAGGAGGCTGCCCGGCAGTCAGGCGAATCCATGGCAATGCCCTACTATGCCCTGGCCATCGCCGGTGCAAGGGTCAAGGATCCCAGCCTGCTGACCATCAATCTCCGCAAAGCCTGCAAGATCGACGAGAGCTTGAAGGACAAGGCCCGCAACGATCTGGAGTTCCGCAACTACTGGAACAACACCGAATTCAAGGCTGCCATCGGCGGCTGACCTGACTTCCGATCGGTGGAACCAAATGGGCTGTCTCCTCGGGGACGGCCCATTTGCTTTCAATGCCGGGCGAAGCCCGGGAGCCGGGGGAGCCCAAGCCCGTACAAGGCGGGAGAGCCCGGCGGAGCGGGGCGCGTGCCCGCCGATGTGCGGCGGCGAGGGACCGCATGGGGTGGTGAAGGCCGAACCTCGGATGAAAATCGCGCTTTCCAGGGGGTTTCTTGTCGGACAATATCCATAAAATCCTAAATTGGTTCGAAATGGCGAAGATGGATCGATACGAACTCTGCATCATCGGAGCCGGCCCGGCAGGCTACGCTGCCGCAATGCGTGCCCTGGACTACGGAAAGCGCGTCTTGTGGATCGAGAAGGACCAGCTGGGCGGGGCAGGCCTGCACAATGGCGCACTCAGCTCCAAGACTTTCTGGGAAATCGCCCAGGATCTGGCGCGATGGAGGCGGCAGAACCAGCGGATCGGACTCCCGCCCGTGGACGTTCCGTTCGCGGAGATCGCCAGCGAGGTGGAGGCGGTGGTGCGAATGCGGATGGACCAGCTGGGCCGCCACATGGAGGCCTGCAACCGCGGACAGGACCCTAAGCAGCTGGACTATGTGCAGGGAGTCGCCTACCTGGAGAGTGATCACCGCATCCGTGTGGAAGCGGGAGGCAAGGTGAGGCACTACGAGGCGGAGTACATCCTGCTGGCGACGGGGAGCAGGCCGCGGAGGGAGCCCAGCATCCCGATCGACGAGCGCACCATCCTCACCAGCGATGGCATCGGCAACCTGCAATCCTATCCTGAGAGCCTGGTGATCCTGGGC
>JBJOPY010000314.1:0-5759 GCA_046050405.1 Bacteroidota bacterium | reverse complement strand
ATTCGCAGGATTTTCAGGAAGGAAACACGACTGGCTGCCTTTTCCATGGATCTCACATCAGGGAGCATCCAGAGGTTCGAAGGCGAATTCAAGGGCAGGAAGTTCACGGCGACACGGATGGAAGAAGAAGTTTTGGACTTTTCGGACAATTGACGGCACCCCCTGTGATTCAAGGACAAAAATGAATATCAAAATACCACTTGAAGATCTTGGAAATATGGCGTAAAGTCAGTGCTGTGATTGTTCGGACGATTCTGTTCACGGCATTGTGGATCCATGCCGGAAACCGCTTGCATGCTCAGGCATCTCTGGACTATTCCAGGGTCGAGGACCGTTCGAAGTCACTTTTCATGACCGGTCAATACCGCGAACTGGTGGCCTTCGGGGACAGTGCCTTGGCAGCCGGGCAGGATTATTTCGCCTTGCGCTACCGCATCGGTGCTGCCTGTTTCCATTTGGAAAGGTATGCTGCGGCAGCCAGGCACTTCGGAAAGGCCCATGAATTCCATTCGGGCGAACCCGAGACGATGGAATATCTCTACTTCAGCCTCTATCGCTCGGGACAAATCCATGCGGCGCAACTCCTCGTGAAGGACATGCTTCCCTCGCTCCGCAAGAAACTTGGCCTGAAGACGCAGCAGCTGATCTCACGTCTCAACCTGGAGAGTGGCAGCAAGCGCAGCAGCAATACTGGAATCACCGGCAACATGAGTACACTGTCCCTGAATGTCACGCATCTGCTGGCAGCACGCTGGAGGCTTTCGCAAGGGATCGGGGTGCTTTCGCAAGGCCTTCCTGGAGGCAGATACGGACAATTGAACTACTTCGCAGCCCCCAACGCCTACCTCGGCAAGGGCTTCAATGCCACTGGGGTACTCCACCTTCTAGGCCTCAAGGGCAGCCTCCCTCCGCAACATCCGCCCTTCCTCCCGCCACCTCCAGGGGGCTGGCCCGATGCCAGGCTCTCCAGCACGGGCCATCTCCTCCACCTGAGCCTAGGCTACCAAAAGGCTTATTTTCAGCTGAAGGCCTCCGCAAACCGGACATCGCTCCAGACCAGCATCCGCACACAGACTCCTCTGGGTGCGAGGGACAGTGTCACGAACATATCGGCATGGCAGGCAGGGGTGGCCCTGGATCTGAATCCCCCCATTCTTCAGCAACGCATCCTCTTGTCCGTCGCGGCATCCCTCCACAGGCAGTCAGCGTCAAGCCTACTTACTTGGCTGTCGATCGGTGGGTACCCCGTCAGGAACATCTACCTCGAGGCACGCTACTTCAAATGCGGCACGAGCAACTTCAATGAATTCGACGGCACCCTCGTGAACAATAGCGCAGACCCATTGAAGGACCGGATCTCGGGTCTCGCCCAGTTCAATCTCTCGACCCGACTGGGGCTCTATCTGCTTTACCAGCATGAAACCAAGTCCTCCAGTCTCGATGCGAGGCCATTCCGATACAACTCATTTTTCACTGGTATAAACGTAAATTTATGAGACATTTTCGATTCTTCGGTTTCTTCTTTCTGCTCCTCTTCCTGGGTTGGCAAACCATTTGCGGCCAGTCAGCCCTGAAGGATGCCTTTGCCAAGAGCTATGCCCATGAGGCAAGCCAGCTCTATGCCGCAGCGATCAACGACCTGCAGGCAGTCTATGATGCACGGTCCTATGAACTCAATATGCGCATCGGCTGGCTGTGCTACATGGATTCCCGTCCGACTGACGCGGTGAAGTACTACGAGACTGCGATGAAGCTGAAGCCGTATGCGATAGAACCCAAATTCGGATACATCTACCCTGCCACGGTGCTGGAAAATTGGGATGCAATCAAGAAGTGCTATGAGGATATCCTCGCCATTGCCCCACAGAACACCCAGGCACTGTACGGCCTGGGCAACATCTACTATTACCGCGAGGACTATGTGAATGCCTATACGAATTTCGAGAAGGTCGTCAACCTTTACCCTTTTGACGGGCCGGCATTGCTGATGCTGGGCTGGACCTGCCTCCAGCAGGCCAAAAAGGCCGAGGCAAAGGTGTTGTTCGAGAAGGCACTGATCTACGACCCCACCAATAAATCCGCCTTGGAAGGCTGGGGCTTGGCCAAGTAGCTTTTGCTGGTCGGCATAGTGCCTGTTTCTTCACACAGCACCGGAATCCGATCCCTGAACGTCGCAAAGCGCTGCGGGAGTTCTCTGCGAAGATGGCCGGATCCCCCGTGGCGCGGGCATGCCTTCCGAGCCCTCCCCATGGTCGATCCCTAACGGATAGAGCCGGGGGCCTAGCGTCAGGGACGACGCCCCCCTTCCCCTGGGAAGGAGGGCGCATCACCCTTGCACTTTCGGCCAGTGTTCCGTCGCTGTATCATCCACAAATTGTGCAAAACTCCCTGTCCCAAGAACACGGGAGCTGCATTATCTTTGCCTCCCTGAATAAAATTGAGTGGAAATGTCTGAGTGGTTTCAAGCAAAGGTGAAATTTCTGCGGCAGATGGACAATGGTCTCGTCAAGCAGATGACCGAACAGTACCTGGTGGATGCGATGAGCTTCACGGAGACGGAGGCTCGCGTGATGCAGGAGGTCGGTGAAGGCATGCGGGAAGTCACCATGATGAGTGTGGCCCGGAGCAATATCAAGGAGGTCGTGTTTTATGGCGACACCGATCTCTGGTTCAGAACCAAGGTGACCTACAGCCTGATGGATGAGGAGACCGAGAAGGAAAAGAAGGTGACCACCTACCTGCTGGTGAACGCCAACGATGTGAAGGAAGCCTACGAACGCACAGCGGAGCACCTGAAGGAAATGCTGGTCCCCTTCCAAATCCCGAAGATCGAGGAAAGCCCCATCATCGAGGTCTATCAATATCAGCAAGGCTTGCGACCAGGGATGCGGAAGGCCACCGCCGAGGAATCCGCTTCCGCCAGGGAAGATGAGCTCACCACTCCGAGAATCAAGCCCGGTGATGTGCAATTCGAAAGTGCCTTCGATGTCCCGAAAGGAGACGAAGAGGAATAGTTCACCCGGGCTGTGGCTCCTTCAGGCATCGTTCGCGGGCGTGGCTACTGAACGGCAGACAGGGTTCCACCCGGTTTCCTCCACTCGGTGTTCCCAACGATGAAGAGTAGCTCGGTCGATGCCACATCCCACCGGAACCAAGGTCGATACCTACTGGCAACGGTTCCGACCAGCGGCTCTCACTTCTTCCCTTGACTGGCAAGGTCAAAGTTAAAGATACCATTGAGGATCAGTCCTTGATTGTACTGAAAAACGTTCCGGCCATTGATTGGTCTTCCAAATTGCAGGGTTTGGTTCAAATATCCGCCCTCAATGGTTGTCCGTTTGTTCAATCGATAACCGAATAGCACACCGATTCTGTTTTGGTCAAATACATTGGCATTGACATTTTTCCCAAAGCCAATCATCATCTCGTCATAGACTGCAACATAGGGTGTTTTGTCTTTTACTTCTTGGCCTTTGAGCGGCATTTGAAGTCGCGCCATATACCTTGCCCTGTGTAACAATGGAAATTCATCCTCGGAGCGTATGTTTGCCGAACTGTAGCGCCCTACCAACCTCTGCTCCAGCATGAAGCGGTGAAGAAATACGACGAGGCCCTCCTGGTGCGACAATTGTACCATTTCAAACATCCGATGCTCAGTGAACTCCCTCCCCCATCCATTGATGGGATACGCTCCGTATGGAAAGGTTTCTATACAGCCATATCCCATTCTGAAAGTTACGCCAGGGCGTAGGTGATAGTTCACGCCTACCCTTAGAAGGCTTTGTTGCCGCTCTGTGATGAGGTTGTTTCTGCGCCATTGATACTCGGTATGGATGCCTAGCCTTTTGGAGATTTTGAACGTGCCAAGATAGTTGTACCAACCGATGGTGTTGTAGGTATTCAAACGGTTGTTTTGACCAAAAGCGGTTTGAGAAAACATCCATGCGAGGATGGATGCCAGTGTTAAGATTCTTACGTTCACGTTCATGTATTCACTGCTTACATTGTGACCTTGAATAGGGGTGCTAAAATTACTCTTCCCATGATATTGCTGGCAACTGGAGCCCGGGGTTCATTGGCACTCACGGGTTGGTAAAACGAGGCCATTCCATCCCTCACACCAACCCTATTTTTACGCCAAGGTATGAAGATTTACAGATGCGTCGAGGTTTCAGCCCAAACAATGTGGGCTGAAGAGGTCGGACTTTCCAGGCTCTGAGAGGCTGATTCACAGCCTAAGATTGGGCGGAAATCCTCCAAGGGCTTCCCGCAGGGGTTAAAAATTGGCGTGGCGTACGGCAAAAATGCCCAACTTCACTCCCCGATGGAGTTCCAGGTACTCTTTCAGGACGAGCACATGGTGGCCATCCGCAAGCCCTCAGGAATATTGGTGCACCGCACGGGCATCTCACAAGACCGGGTATATGTCCTGCAAATGTTGCGCAATCAGCTCGGCAGGCATGTGTATCCCGTCCACCGTCTTGACCGAGGCACTGCGGGTATCCTGCTGTTTGCCCTGGATGCCAGCGTTGCCCGGCTGCTGCAGGCGGGATGGGAATCCGCAGCCTGCGTCAAGACTTACCTTGCCATCGTGCGGGGTTGGCTTCCGGAGAGCGGGACCATCGACGCTCCCCTGAAGAAGGACGGATCCGGCCCTCCCCAACCCGCCCTGACCACCTATCGATGCCTGGCGCAGGCCGAGCTGCCCATGCCGGTGGACCGCTACCCCACCGCACGCTACTCCATGGCCGAGGTACGGCTGCATACCGGGCGGATGCACCAGATCCGACGCCACTTCGCCCACCTCAGCCACCCCGTGCTGGGTGATTTCAAGCGCGGTGACCGCCACCACAACCATGCCTGGGCGGACAAATACGGCCTGTCCGCCCTGCAATTGATGGCGTGGCGCCTCCAGCTCGTCCACCCTGTCACCGGCGAGGCGCTGGCTTGGGAGGCCAGTCCTGAACCGGCCATGGTGGAGGCCATGCACATCCTGGGCCTGGACTTTTTCCGCGTCACGCATCCCTCCCGGAGACCATGAACGCATGGGCTGTCCTGTTCCGGGTGGTGCTTCCCCGTCTTGCGGATGGTGACATGGATCCTCTCCAATAAGCTGGTAAGCTGGAACTGGGAATCCATCTGGACTTAGGGTGACCCATCTTTTGGATTGCACCGGCTCCCATCCACCCTTTGTCCCAAGAAAATTCTTATTTTTACAGCGTTTCATCACGACATCACTTGAAACGACGCTTACAATGATCCAAAAATCCATCCTGCTGCTCCTGATCACCCTCGGATTCGTGGCACAGAAATCGCAGACGCTTACCATCACCGACCCGGTGAAGTACAACGATTACGAGGGGAATCTGTTCTATGTCATGGAGGGAGAGTTCAAGAAGCTCTTGGCGATGTTGAAGGAACCACCGGAAGACAAGACGACAGCCACGAACCAGCTGGAGCAAGTACTGACTGCCGCCAGGAACGGCATTGACAGTCTGCAAAAATTGAGTCCCGTACCCGACGAGATTGAGATGGGATTGCGACAAGTACGCATCAACCTTTTCAAGCTTTACGAGCAAACCGTAGACAATGACTTTCGAACGATCATCGACCAGCTTTATCTGGAAACCCCGGACTTGAAGGTAATAAGGGAGGTACTTTCGCGCAGGCTCCAGACGACCGAGGCCGACCGTATTAATTGGCTCCTCAGTGGATTCGCGGCACAGAAATCGCAGACGCTTACCATCACCGACCCGGTG
>JBJOPY010000313.1:0-6263 GCA_046050405.1 Bacteroidota bacterium | reverse complement strand
TCGCCCACGAGCAGCCCTACAGGGCGGTGCGCCCGGACTCGGCCTACGTCCTGCGGGAGGGAAGGGCCATCTACCTGGAGGTGGCCCTCGCGGGGCTCGACAGCGTCTTCGGTCATGTCCGTGACTTTGTGACCGGGCGGCCCCTCGGCGGTGTGCGGGTAAGCTACCGGAACATTGCAACCCATTCCGACGAATTCGGATGGTATGTGCTGCACATCCCCTCCAAGGCTCGCGAGAAATTCATCCGCTTGCAATTCCTCCATCCGGGCTACGGCCTCGAGGAGGTGGACAGCGTGGCGCCCCATACCAATGTTCCCGTGAGCCCGAGCCTTCACCCTGAGAAATAAACAGGATGCCATCGATCAAAAACCATTTGTTCATGTACGGCCTTGTCCTGCTGCAGAGCCTCCTCCACGCCCAGCAGGACACCCGGCTCCCCGGCCTGGTCGTGGAGCAGATCAGCCGGTTGAACACCGGCAAGGTCAAATATCTGTCGGGTGTCGAGGGCAACCGCACCGGCAGTGATATCAAAGACCGGTCTCGCCCTTCACTACACTGCAAGCATCGGGCCTGCCACAGTTGTCCCGAAGGGGCTGGCCAACACCCATCATTCGAGGTGTCCTGTTGATGAGATCATTCTCAATGCGTGTGGCCCTGCTGGTGCGGCAGGGGGTTCTTTCCCTGGTTCAGCTGGCCGTCAGCTTTGCGCCCGGGCTCCGGAAGGGGTCTATCCTCTCCTGGAAGGACAACCTTCCCCTCTTGGCAAGGCCCCAGGAAGAGGCCGTGTCCGTGATTTTTTCCGCCGGCGGGATTCCCTTCGCCATAAAATTCGATTTCCATCTGCAGACGGATCGCTTGTTCAATCACATTATTTTCAGACCTTCGGGGCGGAACGCGTGGGCGGTCGACGGAGGAGTGGGCGGGTAGATCACGCAGGGGGCAATTTTCGGAATCTGAATGGACGATCCATCATCGATACTACGCTACGGCGGGAGCGCAAAACGGACCTGGTTCCGATGGCTATGGGTCGTCCTTGGCTACGTGGTCCTGACCTTGGTCTTTACCCGGCCACTGGGATGGAGGACGGGAGACGGCTACGTCGCAAACCTTGCGGTGGATGCGGATGGCTCCTATTTGTTCAATCCCTACCACCTCAAGACCTGCCTGGAGAAGGGTACCGACTGCAGTTTCACGGACCTGCAATGCTTTCCGGTCGGGAATAGTCTGGCACTGAATACCAATACGCCAATTCCTTCCTTGCTGTCGCTGCTCTGGAGGGACAGCACCCAGGGGCTGAACATTGTACTGCTGTTGAATTGCTTCCTGGTGGCCTTTGGGGGCTACGTGTATGCACGATTGTTCGTCCGCAGCGAGGTGCTTGCCTTCATCGCGGGCGCGCTGTTCAGCTTTTGGATGGGCAGGTCGGCACACCTCTGGTACGGCCATGCCAACCTGATGTTTGCGGCACCGCTGCCTTTTGCCCTTTACGCATTGCACCGTGCATTGCCGCAAGTGTTTGCGGCCAGGCAACCCCTGGGAATCTTCAAGCCTGGGTGGGGGGGGCTATTCCTCGCACTCGGTGCAGTGACCGCCCTGCATGACCTCATCCTGGCAGGATTCATCCTGATCTATGGGGCACTCCTGGCTTCCATTCTGGTCTATCGCGCATCGGTCTTTCCGCTCAGGTGGTACTGGCAGGTGCTTGTTTTGGCCACATGGGTGGTATCCGTGGATCAACTGGCCCAGTGGATGCACCTGTGGGGATTCCAGGACAACGGTGGCGGCTACTTCAGCGGATCGCTGAAGAATTTTTTCTATCCGCACCCCGTCTCTGAATTCTATGCTGCCACCCTGTTCAGGGAAGGGATCTCCGTGGTGACAAGGTCCGGATTCGACATCGGGCGCGTCATGTACCCAGGTGCGGCTTTCCTGCTGCTCTCGGCAGGGGTCGTCCTCGCAAAGTTGGTCCAGCGTGAGCGGTTGGCCTTGCCTTGGATGCTGGTTCTGCTGGCCTTGGGGATCCTGTACACCATGCCCCTCATCCGCTGGGCCAATGGGAGGTGGATCTACGGGCCGTTTTACCTGGCCCATTATCTGCCCCTCTGGAATGAAAACCGTTGTCCATCGAGGTTTGCGGATGTCTTGATCCTCCTGGGGGCGGTCTGGCTGATGGCCAACCTGGAAACGATGCGGTGGTGGGAGAAGAGAAGCCCCTGGACAAGGCAGGTTCTCGGAATTGCACTGCTCATCGCCCTCCTCGCAGAGCATCTCCCCCGGACATTTTTCTTTGTGGACTTTGACCGGTGCCCTTCCGTGTATTTCTCCTTGCAGAAGAGCAAGCAGCCGAGCGCGATGTTCATCCCCTTCGGATTGGTGGATGGCAAGGGGGCATTCGGGAAACTGTGGCTGGAGCCATTTGCCTACCAACCCATTCATCAGCGGAAAATGCACAATGGGTTTTTGTCGCGCATCGATCAGGAGACCTTCGCATTTTACAAGCAAGACAGCTTCATGGCTCGCCTTGTACGGTGTGAATGGCTGGAGGAAGATCTCAGGAACCCGGACTTCATGCTGGACACCTGTTTATATAGTGCGCCCGACTCAGCGGAGGTGCTTCGCTCCCTCCACAGGCTGGAGCTGCGGCAGTTGGTTTTCCGTCCGGGGATGGATACCCTGGCCGTCTCAAGGTACCTGAACATTGCATTGCGCCCTTTCATCGTACAGGACACCACCTTTTCCGAGGGCCATCGCCAGGTGGTCCTCGAATGGTAGCCTGCACCCGTCCCGGGCGGGGGCGTTCGCCGGCGTGTGATCAAAAAATCTTGCACGGTCATCCCATCCCAGTAATTTCACACCATGAGCATAACTGAGAAAGGGGCGAACCCCATGGATCTCATCGCACGCTGGGAACGATACCTTCCCGGGCTGTTGGCCTTGATGGCGGGCGCGTTGTACGCCTTGACCATGGCACCGACGATCGGGCATACGGACTCCGGGGAACTCTCCGCAGTGGCCTATACCTTCGGTGTCGCGCATCCCACGGGCTACCCCTTGTTTACCTTGCTGGGATGGCTGTGGACGAGGATTCCATTGGGGTCGGTGGCCATGCGGCTGAATGTCATGTGCTGGCTCTTCATGGCAGGAGGGGTATATGTCTGGGCGAGTTTCGTGAGAGGGTTCTTCCTGCGGATGCGCACCAGCGCAAGGAAGCAGGACAGCTCCTCCGTCCGCCGGATCCAGGCCGCCAACCTCACGGGCACCATCGCCGGGACCCTGGTGTTAAGTTTCGGACGCACATGGTGGTTTCAAAGCACGAGCGTGGAAGTGTACTCCTTGCAATGCCTCTTGATGGCGGTTTTCATGTGGACGATGCTGAAGGCCTGGTATGCGGAGCAGGCTGTCTTTCGCAGCTGGGCGGCGATCGCCGTGGCATTGGCGCTGTGCTTCACGAATCATCTGACGGCGATCGCCCTGCTGCCAGGCGTCCTGTACATGTTTTTCGCCCGGTTTGGATTCAAACTGGAAACCCTCCGGCTGGGGTTGGGCCTGGCGGGGATTGGCTTCGGCGTCCTGTCCCTGTTGTACGGCATGATGATGGTGGCTGCCCAATCCCATCCGGCCTACAACTGGGGAAATCCTGAAGATGGGCCGAGGCTATGGCACCACATCAGCGGCCAGCAATTCAGCACCTACATGTTCGAGGGGCGCAAGGAATTTGCCGCCAATCTTCTGGCCTACCTGAACCGGCTGCCCGGGGAATGGGGCTGGGACTGGAGTGGGGCGAGGATTCCAGTCTGGACAGGGCTGGGACTGATGGTGGTGCAAGGGATGGCCTATCTGTTCCAACGCAGGAGGGAGTGGGCGGTATTTTTTGGCTTGACTGGCATCTCCAATGTATTCTGGGCTGCGAATTACAGCATCAAGGATCCAGAACCCTACTTCCTGCTCAGTTTCTTCTGTATCGCCTTCCTGGGAGCCATGTCGCTGCGGTGGTCATGGATCGCCAAGGGGAAGTTCGCCCCTTCCATCACGGTGGCGTTCGCCATCATGGTCTCGCTCCAGGCGGCCTGGAATTTCAGGAAGACCGACCAGCGCGGCGCATGGCAGTACGAGGACTACGCACGGGTGCTGCTGGGCAGCCTGGAACCCAATGCCATCCTGGTCAGCAAGTCCTGGGACGTCGTCGTCGGACCGGCTTGTTATCTGCAGGGCTGTGAAGGGTTTCGCAAGGACGTGACAGTCCTGGACTACGCATTGCTGCACAATCGGCATTGGTACCCCATGCAGCTGCGTACCCAGGATCCGGAACTCGCTGTCGCACTCGGCGACCGCCTGGATGAATGGGAGAAGGCCGTGACGGATTTTGACATCCGGCACCGGGTGAACACTGTTCTGCTGACCGCGTGCTTCAGCAGCGTGTACACGGGGATCCTGTCACAGCTGGCCATGCGGCCAGTCTATATCACCAGCGATGTGTTCGACGCCATCGGCAGCCGTGAGATCGAGCAGCCTCCGCTGGGGATCGTACCCGTTCCGGATCGCTACGCGGTCAGGCTCAGGTTCCTGGGAGATGCCCAGGCCTACGCTCCCATGGCTTCGCTGGGAAATGAAATTCGATTTGGCGGCGACGAGGAGGAGTACGAATGCCAGCTTCTGAAAACACAGCTCGGCAGATCATGGACACTGCGGGCCGACTACGAGCGGCGGATGGGGCACCTTCAGGAAGCCCAATATCTGGAAGCGGCTGCAAAGGCGCTCCATGGCAAGCAGCCACGGGAATAAGGCAGAGGATGGCGGTCCACCAATTTTCCGAGGTGGACGCGAATCTTTCCGGCCAGTCTCCGCTTCCCTTCACCCGGCCTTCACTCCCTGCCAACGCACGCGCCTACATCAGCACGATCCGGACCACCTGGGCATCATCGGGGATATCGGACAAGCGGTATTCCTGCTTGCCGGATTGGAAGATTCCGTGCTGGGGGAAATGGAAAATCATCCTGGTACGCCGGTAAGGCACGATGACCTCCATCACACCGTATTCTTGGAAGGGAATCACATATGCGTCCTTGAATTGGGACTTCAGCTCCCTGCCTGTACTGCCGACGCGAAGGCCGGAAACATGGTGGTAGCGTCCGCTCTCGATGCGCACCCGCCCCAGTGTATAGCCCTCCTCGAAGTCTGCATCCAGATAGACCATGCCATCGGGCAGGCGCAGGATCTTGCAAAACCAAGAGACCGTGTCCGTCCCGTGGTCTCCCTTCGCGACCTCTGTGAGGATGGTGTCCTTCAGGATGCCGTCCGGGAGCATGGACCGGATCGTATCGTTCCACGCCAGTGATTCTCCGAGCTGGAGCATGTCCAGGCCTTGCGAACAGAATTGGCCGGGCTGCAAGGATCCGCATTCCGCCTCCATGGGCAATTCGGCGAGGGTATCCACGCTTCCCGGGACGGTATCGCTGGTACCGCTCGCGGTTCCGCTTCCGGTCTGGTCCACGCAACCCCAGGCAGCCAGCAGGGCAATCACTGCAAATGCGATCAGGGGAAGTCTTTTCATAAGTGGATTATTTGTACAAATCTACGGCAGGAGCAGCTGAAAGTCACAGGAATATCAGGCTGGAATCCCGGATGGAAGGGCACCTTTCCGGACATGGAGGGATTGCGTGGCGTTTGCAGCATTCGCTTTCACAGGGAAAATTCACTGGACTGGAACCACCATCGTGAATCCATCCCCCATCAGACCATGGATGAGGAAGCCGGCAGCACTTCGATGATCATCAGCCGGATACGGAGATTGGAAGAGGTACCCCGGAGACAGACTCCTCCACCCCGGGGCATCCCCTGGTCACACCCTTCTCGAATTTCTCCGCCTCACAGGGAGCCTTCCATGCCTGTGAGGCTTGAACAATGATGGAAAGGGTCAAGACAAAACCTCAAAACTGACCCTCAGATGTGGCACCTTCATTGGCCAGGTCACGGATTTGGTTTTGGAATTCCTCGACATAGATCGTTTTCCCGTTGGTCAACAGGATCTTGGACTTGCCCGGCTCTCGCGTATGACAATTCTCGATAAACACGATATGGTTCGCGCCGATGGTGATTTCAGCTCCAGAGTCTGTTTCACCATTGATCCCAGGGGCACGGTTGAGATGTATTAACTGTATCATGATCCTTATGATTGAATTGGATGCTCAAGCTACGATTTTTATGAATGGATTGAACCGGCGCAATGCAATCTTCATAAAAAAATTTGCCAGGGAACCACCCTC
>JBJOPY010000312.1:0-3500 GCA_046050405.1 Bacteroidota bacterium | reverse complement strand
TCACGGGATCGATGTCCTCAACCCGATCAATGTCACGCCGTTTGGGGTCTGGGCGATGCGGTCCGGCTTTCACCCCGTGGCTGCCTGTGCAGTGGGGGCCGACATCCTGGAGCACCCGCCTGCGGGGGAGCACTCCCCCGCCGACCGGGGGCGGTCCTGGGAAATGCTGACCACCAAGCCCTCGCCCCTCCTCCGGCTTGCAAACCGATGGAAGCGCCGCTATTACCGCAGGAAGGTGGCCCGGGCACTCGCTCACGCCGACCTGGTCACCGGGGACAACCAATGCCTGGTGGATTGTATGGCGGATTGGTTCGGGATTCCGGTGCAGAAACTGGAATTGCTGCATTGGGGGGTGGAGCCCGAATTGTTCCAGGCCTCGGAATCACAGCTGGAGGAGATTCGTCAATCACTGGGGATTTTACCAGGCCAGAAGGTCGTGATGAGTCCCCGAGGCGCCAAGCCTGTCTATCAGGCCGACATCATCCTCCGGGCGTTCGCCGAGGTGCTTGCCACTGGAAGGAAGGACGCCTTCTTCCTCTTCCTGGGGGCAGGCTATCCCGTATCGCCGGAGATCGGCACCGCCGCAGAATCGCTCTCGGAATCTTATCCGAATTTCAAGTTCATCCCCCACGGATTGCCCCGCGAACAAATCCATGCCCTCTGGAATCTCGTGGACATCTTTGTTTCAGCACCTGTGTATGACGGGTATTCCGCGGCGTTGGCGGAGGGCAGGTACGTCGGCGCGATTCCGCTGGTGAACGACATCCCTGCCCACCGGGAGTCCATCACGCATCTCTCGAATGGCTGGATATGCAAGCCTTTCGATGCCCCTACGCTCGCCTCCGATCTTGCCCATCTGATCGAACACTCCGGCATCTACAGGCAGAAATTTGCTCCGGTCAACCGGAAGTGGATCATGGCCTACTCGATCATGGAAACCAATGCCCAGCGGTTCCTGGAATTGCTGGGGAACCGGTTTCCATCTTTGCGGACAGGTCGGCGAGATGGCTGACGAACGGTCGGCCAGGCGCATTTTCCGAACAGAGGGCCTCCTGGCATGGCGTGTCGATGGATCCCATTCCGAACCATCGGCCTCCGGCCTCCGCCTCCCGGGGCTTATATGTCGATGACCAGGCCGATCGAAGGCAGCAGCGTCCCCACCGTATTCTGAATCTGGCGCATCTGATAGTACCCCGGCCTGTTTGCATCCAGGACAGGGGCTCCATTCGCATCACGCACCACGTCCAGGAAAGGTACACCCTGGCTCTGGAAGTTATAGGCATTCTGTATGTCGAGGTAGAGATCAAGCGACCATTTCTGGAAAAACCACTTCTTGTCCACCCGGAAATCCATGCTATGGCTCGGTGTCAGTCGCAGGGTGTTCAGCCGCGCATAGTCCGGGATACCCTGGCCGGTGATGTTCCAGACAGCGACCTGGGAGCTCCTCTCCAGGTCATAGGGCGTGTAGGGGTTGCCGCCATACAATCTCCACCTGACGCCGATTTCCCAGTTGCGCTTGAACTTCTTGCCCAGGACGGAGGTGACGATCATGCGGTTGTCCCATGAGCTCGGGGCGAATCGCCCTGAGCTGTCCGTGAACTCCGAACGGACGTACGTGAATGAAATGATCCCGAAGAGTCCTTTGTAAAGCTTCTGCTGTGCGCTCAGCTCCACGCCATAGCACCGGCCTTCGCTCGTGGAGTTGATCGGCGCATTGCCCACCACACCGAAGTCGCCCCCCAGGTTTGCCAGCGAAATCTGCTCCCTCAGCAGGAAGGGGTAATGGCTGTACCGCTTGAGGAAGCCCTCGACGGTGAAGCGGGTGTTGAACTTGGTGGAGTATTCGAAACCGGCCACCAGATGTTCCGAGCGAATGTATCGCAGGCCATTGGCCCGGTTGACCAAGGTTCCCGTCCCGTCCCGGTAGCCCATGGCGGTGTAGGGTGGCAACTGATAATAGATGCCGGTGTTGAAGTTGAAGGCGAATCGGGGCTTGATGGCATAGCTGAGGGAGAACCTTGGCGAGAACTGCTCCAGGGGGTTGGACATCTTGCTGGAGTAGGTGGTTCCGTCCATGCGGACACCCAGTGCCATCACCAGCCGGTCGTTCACGAAGCTACGGCTGACATTTCCAAAGGCACCGTACTTGTGGAGGTCGAGGGCCGTATTGTAATCGATCGTGTCGAGGCCCACCGGGGTCGAGATGCGGTTGAAGGTGCGGTTCAGGTACCGCGCATACTCATAGCTGCCTCCGAAAATGATCCTGAATCCCTCTTTGCGGAAGTTGTGCTCCACCCGCAGCTTGTTTTCGATCTCCTGTGAGAGGTAGTCCAGCACCCTGCCGTCGGCATTGCTCTCGTCATTGTTTTCATACTTCACATTTTTATTGTTCAGCATGTTCCGACTCGCCACGACGGTGAGATAGCTGTTTTCGAAGAAGTGCTTGAAATTGGCGCCGACCGTGTAATTCCACTGTGTGTTCACTGGCAGGTAACCGAGGATGTACTTCTGCTGGTCAGTGGTGTCGGCCTCGAGGTTCAATGCAAAATTGTCAATGGCACCGAGGCCGATCACGGTCAGCTCGCTTTTATCGCTGAGCTTGGTGCGGGTCTTGAACTGAAAATCGTTGTAGTTTGGGAGGAAGGGAAGTGCGAGCGTCCTGAACAGCCACCCCAGGTAGGAGCGGCGCGCAGAGGCGATGAAGGTCGTTTTCTTCAAGATCGGGCCTTCCAGTGTCAATCCCAGGTCGCTGCTCCCCAGTGTGGCATTCAGCCCGATGCGGTCTTCCCGGCCCGTCTTCTGCTTGATGTCCATGACGGAACTCAAGGCGTTTCCGCGGCTACTCGGGAATGCACTCGTGAAGAAATCCACTTCGCGGATGAAATTCACGTTGATCAAGCCGACAGGGCCACCGCTTGCCCCCTGTGTCGAGAAATGGTTGATGTTCGGGACCTCGATTCCGTCGATGAAGAAGCGGTTTTCATTCGGGGAGCCGCCCCTGATGATGATGTCGTTCCGGAAGGCCACCGTGCCTGCCACCCCGGGGAGGGACTGAATCACCCTGGAGATGTCCCGGTTTCCGCCCGGACTACGGGCGATTTCATTGACACCGATCGTACGGAGCGAGATGGGGCTCTCCTCCGTTTTGTTGAAGGCCGAGGTGGTGATCACGACCGTGTCCAGCTGCCTCCCTTCCTCCTTCAGCCCGATCTCCAGTTCGACAGGCTTCGAATTGGTCACCTCCAGCTCCGAGATGACTTCCGTGGCAAAACCCATGTAGCTGACCTCCACATTGTACAGCCCCGGGGTGATGCCATTGATTTCAAACCTCCCCGTGGAGTCCGTGTAGCCACCCCATGGCTGCTGCTGGATCCGGACGGTCGCAAAGTCCAATGGCTCGTTGTTGATCGCATTGAATACGCGACCACGGATGATTCCGTTCTGCGCCACTGCGGACATCGATGCCACCAGGGACAGGATGCCAAGAAGGTAATGTCTCA
>JBJOPY010000311.1:0-12249 GCA_046050405.1 Bacteroidota bacterium | reverse complement strand
TTTTTCCTGGTCTTCTTGAACGGGTTTTTTGTCGCTTCGGAGTTCGCGATCGTGAAGGTTCGGGCCTCACAACTCGAGATGAAGGTCCTGGAGGGGCATCGGGCGGCAAATCTCGCCTCCCATATCGTCAACCATCTGGATGGCTACCTCGCAGCCACACAACTGGGAGTTACACTCGCCAGCCTGGGGCTTGGCTGGATCGGAGAACCTGTATTCTCAGAGGTGATGATCAGAGCCATGAAGTACATGGGGATCGACTTGGAAGAGAATGTTTACCATAGCATCTCCATGCCGATAGCATTCTCCCTCATTACGATGCTGCACATCGTCTTCGGGGAGCTTGCCCCGAAGTCGGTGGCCATTCAGAGGGCGGAAAGGGTCACCTTGGTCGTCTCTTTTCCACTGAGATTGTTTTTCATTGTTTTCCGCCCATTCATCTGGGCGTTGAACGGGATTTCAAACGTATTGTTGAAGGGCGTAGGGATCACACCTTCCCATGAAACCGAAGTTCACAGCAATGATGAACTGAAGTTTCTGATACAGCAGGGTCACGAGATGGGCTCCATCGAGTCCACAGACTACGGAATCATCAGAAATGCCTTTGATTTTTCAGAGAGAGCGGCCAGACAGGTCATGGTACCGAGGACACAGCTGCTGACAATCGACTTGGAGGAATATGACGACCAGAAGCTGGAAGAGATCCTGGAAGCAAGATATTCACGCATTCCATGCCATGTCGGGGGGCTGGACAACATTGTCGGCGTGGTGTATCTGAAAGACCTTCTGCTGAAGATTCGACGCTCGGAGCGCTTTGAGATCAGGGAGGTCATGCGTCCGATATCCGCAGTGCCCGAGACCAAGAAGATCGGGCCGCTGCTGAAGGAGTTTCAGCAGCGGCACGAACAAATCGCAGTCGTCGTCAATGAGTACGGGGGTACGAGCGGGATCATCACCATGGAGGACATCCTCGAGGAGCTCGTCGGGGAGATTCAGGACGAATTCGATGATGAGGCCCCTTTCGTGGTTCAGGTCAAGGAGGGCGTTTACCATGTCCTCGCGGGCAGTGCGCTGGATGACATCAATGAGCTTCTTCCCCACCCGGTCAAAAAGGACGAGCACTACGAGACACTTGCAGGCCTGCTGACCCTTCACTTTGGCTCCATCCCCGCAGTCAATGACAAGATCGAGTTTGACGGATATGAATTCACCATCCTGAAAATGGACAAGAACATGGTCACCTTGGTTCAATTGCTGGACCTCGGATAAGGTGCGCTCAGCACCTCGCATTCCGGAGATTGCACGGGGGTGATCGTGTCGTATTCCTCCTGCGATGACTCCGTGGATAGGGATGAGGCACTGTCTGATATGGCAGTGAGCATGCGAATCGGACTGCCCACTACCCGCCCGCGATTTGGGATTTGAACAGATGCTTCGGCGGATTTTCATGGATCAGGGTGAGTGCCATGCGAATGGAGGGCATGGCCATGATGAACACGGGGCAAATGCCAGAAAATGTACCCCACGTTTTCGTTCCATCCCATTCTACCCGCAGGAAGGGGAAATTGTGTGGGGATCATCCTTTGCGAAGACGGCGCTCGTATTTTGTTCATATCTTCGCATACACTTGATGTGCGGGGAAGGATTCCATTGGTTTCCGCAGCTAAACCGAGGAAGGCAGCGGTGTCACGGTGCGTGTAAGTTGAGGAATAAATCGATTGGAAGGTTGTCAGAGGTCCCAGGGTGCGATACCTGCCTGCCCTATCAGCGGGCGGTGGAGCAGAAGGTGGTGATGGAAGGGGGGAGACAGGTGGCAGTATTGCCTGACAGCGAGGGGCTTCGGTGACGATGATGGAGAAAACACATCCAGAACAGTTTGAAATGCTCCTGCCAAGCCTCCAGTGCTTCGCACCCGTCAATCTGGGGGGGCTGGACAAGGTAAAACTGATGAACAGGGTGGAAACGAAGTACATCTTCCATCGCCGGCATCTGGACAGCCTCTTGGCGGAGGTTGCAGGGGAATACGCGATCTTGGAAATCGATGGAAAGCGGGCCTTCGACTACGCATCGCTCTACTTCGATACACCAGACTACCAGCTTTACCGTCAGCACCATCAGGGGAAAAGCAACCGCGTGAAGCTGCGCTACCGCGCGTACATGGACACGGGTGAAGTATTCTTCGAGATCAAGCAAAAGGTCAAGGGTGTCCGCACGGACAAATACCGCGTCAGGCAGCCTGCCATCCAGGAAGCCATCAGTGCCGACGCATCCCAGCTGATGAACAGGCACAAGATCATTCTGCCGGACGAGGTCGAGGCGAAAACATGGATCCATTACAAGCGCATCACCCTGGCAGCCAAGGGGTCGGAAGAACGCGTCACCATCGATCTGGCCATGCGATGCAAGGATGCACAGTCTGAAATCAACTTCCCGGATCTCGTGATCAGCGAGGTCAAGCAAGCGAAAATGTCGCGCCGCAGCCCCTTCGTGACCGCACTGCACCGGCGATGGATACCGGATTTCAGGATCAGCAAGTATTCGCTCGCCGTCGCCATGATGGTTCCCGGGATCAAAACACATCTCTTCAAAGCCAAAATCAATCGTCTTCATAAAATCATGGGGCTGTAAGCATGGAAATGTCTGAAACAACCGAGCAAGCACTCAGCGTCCTGGGCACCGATGGTGGACTGGTGGAGTTCCTGATTCGCTTCGCATTCAACGCGGCGATGATCTTTGTGATCGTCCGGCTGATCTATTATCCGAACCACAAGAACAAGGATTTTGTATTCACTTACTTCTTGTTCAATGTCATCAACTTCCTGATCTGTTTTCTCTTGAGCACTGCGAAGTTGAAGATGGGTTTTGCTTTTGGCCTTTTTGCGATCTACTCCATCCTGCGGTACCGGACGGTGACGATACCCGTGCGGGAAATGGGCTTTTTTTTCGTGGCAGTCACCCTCGGCATCATCAACGCACTCGCTTCCCTGGACAACTTTTATGGAGAGCTCATCGTTGCCAACCTCGTGCTGGTCGTGCTCACGTTCATCCTTGACGGGCGATTCCTGACGCTGAAGCATGAGAATTTCAAGGATGTCATTTATGACCGCATCGACCTGATCCACCCTGACAAGAGGGCGGAAATGCTCGCGGACCTGAAGAGCCGGACAGGACTTGATTTCCACAGGGTGGAGTTCATCAAGATTGACTTCATGCGAGATGTGGCGAGGATCCATGCCTTCTACTTCTCGGACAAAAACGAATCCCCCAGCCTCGAAATCGGAGGAGGCTCTGCGGACGACTAGCGGATTCATTCGGAGAAGAAGGCTGACAGGGAAAAGGACGGGGAAGGTGGCAGGGACCAGGTCGCCGTCCACGAGGCCCCTTGGCTGTTCAGCTCAAGTCTTCACGAGATCCGGCTCGTAATTCAGATTCGGCGCCAACCAACGTTCGACCTCGGCCTTCGTCATACCCTTGCGTTCGGCGTAGTTCGCGACTTGATCCTCGCCGATCTTGCCCAATCCGAAATACCGCGTTGACGGATGCGAGAAGTAGAATCCCGATACGGAGGATGCAGGCCACATGGCCATGTTTTCCGTGAGCGTGATCCCAGTGTTTTCCTCGACTTTGAGAAGGTCGAACAGCAACCGCTTTTCGGTATGGTCCGGGCAGGCGGGATATCCGGGGGCCGGACGTATGCCCTGGTATTTTTCGCGGATCAAGGCCTCATGGTCCAGTTTTTCATCGGCTGCATAGCCCCAGAGTTCCTTGCGCACCTTTTGATGGAGGCATTCTGCAAATGCTTCGGCCAAGCGGTCGGCCAGAGCCTTGGCCAGGATGCTGTTGTAGTCGTCGAAGTCCGATTCATACTGCGCGACGAGCTTGTCGAGTCCGATTCCCGCTGTCACCGCAAACCCGCCGATGTAGTCGATCTTGCCACTGTCTTCCGGGGCAATGTAGTCCGCCAGGCTGAGGTTGCAGGTGCCGGCGGCCTTTTGATTTTGCTGGCGCAAGAAATGGAATTGCGTGATCAGCTCGTCCGTGCCGGGCGCATAGACATTCACATCGTCCGATCCAGACCGCTGCGCCGGGAAAAGGCCCACCACGGCATTGGCTTGGAGGGATCTGTTCTGCACGATGTCGATGAGCAGGGCTGCGGCATCGTTGTAGAGCTTGTTGGCTTCGTTGCCCACCACGGGGTCGGTCAAGATGGCCGGAAACTTTCCATGCAGCTCCCAGGTCTGAAAAAACGGTGTCCAGTCGATGTAGTCGATCAGCTCAGAGACCGGGAAGTCTTTCAGGACTGTGATGCCAGGCTTGTTGGGTGCGGGGATCTGATAGCCCGTCCAGTCGATATTCTCGCCATTGATGGCTGCGATGTCGTAAGGCAGGTAGCGCTTGTCATTGCGGCGCTTGGCGTGTTCCTCGCGCACGAATTCATATTCCTGGGCAAACTGTGCCAAGGCATTCTGTCTGTTCTCATTGGAGACGAGGTTCTGCACCACGGGCACGGCACGCGATGCATCCAGGACGTGGACGACGCCCCCTGCATACTGTGGCGCGATGCGCACCGCCGTATGCACCCGGCTGGTGGTCGCCCCGCCGATGAGCAGGGGCTGCTGCATGCCCCGCCGCTGCATCTCGCTTGCCACGAAGACCATCTCGTCCAGGCTCGGCGTAATGAGTCCGCTCAGCCCGATCACATCTGCACCGACCTCGACCGCCTTGTCCAGGATCACGTTGCAAGGCACCATGACACCAAGGTCGATCACCTCGAAGTTGTTGCATCCCAGCACCACGCCGACGATGTTTTTGCCGATGTCATGGACGTCGCCCTTCACTGTGGCCATCAGGACGCGGCCTTTGGGGCCTTGGTGGCCGGATCGCAGCTTCTCCGCCTCGATGTAGGGCACGAGGTGCGCCACGGCCTTCTTCATCACCCGCGCACTTTTCACGACCTGGGGCAGGAACATCTTTCCTGCCCCGAACAGGTCACCGACCACATTCATCCCATCCATCAGCGGCCCCTCGATCACCTCCAGGGGGTACTCGAATTTCTGCCGCGCCTCCTCGGTGTCCTCCACCACAAACTCGACAATCCCCTTCACCAAGGCGTGTTTCAGCCGCTCCTCGACCGTGCCTTTTCGCCATTCTTGCTCTTCCTCGGATTTCTTTTCGGCTCCCTTGACAGAGTTTGCGAAATCGATCAGCCGCTCGGTGGCATCATCCCGACGGTTGAAGATCAGGTCTTCCACCATGTCGAGCAGGGTCGGATCGATCGCCGAATAGACCTCGATCATGCCGGCATTCACGATGCCCATGTCCATGCCTTTGCGGATCGCATGGTAGAGGAAGACAGAGTGGATGGCCTCGCGCACATGGTCGTTTCCGCGGAAGGAAAATGACAGGTTGCTGACCCCGCCGCTGACTTTGGCATGGGGGAGATTCTGCTTGATCCACTCGGTGGCCTTGATGAAATCGATGGCATAATTGTTGTGTTCCTCGATCCCGGTGCCGATCGTGAGGATATTCGGGTCGAAGATGATGTCTTGCGGGGCGAATCCGACCCTGTCCACCAGGATGCGATAGGCGCGTTCACAGATGCCGATTCGCCGTTCATAGCTGTCAGCTTGTCCTTTCTCGTCGAATGCCATCACGATGACCGCAGCACCGTAGCGCAAGACCTCCTTTGCCTGCCGTATGAAGGCCTCCTCGCCTTCTTTCAAGCTGATGGAGTTCACCACACCCTTTCCTTGCAGGCATTTGAGCCCCTGCTCGATCACCGTCCATTTCGAGGAGTCGATCATGAAGGGCAGCTTGGCGATGTCAGGCTCGGCGCTGATGAGGTTCACAAACTTTCGCATGGCCGCCTCGGAGTCGAGCATCCCCTCGTCGAAGTTGATGTCGATGATCTGTGCGCCCCCTTGCACTTGATCGACGGCGATGCTCACCGCCTCATCGTAGCTTTCCTCCTTGATGAGCTTGGCAAATTTGCGTGATCCGGTCACGTTCGTGCGCTCGCCGACATTAATGAAGTTGGTGTCGGGACGTACCACCAAGGGCTCCAGGCCGCTGAGGCGCAGATAGGGTTCTGGTGTGGGAATCACACGGGGCTTGAAATTGGCGGCGACCTTGGCGATTTCGCGGATGTGATCGGGCGTGGTGCCGCAGCATCCGCCGACGATGTTCAGGAAGCCGCAGCGCAGGAAGTCCCAGATGACTTTGCCCATGGCATCGGGCGACTCGTCGTATTCGCCAAAGGCGTTGGGGAGGCCGGCATTGGGGTGGGCGCTCACCGGCACATTGGCCACGCGAGCCATTTCCTGGATGAAAGGACGCATCTGGGTTGCTCCCAATGCACAATTGAGCCCGACGCTCAGGAGGTTCTTGCAATGGGAGACCGAGATCCAGAATGCCTCTGTTGTCTGCCCGCTGAGCGTACGCCCGCTCTGGTCGGTGATCGTGCCCGAGATCATCACGGGCATGGCCAGGCCCTTGTCATCCATGTATTTGTCCACCGCATAGATGGCCGCCTTGGCATTCAGCGTGTCGAAGACCGTCTCGATGAGGAGGAGATCGCATCCGCCCACGACCAGGCCGTCGATTTGCTCCAGGTAGGCTTCCACCAGCTCGTCGAAGCTCACCGCACGGAAGCCCGGGTCGTTCACGTCCGGGGAAAGTGATGCCGTGCGGTTGGTGGGGCCGATCGAGCCTGCCACAAAACGCGGTTTGGAGGGATCCTTGGCGGTGAATTCGTCGCAGACTTGACGGGCCAGGCGTGCGGCTGCGACATTCATTTCATGCACCAGGTGCTCCATCTTGTAGTCTGCCTGTGCGATGGAGGTGCTGGTGAAGGTATTGGTTTCCACGATGTCCGCCCCGGCCACCAGGTATTGGCGGTGGATGTCCAGGATCGCTTCTGGCTGTGTGAGCACGAGCAGGTCGCTGTTGCCCTGGACAAAGTGCGGGAAGTCTTTGAAACGTTCGCCACGGTACTCCGTCTCGCCAAACTTATGCCGCTGTATCATCGTTCCCATGGCTCCGTCGATCACCAGGATTCGATCATTGAGCAGCGATCTCAAGGTATCCAATGTCATTCGCTTCGTTGAAATCTAATTTCCCAAATCACTATTGAAAAGGTGGTTTAAAGGTAAATGTTTTACCTGAGAACAGGCAATATGAAAATGGGGAGCCGTTCGGGAGGGAGCAATGATGGATTTGCGGGGTGCGATGATCTGCAGCAGCAGGGACGGACTGGCTCCAATCTATAGCTCATTCGAATGGAGTGGGGTAGGAGCCATGTGTACATCGCCTGGCTCAATGGTGAATGTTCCTCGCAGCGGTGCTGGATACGCGGCCCGCAGTCTTATCGAACTCTCGGCGCACGCTCATCCGAATCCAATGCCACCCGCTCACAGGTAGGCACCATCGCGATCTTGGGGCCGGCCGCCAGGCGGAAATGCAGGTACTTGATAGGCTTGTGCATTCCGAGAAAGCGCCGTTCATAATCCGTAGTGATGCCGTTTTCCTCGTTTTTCAGGGCTGAGGAATGGAGGTCGCGTGTCTGATCCAGTATCTCGATCTTGAAAACTTGCATCTCATTCAGCTCGGAAAAATGGGCGAGGGTATAGTCAAACAAGGTATTGTTGTCGGTCTTGAACCATACCTCACCGCCATCAGGGAACATTTGTACGTAGCTCTTGAGGAATTTTTCGTTGGTCATCCGGTTTTTGGTCTGCTTGAGCCTCGGGAAGGGGTCAGGGAAGGTGATCCACAAGCCCGCCACTTCTCCCGGTGCGAAGTATTGATGTACGCCGTGGATGTCTGCGCGAAGGAAGCGAACGTTGTGATGATTCCCTTCCAATGCCTTCTGTGCGCCTGTCCACATCCGAACCCCTTTCAAATCCACCCCGACGTAGTTGATGTCCGGATGCAGACGGGCCAGGCCAACGCAAAGGTCGCCCTTGCCGCAACCCAGCTCCAAGATGATCGGGTTGGAATTGCGGAAGCGATCATGCCAGGTTCCGGCCAAGCCCTCACCGGCATGGATGCAGTTGGGTGCGCTGTTGAAATCCTCGAGTTTCTTCAGGTTTTTTCTTCCCATGGATGCAAAAATACAAGGTCTTGCCCGGATCGAAACTAAACAGTCTTTTGTTTTGAACGCCGCCCCTGGAACCGATGGAGAATTTTGCAGGGCCATCCTTCCAGCACTCAAAAAACATGTACCCGGGCTTTCATTCTGTGGTTTTGCGATTAACTTTGCCTCGATTTTTACACTGAGGAGTCGTATTTTAACAATAGGAATGCACCATGCCTTATTTGTTTACATCCGAATCTGTTTCTGAGGGCCATCCTGACAAGGTCGCGGACCAGATATCGGACGCCATCTTGGATGCCATGCTGAAGCAGGATCCTAACTCACGCGTGGCTTGTGAGACATTGGTCACCACCGGCCTCGTGGTCGTGGCAGGCGAGGTCACCACCAAGGCCTATGTGGAAGTGCCTGAGATCGTGCGTGAAACCATTCACAAGATCGGCTATAACCACGATGACTACCGCTTCGATGCCGACAGCTGCGGCGTGCTCGCAAGCTTTCACAGCCAATCACCCGACATCGCACAAGGCGTGGACGAAGGCAAAGGCCTCGACCTCGACCAGGGTGCAGGCGACCAGGGGATGATGTTTGGCTATGCCACGGCCGAGACGCCTGAGTTCATGCCGATGTCATTGGCATTCAGCCACCGGCTATTGAAGGAGCTGGCTCACATACGCAAGAGCGAGCGCCAACTCATGCCTTATCTCCGCCCGGACAGCAAGGCACAGGTCACCATCGAGTACGACGACAACGGCAAGCCGATGCGCGTCCACACGATCGTTGTTTCCACGCAGCACGATGAGTTCATCAATGAGAAGACCCATCCTGGAATGAGTGGGGCTGACCGCGACACGATGATGCTCCAGACGATCGCCAAGGATGTCAAAAGCATCCTGGTGCCAAGGGTCATCCCTGCCGAGTTGCTGGACAGCAACACCATTTACCATATCAACCCCACGGGTAAGTTTGTGATCGGCGGCCCCCATGGCGATGCAGGCCTCACGGGCCGGAAGATCATTGTGGACACTTATGGCGGCAAAGGTGCCCATGGTGGCGGTGCATTCTCCGGCAAGGACCCGAGCAAAGTGGACCGCTCCGCGGCCTATGCGACCCGCCACATCGCCAAAAACCTCGTGGCTGCGGGTGTGGCTGATGAAGTCCTGGTGCAAGTGGCCTACGCCATCGGCATTGCACGCCCTGTCTCGATCAATGTCAACACCTATGGTACAGCCAAGGTGAAAATGAACGACATTGAGATCGGTAAAAAAGTCGAAGCCATCTTCGACATGCGCCCGAAAGCCATTGTCCAGCGCTTCGACCTGCTGAACCCGATCTATTCGGAGACTGCGAGCTACGGCCACATGGGTCGCACCCCGGAAATGAAGGAAGTCGAGCTCGCCTACGTCACTGTAGAGGAAAGCAATGGAGCCCGCAAGGAAATCCGCACCTTCCAAAAGAAACCCGTGCAGTTCTTCGGCTGGGAGAAGTTGGACTATGTCGATAAAGTGAAGACAGCCTTCGGGTTGTAAGGCATTTCCCATCAAGGCAGTCTGCCAACCCTGTGCCCACTTGGTACCGGGGTTGGGGGTCAGCCACATTTTCTGGGGAGCGGTGAACCAACAGCTTGGGACGCCATCCATTCCAGGATTCGCATAGCCCCACCTCCTGTGGAGAATATTTTGGTGGCCGCTCGGAACTTCAATGGCTCTCGATCGAATCAACGGAAGCCCCACAGTCAGAATCTCCTCGATAGGGACGCGTTCCTCCGGCCCCCTCGACCCTACCCCCACCAGAGGGGGATGAAGATGGCGCTCTCTGGATTTCAGGAGGAGACATCGATCCAGTGTCCTGGAGCGTCAACGCTAGGGAAACGCCATCGAAAATTTGACCTATCTTCGCTCCATGCTTCACACGGCAGAGATCAGCGTCCCGGCTGGGGAGGTGGACAACCATCCATTTCACTTACAGCTGCTTGCCAGACGAGTTGGCATTTCGCCGAATCGGATCAAGGGCGTGAAGCTCCTGCGCCGTTCCATCGATGCCCGGAAGCGTCCACCTGTTTACCTGATGCAGTTCCAGGTATGGGACGATGAACCGCCGCAGATTGAGCCGATTTGGGACTTCCCCCTGCACAACGTTACGAACGCCACCCCGGTGGTGATCGTAGGGTTTGGCCCCGGAGGGATGTTTGCAGCCTTGCGCTTGATCGAGCTGGGATTGAAGCCGATCGTACTGGAGCGGGGCAAGGAAGTGCGTGCGCGTCGGCGAGACCTCGCCGCGATCAACCGCGAAGGAAAAGTGAATCCCAACAGCAACTACTGCTTCGGCGAGGGGGGCGCAGGCACTTTTTCAGATGGCAAACTCTATACGCGCAGCAAGAAACGAGGCGACATCCGGCGCATCCTGGAAATCCTCGTGCGGCATGGCGCCAGCCGGGACATCCTGGTCGACGCCCATCCGCATATCGGTACGAACAAACTCCCGCAAATCATCAGTGCCATTCGCCAGACGGTTCTCGCACATGGTGGGGAGGTGCATTTCGAGAAGCAGGTGGAGGATCTGATGGTCGATGATGGGCGGATGAGAGGGGTGAGATTGCAGGGAGGGGAAAGCATCGAGGCTCAATCCGTGATATTGGCAACAGGGCACAGCGCAAGGGATGTTTTTCGGCTTCTGGCTCACAAAGGCATTGAAATTCAGGCCAAGCCTTATGCCTTGGGATTGCGGGTGGAGCATCCGCAGCCCTTGATCGACAGCCTGCAATACCATTGCGAGGTGCGGCCGGCAGGCTTGCCTGCCGCAGCGTATGCACTGAACACACAGGCCTATTCGCGCGGCGTGTACAGCTTCTGCATGTGTCCGGGCGGGATCATCTGCCCTGCCTCCACCGCGAATGATGAAATCGTGGTCAACGGATGGTCGCCGAGCAGGCGGGATTCCCCCTTTGCCAATTCTGGCATGGTCGTCGAGGTGACCCCTGAGGACTGGAGGACATTTGGGGTGGACAATCCGTTGGCTGGCATGGAGTTTCAGGCAATGGTGGAAAGGCGTTGCTTCATGGCAGGTGGCGGGAAACAGGTCGCCCCTGCTCAGCGTCTGCAAGATTTTGTCAGTGGCAAGGCCTCATCCTCCCTGCCGGATTGCAGTTACCTGCCGGGGTTGACCTCCGCAAAATTGGAGGAGGTACTGCCCAAGGAAATCGCCATTCGGCTCAAGGAAGGCTTTCGTGAGTTCGGAAGGAAACTGCGGGGGTATCTCACGAATGACGCTGTGGTGGTGGGGACGGAGTCGCGGACGAGCTCCCCTGTGCGCATCCCGCGATCAGGGGACACGCTCATGCACCCGCAGGTGCGGGGGCTGTTTCCCTGCGGCGAAGGTGCCGGGTATGCGGGAGGAATTGTGAGTGCGGCAATGGATGGGGAACGCTGCGCGGCGGCGGTCGGTCGCTACCAGGCAGTGCAATGAACCTGAGCGGGCCGAGGCTGATCCCCGGAGTCAGCGTCCGTCGACCCGAAGTCCCTGGCGCATGGAAGGCTGAATGCCCCTGCTGGATTTCCGTGGCAATTCGCAATGCCTGGGATCCCCCTCAGGGTTTCAGCAGGAAAATAGCTCCGAAAATCCCGAGCCCGGGGAAAAGGTCATGCCATCCGGCGGCGACGGGGTCATTCGTGAGCGCGGAATTCGGCACCAGCTGGCTGGTCGCACCCTGTGCAGAATTGCTGCTGAAGGTGATGAAGCCATTGGAGCCGATATGGGCAACAGCATGGGTGTTGCAGTAAAATGTGAAGTCGGAGCCAATCCGGATGGCTGCGCTCACTCCGGTGGGTGATTCGATTTGAATCAAGCCATTTTGATACGCTTCATAGCCATGGCAAATACAAGGCATATCTGCCAGGTGCAGGTGAAAGCCAATTTAAGGCAATCTCATGATGCGATTCCCCCCATGGTTCCCGCTTGGCTTAGGGTAAGCTATGGCGCATAAAGTGCAAATAAACTTCTTCAAAAAGTCGGCATGGTTGCAGGGCAACACGGTGGATTTTCACCTGCTCAATTTCAGAATCTGGGCACACACCAGTAAATGGATCCGTTGGAAGCCCCCTTATTTCAGTAAAATTAAGGATTCGTTATTCAAATGCGTGATGCCCTAGCCTGTTATGCGC
>JBJOPY010000310.1:0-7335 GCA_046050405.1 Bacteroidota bacterium | reverse complement strand
TGCAAGCTCTGAGGTAGTTAAACCCTTTACGGGTCTTTTGGCTGTTTTCGTTGCATCATCTTCTTCAACGCCCACCAGAATATAACCGCCACCCATGTTGTCAAAATCATTGGCAAAGGCACAAATACTTCTGTAAATGGCATCCGGATTCCAGCCTTCCTTGTACTCGATGCGATCTGATTCTACCGTGCGGGCAGAAAGCAAATCTTCAATGTTGAGATGTAATGCCATTAATATGCTTCACTCAATGATGACACGAACCACGTTTCTTTACTTACCGGCACACACCGGCCGCCAATGTAGTATAAGCTGAAGGCAGCCTTCCCCCAATGCCCATGAGGATTAAAACCGGGGGAAGGCGCAGCCAGCACCCCAGCTTGGTCAAACGGGGCATCTGCTTCCCTGAGAGGGGTGATGCTGTTCATCCAAGTGGTGCATTCAGGGGCCGTGCAGATTTTTACTTCACCGATTCCTCTCCATTTTTGCCCCCGGCATTTTGTGAAATTTTTCAAGTCATGCCCATTCTGGGATCAAATTAACGCATTTTCACGGCTTTCTTGATTGGATTGCTGGAAATTTTTCTGCCTTCCAAGGTCATAACTCAGAGCCCTGCAGTAGATGCTGACCAAAACCCAAGTCGCACAGTGGCTCCATGGACTTTTGCGGATCCATCCCCATCCCCTCAAACCTTTTTCGGGTACTTGGAGGATGTTTCCATTCTTTTCAAGCTATTTTTACGGCAGAATACTGAATTGACTCACCTTGGCCATGAAATCCCAGCTGACCAGGCTATCGCCCCTCTTCCCAGAGGGGGATGGTTGAGGACATTTCTTTGGAAAGACAGATGAGCTTGGATGCACGAACAAGGCGAACGATGGTCGAAAGGCTTTCCGATGAGTACTTTGACCTCCTGGTCATCGGCGGAGGTATCGCGGGTGCCGGCATCGCCATGGATGCTGCGAGCAGGGGCCTCCGGGTAGCTTTGGTGGAGATGCAAGACTATGCGGCAGGCGCGAGCAGCCGGAGCACGAAGCCCATACAAGGGGGGGAACCAATGGATCTCCAGCGGTTGAATCCAGGGCGCATGCGTGAGGCCGGCCGCGAGTGGGCGATTCTGCATCGGAACGCTGGACACCTCGTGCAACCCGGGCGGATGATGGTTCCCATCGTAAAGGGAGGAAGGTCGGGCCGTCTCCGATTGAAATGGAGGCTCTGGCTGTATGATCGGCTGGCAGGGGTTCCTCCGTCCGCACGGAGCGTCATGCTGGGCAGGGAGAAAGCCGTCGAGCGAGAGCCATGGATCCACCCTGGACTGCTGCAGGGGGCTGGAATTTGCAGCACATATCAGGTGGACGGTGCGCGGCTGGTGATGGAGGTCGCCAAGACCGCAGCGGAGCAGGGTGCCCTCCTCCTGAATTACGCGAAGGTGGTCGCGTTCTCGTATGACGGCGGAAGGATCGATGGTGCCATCGTCCACGATGAGATCGGTGGCCAGTCCTTCCAGATACGGGCACGCCAGGCCGTGAACGCTGCTGGCCCGTGGGTGGATGAGCTTCGGAAAATGAACCTTTCACTGCATGGTAGTAGGATGTACGCGGCAAAGGGGGTACACCTGGTCCTCCACGCCCAGCATCTTCCGGTCCGTCATTCGATCTCTTTCGATGCCGGTGACGGGCGCATGATCTTCGCCGTTCCCAGGGCAAACTGGATCCATGTCGGGACGACAGGCACGAGGCATGAAGGCTCCCTGGAGCACCCGCAAGTGACGGCAGAGGAGGCCGACTACCTGATCGCTGCCCTCAATCGGATGTTCCCGCGTGCAGCACTGGAACGCAGTCATATCGAGTCCTCCTGGGCGGGTCTTCGCCCGCTGGCCCACCCGGACGGCAAGGCCGCATCCCTGTTCAGGAAGGGGGATGAACTGCTGCTTGCGAAATCGGGCTTGGTGACCGTCGTCTGCGACAATCTGACAGGGTTCCGGAAACTGGCTGAGCGGGTCGTGGATCTCATCGTAGGGCGGATGAGGACATCCGGCCTGCCGTCCATCACTCCGCAGTGCGAGACTGCCCGTATCCCCTTGACCGGTTCCCGGTACCCCTCGGTCTCCGACAAGGATGGACAGGTGTCTCGCCTGGCATTGAAATACGGGGTGGCGGAGGAGGAACTGGAATGGCTGCAGGGCCTCTTCGGCAGCGAAGCGGAAGCGGTTCTAATCCTTGCTGAGGGAAGGGACAAACTGTCGGTTTTGCGCGGCGCACTGCTCTACTGTATTCAGAATGAAGGCGTGATGCGGATGGGCGATTTTTTTATCCGGCGCACGGCGATGCTCTATTTCGGTCGGAAATGGATCAATCCCAGCCTGGAGACGGCCCGAGCCGTCTTCGCCGAGGTGTTTGGCGATGGCTATGATCCTGATCCGGGAGGCGAGTTTGCAGATGCGTACCGGCAGGCGGCGACCTTTGAATGAGCGCGTAGACGATCAACTCCTGGGACAGTGGATCAACCTCCGGGATCCCCCAAGGAAAAGGCGACCCGGTATTGGGTCGCCTCAGTCCTGTTTCATTCGCAAAGCGGTTCCGTGTCTCAGAACCAGTCAAGATCCATCACCTTGGCCCATGCTGCCACGAAATCCGCGACGAATTTCGCCTCGGAGTCTGAACAGGCATAAACTTCCGCGAGGGCGCGCAGCTCTGAGTTCGATCCGAAGATCAAGTCCACCCGCGTGCCCGTCCACTTGACGGCACCCGTCTTGCGGTCGAGCCCCTCGAAGACCTCTTGGTCGGACGTGGTCGCTCTCCAGGTGGTGCCCAGATCCAGCAGGTTCAGGAAGAAGTCGTTTGTCAGTGACTCCGGGCGCTTCGTGAAGACGCCGTGCCAGGAGCCATCGAAGTTCGCATGGAGGACACGCATGCCGCCCACGAGAACAGTCATCTCCGGGGCGGTGAGTGTGAGCAGCTGCGCCTTGTCCACGAGCAATTCCTCAGCAGATGCCTTGTGTTTGGGCTCATAGTAGTTGCGGAAACCATCTGCAGCAGGTTCCAATGCTGCAAAGGACTCTACATCAGTCTGAGAGGCCGTCGCATCTACGCGTCCAGACCTGAAGGGCACGGTCACTGTATGGCCAGCATTCATGGCAGCCCGTTCGATGCCTGCACAGCCGCCGAGGACGATGAGGTCGGCAAGCGAGACATACCGTCCCCCTTGATTGTATTCAGATTGAATCCCTTCGAGGGTCTTCAGCACCTTGGCGAGCTGCGCAGGGTTGTTGACTTTCCAACCCCGCTGCGGGGCAAGACGGATGCGGGCGCCATTCGCACCTCCGCGCTTGTCAGAGCCACGAAAGGTGGATGCGGATGCCCAGGCGGTGGAGACCAGCTCTGACACCGTCAGCCCAGAGGCCAGGATCATCTGCCTCAGGTTGGAAACCTCTCCATCGGCGAGCGGCTTGCCGGTGGCTGGAAGGGGATCCTGCCATATCAGGGCCTCCTTGGGGACTTCGGGGCCGAGGTAGCGGGAAATCGGCCCCATGTCCCGGTGCGTGAGCTTGAACCAGGCCCGGGCGAATGCATCGGCGAACAGTTCTGGATCCTCATGGAAACGCTTGGAAATCTTGGCATACTCGGGGTCGAAGCGCAACGAGAGATCCGTCGTAAGCATCATGGGGGCATGGCGCAGCTCAGGGTCGTGGGCATCTGGCACGGTGCCGTCGCCGGCAGTTCCCTTGGGCCGCCATTGGTGGGCACCCGCTGGGCTCTTGGTCAGCTCCCATTCATAGCCGAAGAGATGGTCGAAGTAGCTATTGCTCCATTTGGTCGGGGTAGTCGTCCATGCACCTTCCAGTCCGCTGGAAATCGTATGGATGCCATTGCCGTTGCCCAAGGTATTCTTCCAACCCATGCCTTGCTGCTCAATGGAAGCAGCCGCAGGCTCCCTGCCGACATATCTGCTGGGATCATCCGCGCCATGCGCCTTGCCGAAGGTATGCCCCCCAGCAATCAGTGCCACCGTTTCCTCATCGTTCATCGCCATGCGGCCGAAGGTTTCCCGGATGTCATTTGCAGCCGCGATTGGATCCGGGACTCCGTTCGGGCCCTGAGGGTTCACGTAGATGAGTCCCATCTGCACGGCGGCGAGCGGATTCTCGAGTTCCCGGTCACCGGAGTAGCGCTTGTCATCCAGCCATTCAGTTTCCGAACCCCAATAAACATCCTCCTCAGGCTCCCATACGTCCTCGCGTCCACCTCCAAAGCCGAAGGTCTTCAACCCCATCGATTCCAGGGCGCAATTGCCAGCGAGGATCATCAGGTCAGCCCATGAGATCCTCTGTCCATACTTCTGCTTGATCGGCCATAGGAGGAGGCGGGCCTTGTCGAGGTTGACATTGTCAGGCCAGCTGTTGAGGGGGGCGAAGCGCTGCTGGCCGGTTCCTCCTCCTCCACGGCCATCGGAGATGCGGTAGGTTCCGGCACTGTGCCAGGCCATGCGAATGAAAAAGGGGCCATAGTGGCCATAGTCTGCCGGCCACCATTCCTGGGATCTGGTCATCAGTTCGATGATGTCTTTCTTGAGCGCGGCGAAGTCCAGCCGATTGAATTCCTCGGCGTAATTGAACGCCTTCCCCATCGGGTTCGAGAGGGAGGAGTTCTGGCGGAGGATGTTCAATTTCAATTGATTGGGCCACCAGTCTTGGTTGCGTGTGCCATGTCCGGCGGCATGCTTGACCGGGCCGCCGTGGAAAGGGCACTTCTCGGAAACCTCAGAATATGTGTGTTTTTCCATTGATCTTTCGATGAATTAATTCTTGACTGGGAACAAAACTAGCATAAAGTCCATTTTGTTCCGAGGGTGAATGATAAATCTCAGGGTTAGGTGCGGGGCATTGCTGGCAATGAGGATGCAGCCGAGGGGTTCTGAATGATCCTTGACATGACTCGGTAACGCTGGCCAGCGGGAGGAATCGAAGAAGGGCCAATCTTGGAGGATGTCAGGGCGGGGCTTCCCTCAACAGATCGGTGAAGATTTCAATTCCTTCGGACAACCGGACTGGACGACCGAAAATTCGTATTCACCGCAAAGCTCGCTTGAACTTCAGTCCCCGGAAATCTGGCATCGGATCGCAGAACGCTCCTCAGACCTGGATTCCCATTGCCCGCATCAGCGCGATGGCATTCATGCTCCCGCAGGGCCCCTCCGTCAGCTGGTAGTCAAAGTCCAGGAGCCCCGAAGGAGTCACCGTGCAATTGAAGCTGTAGTTGCGGATATCCTGCGGCATTGCACTGGCCATGTCCACCAATTCGACGTCATGGGTGGAGACAAGGCCGGAGCCGCCCAATGCATGAAGCTGGTGGACGAGGGCGCGGGCACCTGCCTGACGGTCACGGCTGTTCGTCCCTTTCAGGATCTCGTCGAGCAGGAAGAGGACGTTCGGATGTGACTGGACGATGTGGATCACGGAGGCGAGCCGCTTCAGCTCGGCATAGAAGCTGGATGTGCTTTCCTCGAGCGAGTCGAGGGTGCGCATGGAGGTGACCACCTGCATGGGCGACAAATGCAGCCGTGACGCACACACGGGCGCGCCTGCCAGCGCAAGCACCGCGTTCAGACCCACCGTGCGGAGGTAGGTGCTCTTGCCGGACATGTTGCTTCCCGTGACCAGCCAGATCGCCCCGTTGCCCCGGAGCGAGACAGGATTGGAAACCCGCTGCTGCGGGGGAATCAGGGGATGCCCCAGATGCTCCCCCTCCACCAGGAAATTTCCTTCCAGGATTTCAGCATCCACCCACTCCGGAAAGGCAAAGCGAATCGTTGCCAGGCTGCTCAATGCCTCAACTTCACCAACCACTTCAAACCAATCCATGACCCTTCCGCCCAGGTCGGCTTTCCATTTCTCCAGGCGCTTCATGCAAAAGACATCCCAATAGAAGGGCGTGTTCAGTAGGAAATGCGGCAGTCCGCTGCTCCTCAGCTCCAGATTTCCCACGATGCTTGCCAGCCGTGCAATCTCCGCAGAGGCTGTCCTCCCCCCTCGGCCTAACCGGGATTGGAGGGATTGGATGGCCGTGGCGTTCAGGCTAAGTCCTTCGATTTTCAACAGCAATGCCGCCCAAGCCTTCAAGGTACGGCTGCGCTCCTCGGATGCCAGCTGTACCTTCGCCACTTGCCCGTCTATCATCCGGCAGACGGCGAAATTAAAGCCCAGTATCCATCCGAAGTTCCCGAAGGGCACTAGGCCGATCACCTCCAGGGTCACCTCCGCGAGCAGTGCGGGGATCATCAGCAGCGGCAACCAGCCGAGCCATGGTCGCCGGGTCACGAAGCCCGTTTCTTTCATCCATGCTTCAATCTTCCCAGGATCCTCTGCGGCAGAATTCCGCATTTGCCCGATCGCTTGAAACTCCTGCCGCCAGTCGATCTCCGGGGCGAGCTGCCTGCCCGCCTGCTGACGTTCGATGGCGATATCCCTGGCGGTGCTTTCTTTCAGCCACCGTGCGAGCGTGCGTCGCCCGAAGACGGTGGTGGCTCTGCTCACCAATTGATACAGGGAATGCTGCCCGAAGATGTCCAGGTCTGACGCATAAGGGTGGGCAGCCTCCCTGAATTCCTCGCCTGGGTCGAACCCGTTCAGCTTGCCTTCCAGCCTTCTCTCCTCCTCCTCGTTGAACTGCAAGATCAACTGCTGAACCCGCAGCTGCTCTTTTACCTGAAGATTCCACCGCACCATCATCCCGAATCCGATCAATCCCAAGAACAGAACAAGGAGCCACCATCCGCCTCCCCATTCCCAGGCGGCCACCTGAAGCCCCGCAAAAAATAGGAAGACCACTAGGCGCAGCCAGGCGATCCCGTCCAGCTTCCGCTGGATCTTCTGGATGGATGCTTGGAACCGCGTCTGCCGCTGCTGGAAAATCATGCCTGGATTCATGGCCGGCAAAGGTACGAAAGGAAAAAGGGATGCGGGCCCCGGGATGCTGCGCATGGGGCGCACCCTCACCGGGATCCATCGCCTACAGCCGCGAAGGAACTACTCCTGCGGCGGCGGTTTCTGGCGATCAGAAAGTCCGCCATGAAAACCGCAGCTCCTGGATCCCTATTTTCGTCTTGGGGGTTGGATACTTTTTTTCTCTTGATTATATTCGCTTTGTGAACTCGAAACTTGCTTTTGTAGTCGAACCCGAAAATGTCCTCTTGCAGGGGGATCGTTTCCATCCAATGGATGTCTATCGCCAAGTCCCCACGGACAAGAACTGCGAAATAAAGACGCAAACGTTCGTCTACTGCCGGGGCCTGGGTCCACTTGCCACCGTCCGGGAACTGGAAGCGGATGATCCAAGCGCG
>JBJOPY010000309.1:0-11429 GCA_046050405.1 Bacteroidota bacterium | reverse complement strand
ACCGAGGTGCAGGCGGCGAGCATCGTCCTTTTCCGGGGGGAACTGGTTTCATCCGCGGATGATTATCGAAGCTTGTACGCCCTGCGGGTGGAAAATGGCCATTACCGCCTCTATCTCCCTGTGGGGACATCCATTGACAGCAAGGAAGTCCTCCTGAGCCCACGGGACCAGGAGAAGTTCGACGCATGCGGCAGGGCGGAGATCCATGACTTGTGGATCAGGGACGGGCATTGGAAGGTCCATCGCCTGGCTTCATTCGGATCCTACCGGCACGATCTGGGTGCCAAGGAAGCGCTGTTCCTGTTTCGGTTCGGGTATCTCACCCTGGCAGACAGTTGCGTGTACCTGTCCTCGCCCTCCTCGGAATGGATCTGGAAGTATTCACTGGATGGACTGCTCCTGGATTCCCTGCAGGCGAGCGGGAAGGCCATGCCGGAACGGTTCGTGGAACCCATGAAGGAGGTCTCCCAGACCGCCCTCCGAGTGTCCCATCGGAAATCCTGCCATTTCGGGACTCTGTTCGTCCTGCCGGATGGCAGGCTGGTGCGCCAATACTACTTGGCGGAGGAGCCCGATGGAAGCAGGCAGACCTATCTTCAGATCGTGGATCCGGAGTCCGGGTCAGTTTCGGAGGTACCGCTTCCGAAGGGCACGAAATTCAAAGACGTATGGGAGGGCAGGCTGGTGCAGATGGCGGACTGGGATTATTCCCGAGGATACCTGAAATTGAGCTTCTGGGAGGTCGATCGTTAGGATCGCCCCGAACCCCGGTATCGGGGCGGTTGCCCCTGCATCTTTTGCATACTCATATCCGTTCGATCCGATCTCCATTTTAAAGCCGCTTGCGGCTGCGCTGCCCTGTGATGGGGATTTCTCTGTTTGAAACGGCCTGCAAAGGGTGGCGGTGCTGCGCGGGTGTTTCATGCTTTGCGGCGTACTTTCCATTACTGGACAGTGAGTAGAATTGCGCTGGTCATCCATTCCATGAATTCGATAAGTTGGGAGAAGTGCCGGTCGAATTCCTCTGATGGGGGGTTGCACTGTGCCAGTGCGCCTTCAGCATGGGCCTCCCTATGTTTCCCGTATCCCTGGCAGCTTGGGCGGGAGATGGCCCTGCCAGAGGCTCAGGGTTGTTTTGCGGCAGCGGCGACACTGATCCGGACAGGCGATGAAATGGATGGATTTGTTCGTCGGCAGGGATTGCGAGCCATGGCTGGCGCAGTTTCTGGTCAGCCCCAGCCATGCAAAATGACAGAATCCGATCTCAGGCAGGAACAAGAACAATGCCCCCGGCAGTCAAGCAGAAATCATTCAGGGGAGCCTCCTCCGGGAGGATATGAGTGCCGAGGGCACCCACTCCCAAAGGGAGACACCGGGCGGGGCCTCGCGCACCCGGGTACTGCGGTTCAGACGGCGAACCAACTCAGCGGGTGGCGACAATCGTATAGGATTCACCCATTGGATGCTTCACAAGATTCCTGAGCCAATGGACAAAGCTGTCACCCAGTGATTTCCGTACAGCACGGGCGAATCTTCCCGGCAGGAAGCGCCTGGCGACCACCCCATCCGCATCCACCCAGCCAGCTCCGCGGACGAAGAGGCGATTTCCGATCTTGCAGAGTGCTTGATTCTGACGAAGGTGGGAGGTCTTGATCGGCTTTTCTTCCCAGGGATCGATGAAAACGGGAACTTCCCTCTCGCTGGTCAGCAACGGATAGCTGGATGCCCAGTCGTCAAAAAGCCGGTCCACCGCGATCTTATGGAACGTGACCTCCCGGAATCCGTTTTCTTTCAGCACCGCCCTCATGAAAGCCGCATTCGGCAGAAACATCAGATCCTCTGTGGGGCCGTGAACATAATGCAAGAGCGGAGCCTTGTCCTTTGACCGCAACAGTCCATCCCGAATGATCAACTGCCCAGTGCAGACACTCGAAACCTCCCTGAGCATTTGCGGCAGGTCGCTGAGCCAGTTCATCACATCCGCCAGGATCACGACGTCGAACTTCTGGTCCAGGGAGGAGACATGGTAGGCGTTGAGGGATTTGAACGCGACCTTTGAATGGAGGTGCTTCTTGGCGAGTTCGCATCCGACTGGGCTCCACCCGGTAGTGTGCCGGAACTCGCTATCGGTGCGGTAAATATCGATTCCCAGCACCGTCTTCGCACCGATCCGTTCACAATGAAAAGCGTTCAGGCCATCATTGGATCCCACGTCCAGAACCGTCTTGCCAGTGAGATCCGTGGGAAAATGGGATAAATCCCAATAATAGTCACCCAAATATCCAGGGGTCACGAACCCATCCCGGAGAGGTATCCGGTGCCGCCAATCGTGGTACCGCAGAATTTCATCCAACTCTCCACGACTGACCTGGGATTCAATCTTGTCATACATCTCGCTCATCCGAAAATCTTAATCCAGAATCCCAAAGGCGCCAGATGCATTGAAAGCCATCGCTTCCCCGGGAGTTTCCAATTTTGGTGGCACAATCTGGGAAAATGTTTGTCCATTTCAAAATGGGAATCATGGATAATGAGAATTCAGAGGGTGTCCCGTTCCAGAATCAGAATTGGAGGCGCTGAGTCCATTGCCACCGATCGCCCTGAAAGGTGAAACCTGCCAGAAATGCAGGAAGGATCAGCGCCGAGAGGGGAAAAATGACCCTCATAGCCCCCTCACATTGCCCCGCTCAGAAAATCACATTGTTCGGTGTACGCGGATAGGGTATCACGTCGCGAATATTTTTCATCCCTGTGAGGTACATCACGGCACGCTCGAAGCCCAGGCCGAAGCCTGCGTGGGGGAAAGTGCCATATCTGCGGATGTCGAGGTAGCCTTGGTAGGACGCGGGATCCAGACGATGGTGCTTCATCATCGCCAGGAGATTCTCCAGGCGCTCCTCGCGTTGACTGCCTCCGATGATCTCCCCGATGCCCGGAACCAGGAGATCCATCGCCCGAACCGTCTTCCCATCCTCGTTCAGGCGCATGTAAAATGCCTTGATGTCCTTCGGGTAGTCCGTCACGAAGACGGGCTTCTTGCAGTATTCCTCCGCCAGGTAGCGCTCATGCTCCGTCTGGAGGTTCATCCCCCATTCCGGCGCATGTTCGAACCTTTTGCCGGATTTCTCCAGGACCTCGATCGCCTTCGTGTAGGTCAGGTGTGCGAATTGATGGTCGAGGATGTTCTGTAGGCGGTTCAGCAAGCCCTTGTCCACCCATTCGTTGAAAAACGCCATCTCCTCCGGAGCCTTCTCCAGGACATAGCGGAAGATGAACTTCACCATGTCCTCGGCCAGGGCCTTGTCAGCCTCCAGGTCCCCGAATGCGATTTCAGGCTCGATCATCCAGAACTCATTGGCATGGCGGGCCGTGTTCGAGTTCTCAGCCCGGAAGGTCGGGCCGAAGGTATAGACGTTGCGGAAAGGAACACAGAACGGCTCCACATTCAGCTGTCCGCTGACCGTGAGGTAGCCCCTGGTCCCCAGCAATTCCGCGCCCCAATTGACCTTCCCCTCCTGGTCGTATGGGTAATCCCTCGGCTCGATGGTGGTGACCCGGAAAAGCTCCCCAGCCCCTTCTGCGTCCGCACTGGTGATGATCGGCGTGTGAACATACACGAAGTCCCGCTCCTGGAAGAAGGTGTGGATCGAGTGTGCGAGCAGGGACCGCACGCGGAACACAGCCATGAAGGTGTTCGTGCGCACCCGCAGGTGCGGGATCTCCCGCAGGAACTCCATCGTCATCCGCTTGTTCTGAATCGGATTGTCCAGGTCGGCATATCCCTCCACCACGATCTCATGGGCCTCGATGTCGTGCAGCTGACCCTTTCCCTCCGATTTCTGGAAAATCCCGCGGACGGTCACAGAAGAGCCCAGGCTGAGCCGGCGGATGTCGTCATAGTTGGGAAGGGTTTCCTTGGCGACCACCTGGATATTGCTGTAAAACGTGCCATCGTTGAAGGCGAGGAAGGTGACCTCCTTCTGGTCCCGGTTTCCCCGGATCCAGCCCTGAACCTGTATGGGCTTGCCAAGAAGGGCTTCTGGCTTGCGGTACATGTCTTTGACGCGTGCTGCCTCGTATTCCATTGCATTGAAGGATTTAGGAAGTAAAAATAGAAACAAATCCGGTTCTGCCCCTGTGGGAACAGACCACCCCTACTTCGCCTTGGCCCATGTATCGCGAAGGTTGACCGTCAGGTTGAATACTCTCTGGGATTCCGTGCTGTCCCGGTCGCAGACGAAGTAGCCCTTCCGCATGAACTGGAACTGGTCTCCGACCCGGGCCTGCCCCAGGCTGGGCTCGGCCTTGACTGCATTCAGTACCTTCAGGGAATCCGGATTGATGTATTCGACGAAATCCCTTCCTTCCGCAGCCGACTGGCCATCCGGGTCTTCCACCGTGAACAGGCGATCATACAGGCGCACCTCCACGTCCACGGCATCCGCTGCGCTGACCCAGTGCATGGTTCCCTTCACTTTCTTGCCGCTCACATCCTGGCCGCTCCGAGACAGGGGGTCGTAGCTGCAATGGACCTCAGTCACTACCCCGTCCCTGTTCTTCACGAAATGCTCGCATTTCACGATGTATGCACCCTTGAGGCGAACCTCCAGGCCTGGGCCCAGCCGGAAGAAGCCCTTGGGGGGATTCTCCTCGAAGTCCTCCCGCTCGATCCATAGCTCACGGCCAAAGGGCACCATCCGGTGTCCGGAAGCGGGATCCTCCGGGTTGTTCTCGATCTCCATTTCCTCCTTCCGGCCCTCCGGCCAATTGGTGATGACCACCTTCAGTGGATCCAGGACTGCCATCGCTCGGATGGCAGTCCTGTTCAGGTCTTCGCGGATGAGGAACTCCAGCAAGGAATAGTCCGTGACAGACTTGAACTTGGTGACCCCGACCCTTTCGGCGAGATTGCGGATCGAGGAGGGCGTGTAACCCCTGCGGCGCAAGCCACAGATCGTGGGCATGCGGGGGTCGTCCCAGTCCTTCACGTGCCCCTCATTCACCAGCCGGAGCAGTTTCCGCTTGCTCATGACCACATAGGTCAGGTTCAGGCGGGAAAACTCGATCTGGCGCGAAGGGAAGATTCCCAGTTTCGCGATGTACCACTCGTAAAGCGGGCGGTGGACTTCAAACTCCAAGGTACAGATCGAATGGGTGACCCGCTCGAGGGAGTCGCTCTGGCCATGTGCATAGTCATAGGTCGGATAGATGCACCAGGCATCTCCCGTGCGATGGTGATGCTGCTTCAGGATCCGGTACATGACAGGGTCGCGCAGTTGCATGTTGGGAGAGGCCATGTCCACCTTGGCACGCAGCACATAGGCTCCCTCCTCGAATTCGCCCGCCCGCATCCTCCGGAACAAATCCAGGTTGCGGTCCACACTGCTGTGGCGATGAACGCTCTCCTCCCCGGGCTGGGATGGCACACCGCGCTGACGCCGCATCTCCTCCTGTGGCGTGTCGTCCACATAGGCGTGTCCCATGCGGATCAGATCCTCCGCCCAATCGTACAACTGCTGGAAGTAGTCCGAGCAATAGAATTCAGCATCCCACTGGAAGCCCAGCCATTGAATGTCTTCACGGATCGCATCCACGTACCGGGTTTCCTCCTTGGCAGGGTTGGTGTCGTCATACCGCAGGTTGCACTTCCCGCCGTATTGCCTGGCAAGGCCGAAATCCAGGCAGATGGCCTTGGCGTGGCCGATATGGAGGAAGCCGTTCGGCTCTGGCGGGAAACGCGTCTGGATGGAGACATGCTTGCCAGATTTCAAATCTTCACGGACAATATCCTCGATGAAGTTGCCAGGGGATGAATTTTCAACAGGATGGCTCATGGCCGGGTACTTGAGTTTTTGATCGGTAAAAGTAGAGAATTTTCATTCAGCTGGCGCCCTGTTCAGCAGCGGACAGTTTCGGCTGGAGCCCCCCTGGGGGTTGCCAGTGCTTACACCCCCGGCATGAACGCCCACCCGAAATCATGCATTTCACAGTGGATCGTGACCGCCACTCCGGGTTCGGGCTGTGGGGAGAGGGGGTAAAATGCCTGTCCCCAATGTTCGAAATGGCCTCCAGGGCCGCTGCTGCGAATGGTGAGTGCATCCAGTTCGAGTTCGAACCACAGGAGTATGCCATCGATATTCCTATTCCCCACGTTTTCAAAGCGGATGCAGAAGCGTTCCGGCCGCTGCGCCGTCCGTGCAACGCCCGGTTTCAGGATGTCGAATCTCCGCAGCGGAAGGATCTCGGAACAGCCGTAGTCATGGTCCGCACAGAGGAACAGCGTCTTTTGGCCGCTGGATTGCCGGAACCGTTCGAATTCCGAGAGATCGAACCCTTCGACATTGTAAAGACCGCGATCATACTGGCTCTCAGGCAGCTCCACCAGCTGCACCATCACGGTCGCGGCGGCGGGGATGACCTTGGCGTCAGGTTTGGCGAGGCTTCTCAGTGCAGCCCGGATGCTGGGCAGCATGCCCTCGCCGAGCAACGCCACGTCCAAGATCTCGGAGACGATCAGATCCACGGGTTCGGCAACTTCCTTTCCCAGCTGTAGCAGCTTGGAATCAGTTGCATAGACCTTGACACGATCGGCATAGCCGTTCCTGGCGATGATGGTCCTTGCGACCTCTGCGATGGCAGGTTCGCGCTCGCAAGCAATCACCTCGGAGGCACCGGCGCGGGCGGCCATCATGGAGAGCAGCCCCGATCCGGTCCCGATGTCCAGCACGCGATCCCCGGGCTGGACGAGCCTTCCCAGGACAGTCTCGTAGGCATGGTTGCGACCATTGTCGGCGAGCATGGAAAAATGCCAGCCTGGCACCTGATCCGCCAAAAGGCCTTGAAGGTTGCGCTGTGCGTCCTCATGGCTGGGTTCGACCTGCAATGCACGCTCATAAGCCATCCTGGCATCACTGACCCGCAGCATCTCCCGGAGGACATTCCCTTTCTGAACCCAGCGGTCTGCGGTGGGTGGGGCGATGGCCAGGCAAGCATCCATCGCTTCCAGGGCGGACTGGAATTGGGCGGAGTCTGCAAGGAATTGGGCCTTCAGGCTCAGGAGCATGGGGGATTTCGGGTCGATCTCGAGGCCGGCCCGGAGTTGCCGCCACGCGGCAGGCCAATCCCCGAGAGCCGCAAATGCGGAGGCAAGGTGGTGGTGGAGCCCGATATGGTCCGGTTGGATGGACAGGGCGCTTGCAAACGCGGAGCATGCCTCCTCACTGCGGTTGAGTTCCACCAGGGTATTTCCCAGGGCGTAATGCGCCTGGAACATCTCAGGCTCCAGGGCCACCGCACGGCGAAAGCTTTTCTCCGCAGCTGCCAGATCGCCGCTGCGATGGTGCAGGTCGGCGAGGTGGAAATGTGCGGTCGGGGATGCTTCCTGTAATGCGATGACCGATTCAAATGCAGCGAGTGCATCGGCCTCATGGGCAATGGCCAGCAATGTCGAGGCACGGTTTACAAGGGCATCCAGGTTGATCGGATTGGTCTTCAAGGCACGGTCGGCAAAATGCATGGCTTGGCCATAATTCCCTTGCGCATATTGGAGGGCGGCCATATGGGTCAGGACTGCATCCGCATCGGGGACGATGGTGAGGACTTGATGGTAGATCGCCTCTGCCTCCGCAAGCCTTCCAGCCTGATGGGCTGAGATGCCGCTGGCATAGCGTTGTTCTATCTCTGGGGAAATCATGATTCTTCTCGGATGATCTACGAAGATAGGCAATATTCAGGCAAATGGACGGGGAGGTGGACAGTGCCGATGCGGCCCGAGCATCGGCATCGAATCGCCCTTGGGGCCATGTAAGCGAGTCCATTGCCATGAATCTCTGCTTCCAGGCAGCAATGAGAAGAACCGTACAGCGAGGCATGCCAATTTGACCCCGTGCATCGGCCGCCTTCAGGGGATCTGACGATGCGAGTGGAGTGGTCGGAGAAGACAAGGACACCGGGCTCCTGTACCACACCTGTACAGAAGGAAATGGAAGGACACGGTGGGGACATCGGGAGCGATGGATCTATGCATCCGCAAATCCAGCTGGCCACCGGGGTAAAGGCATTGCCACCATGGAACCCTACGACCGCACCAAGTCCGACCGTGTTCTGCGTCTCCATGGCGGCAATGATCATACGGAGGCGGTCAGCCTCCGGGTAGCTTCCTCAGGCCTCACTGCTTCACGAACCTGACCACCGTCTGCCGTGTCTTGCGGGGTTCGAAGACGGTGACCTTCAGGATGTAGGGGGCCGCAGGGAGGTCGCCCATGTCGAAGCCTGCCACATCCATCAGGTGCTTCAGGTCGTATGACTTCACCTGCCTGCCGGCCAGGTCCCATGCCTCCACGCGAACCTGCCAGTCGATGGGTTTCAGCGTCTGGAGGTTAAGCCTCCCGGTCGTAGGATTTGGGTAAACCGTCAGTCCATCCAGGCCAGCGAGTCCCTCGGCCACACCCACAGGGCTGTGGTAGAGGGGCTCGCTGGTGCCCCTGCAACCGTTGCTGTCCATGACCTCTACGCTGTACCAGCCTGCCGTGGACGGAAGATGACTGGATCCGATGGCACCCACCAGCACCGTCCCTTCCAGATACCATTGGTAGCTCCCGAAGGGCTGTGTCGTCGAGAGAATACCTCCATCCAGGACGACCACGGGATCTGCGGAGGGGACGGCCACCACCGTCACCAGTGCGCTCGCCGCCGAGCAACCGAAGCCGTTCCAGACCGTCACGGAATAGATGCCCGGCTGGGTGACGGTGATCCAAGAGTTCGTGGACCCATCGCTCCACACGTGCGCATAGTAGCCGTCCCGCACATTCAGGATCAGGCTGTTCACCCCGCAGAGATGCGCCACCGGGCCGGGTTCGATCACGGGATTCGGCCCGGTGAAGGGCACATAGTTCACCTGCAGGCCGTCGTGCGCCACGCAGCCGTTACCGTCGGTGGCAGACAGGGAGACCATGCCGCCATGACCCGCCACCAGGATGGACGGGGTGCGTTCACCCGTACTCCACAGGTAGCCGGCCAGGCCGGGGTCGCCCACCAGCTCCACCGTATCCCCGATGCAGATGGTCAGGTTGCCGACGGCGGTGACGATGTCGTTGTCCACCATGTACTCGGTCATCGCGACAGTGTCGGCGGAGCTGCAGCCCGCAGTGTCCCAGACGGTGCAGCCGTAGGTTCCGCTGCTGCCCAGGCTGATGGTCGCGCCCGTGGCCCCCGTGCTCCAGAGGTACTGGGGGAAGTCCCCCGGCGCGGTGAACGACCGGGGGACGCCCGGGCAGTTCTCGAGGTCGGGACCCAGGCTGAACACCGGAAGGCTGAGCGAATGCACCTGCCCCGTGTCAGTGGCCACGCAGCCCATTGTATCCGTCACGCTCACGCGGTAATGGCCTGCCACCAGCCCTGTCAGGCTGTCCAGGCTGCCGCCGGTGCTCCATAGGTAACTGTACCCGGCGCAGCCGTTGCCGCCGGTGGCCAAGGCTGCCAGTTCGCCGTCCGCCTGCCCCTCACAGGTGAAGCCGTCCCGCATGATCTGGACTGTCAAGGGTTCGGGGGCGGTGATCACCACCGATGAGGTTGCCGTGACGTCCCTTCCGTCGGTAACGGTCACGGTGTGGGTGCCCGAGGGAAGCCCCTGGGCCGTGGCGGTGGTGTCGCCGTTGCTCCAGGCGTACCGGTAGGGCTCGCAGCCGCCGGAGATGCTGGAGGTTGCCACCGCATTGCTGTCCAGGGCGCAGGCCAGGTGGTAGCCGCAGCCTTGCAGCGGGCTCATGACGGTGACCGCCAGCGGGGATGGACGGACCTCCACGCTAAAGGTGCAGGTCGCCTTGTTGGTGTTCACATCCGTGGCCTCATAGACCACGGACGTCGTGCCGACTGCAAAGAAATCTCCCGGGTTGGCACTGCTGGTGGAAACACGGATCCCACAATTGTCACTGGCTGTGGGCGGCGTCCAGGCTACTTCCACCCCGCAGCGGCTGCTGTCCGCCACCGCGACGATGTTCCCGGGACAGTTGGCCCAGACCGGCAGCTGGACGTCCCTGACAGTCACGGTGAACGAGCAGGTGGTGGTGTTGCCGGAGGCGTCGGTCACCCGGAAGGTGTTGGTCGTGGAGCCCACTGGGAAGGCCGACCCGGAGGCAAGGCCGGAAGTGAGGGCGGTGGAGGCACCCGTGCAGTTGTCCGTCCCTATGGGTGCCGTATAGGTCACCACTGCGCTGCAGTTGCCTGCGGTGTTGTCACGCGTAATGTCCGTCGGGCAGTTGATCGCGGGAGCCTGTGCATCGACGACCCTTATCGTGAAACTGCACTGGGTCTGGTTGTTGGCCAGGTCTTTGAAGGTGTAGGTGACCGCTGTGGTGCCCAGAGAGAAGGTTGCCCCGGGGTTGTGGGTGCTGGTGGTCGATTGCACGGTGCAGTTGTCGCTTGCCGTGGGCGGGGTCCAGGTGGCGGTGGTGCTGCACTGACCCGTGGTGTTGTTCAGCGTCTGGGAAGCCGGGCACGACCCGGGGGTGACCACTGGGTTCTGGATGTCGTTGACGGTGATGGTGAACAGGCAGGTGCTGGTGTTGCCCGCACCGTCGGTGGCCTGGAAGCCGCCTGTGACGTTACCCACATTGACAAAGCTGCCGCTGAGGGGAGTGCCTGGGATGTAGGTTGTGGTGCAAGAGGTACAGTTGTCGCTGCAGGTGGGTACGTTATAGCTGACGAAGGTGCCGCAACTGTTATTGGTGTTGCTCCGAATAATGTTCGTGGGGCAGGGGATGGTCGGGGGTATGTTGTCCACCACGGTCACCGTGAAGGAGCAGGTCGCGGTGTTGCCGGATCCGTCGGTCACCTGGAAGGTGTTTGTGGTGGTACCAAACGGGAAGTTGGCCCCGCTGGGATACCCTGTGGTCTGCGAGGTGGTCTGGCCTGTGCAGTTATCCGTTCCTGCAGGCGTGGCATAAGAGACCGCAGTGGAGCAGTTGCCCGAGGTCACGTATTGTGTGATGTTGGAGGGGCAGATGATGCTTGGGAGAATGTTGTCCACCACCGTGACGGTGAAGGAGCAGGTGGCGGTGTTGTTCGAGGCATCCGTCACCTGGAAAGTGTTTGTCGTCACCCCCTTGGGGTAGGTTGCCCCGCTGGAAAGTCCAGCAGTCTGTGTAGTGGTTGCACCCGTGCAGTTGTCCGTACCGGATGGCGGGGTGTAGGTCACCGCCTTGGAGCAGGATCCAGCGGTAACGTTCTGGTCGATGTTCGCCGGGCAGGTGATGGTCGGTGCGATGTTGTCCCTCACCACGGTCACCGCAGTGCGCGATGAGGCGGTGCAGGTGCTCACATTCCAAGTGAGATATATCTGCCCGTTGCCTAAGGCTACGCCGGCAGTGGTGGAGCCTCCTGACACACCGCCGATGTAGGAAGACCCGCCGCCGCCATGGCCATTAGGGGAA
>JBJOPY010000308.1:0-2622 GCA_046050405.1 Bacteroidota bacterium | reverse complement strand
TATATGGATCCGCCTTGCAATGCGGGGCCTGCCTTTGCCCATTCCCATTCCTTCCGTGGCCAGGATCCAATGAAAATGTTTGGAATCAGGAAATGGCAGGGAGGGGGATTGAAAAATGAACCAAGCGCTTGTGGAAGTTTCCGGAGGGATTCGTAAATTTGGGCGAAAACAGTGAAATGCAATGAATAGATACAGTAATTGGCTGGGAGCATGGATAGGTGCCTTGTTGTTGTGCTGGGGATGCGGATCCCATGGAGTAGAGCATGACGGCACCCCTTCTGTAGGTTCGGATGCCATGGAATCGAAGGGGGAGCCATTCGAGGCCACCTTCCACATCGCCCATGCCCCCGATAGCTTTGCGCGGATCATCGTCACGATCGGCAGCACCAACTTTCTCATCGATTCGATGAAGCCTGTCAATGGTACCTACCACATCAAAATGGATACGGCATTGAATTCAGGCCTCTATTTTCTCGTGGTCAATTCCCAGGTCGCCTACCAATTCCTGCTTGACCAAGACCAGACCTTCACCCTGACCAGCGATCTCACGGATCCGATTCGGAGTGCGAAGGTGGAGGGAAGCCTCGACAATCAACTGCTCTACGAAAACCTGAGGTGGGAGCAGGCGTTTCAGGCGCGATTGCAGCCTTTGGACAGTCAACTCAGGGCGATGCAGCCCGAGGATCCTGCCCGGGCGGATTTGCAAAAACAGATCGATATCCTTCTTGCTGAGCGCAGAGCCTACCTGAATGGATTCCAGGAGAAGCATCCCCGCTCGTTCTTCACCGCGTTCAAGCTGGCGGGGCAGAACCCTGAATTTCGGGACATCCGACTTCCAGACGGCAGTCCTGACGAGCAGGAACGGCTGTTCCATTACCGCAACGATTTCTGGAACAATACCCCCCTGGACGATCCCCGGCTTCTCCGCACGCCGATTATCCTCAACAAACTCAATACGTACATGACAGGGATCACACCCCAGGTGCATGATTCGGTGGTCAAGTATGCCGACCTCCTGATCGGGAAAGCCCGCGTGAACAAGGACATGTTCAAGTTTTTCGTCAATTGGATCGTGAACGAGTACCGCAAGCCAAAGCAAATGGGCATGGAATCGGTCTTCGTTCACGTGGTGGACAAGTACTGGACGGACGACCAGGCCTTCTGGGCCACACCGGAGGAACTGAAGGAGATCCGGCGCATCGCCAATGAGATGCGGCCCAGCCTGCTCGGTAAGACGGGGCAGAATATTACCTGTTCTAACTTGAAGGGGGGAAAAGAATCTCTATATGACTTGAACGGGCCGGCGACGATCCTCTTCATCTACAACTATGAATGCGAGCATTGTCAGGAGCAAGCCCCGGAAATGCGGAAGGTCTATGACCGTTACCACCCCAAGGGACTGGACATTTTTGCCCTCTGCACCGGATCTGATGAGAAGGAGATCAAGGAATTCATTCGGAAGTACCACACCGAGCCGTTCCACAACGTCCTGGATCCCAGATACGAAAGCGAGTACTATAAGAAATACCATGTGGACATCACACCGGAGATCTATGTCCTGGACCGCAACCATAAGATCGTTTCCAAGGATCTGAACCCCGATCAATTGACATCTATACTGGATCAGTTGACGGGCAATTGAGCATTCTGGCGGGAGGTGTTGGTGGACATCTCTCGAGCACATTCATCGTGGCTGCAATTCTTGCGTACATGGAGGCTGCCGAGGCATGCGGGTGGGAATTCCTGCGGATTGCCCCAGCATCGCTGCACGATGAATTCAACCCGGACCGGTTGGGATAAAAAATCGGCATGGCTTTTGTCCAATTCCGGTGGAAATGCTAACTTCATGGCGATGAAAATGAAATTCTATCTACTCATCTTGCTGCTCCCCTTCGGAACGGCGAGCCTGTCTGCACAATCTACAGCCCATGCAACCCCCACCGTCAACGCCATCCATGTCCTACCAGCAGTCCTTGTGAAGGATATGGCCGGGCATGCCGTGTCCACGTCCGATTTTGAAAACGATGGCAAGCCTATCATCCTGAGTTTCTGGGCGACCTGGTGCAAGCCCTGCATCCTGGAGCTGAACACCATCCAAGAGGGATTCGAGGACCTTGCCGAGGAAACAGGTGTGAAACTCATCGCAGTGTCGATCGATGACGCCCGCAATGCGCACAAGGTCGCCCCCTTTGTCCAAGTGCGGGAATGGCCTTATGAGGTGTACATCGATGAAAACAGCGACCTCAAGCGTGCGATGAGTGTCAACAATGTCCCGCATACCTTCCTGCTGGACGGGAACAGGGAAATCGTCTGGAACCACAACTCCTTCACTGTCGGCGATGAGGAGGAACTCTTCGGCCTCGTCAGGAGGCTCGCCAAGACGGGTTCCACGGAGGAGCATTAGTTCCGCATCCGCAGTTTCATGGAATCAACATCGCCAAGGTGATACCAAAGAGGAGGTCAAAGGTTTCCGTTGTTTTTCTGGCAGCAGCCTGGGTACTTTTCGGGGGGAGAGTAGGCGCACAAAACCTCGGAGAAATCCATGGAAACCTCGAGATCGATGCCCAAACCTATAAGGCCGATTCAGTGATCGGAGCCCCAGCGTTTCCCGAAAAGGTGGGC
>JBJOPY010000307.1:0-3298 GCA_046050405.1 Bacteroidota bacterium | reverse complement strand
GCCCCAGTACCAGTTTTTCGACAGCCACGCTCAGATTGCTTAGGATCGGTGCCAGGATCACCTGAACCACATATTTCAAGCTCCCGAAAAAGACGAGCCCCATGAACAGCCAGTAAACGCTCCTCAGGAACCCATCAGCATAGACTCCCATCCACTTCAGCCACCAAGGGTAAGATTCCGCACCGGCGGATATTCGTCCGGCGAAATGAGTTGCCAATGCGAAAAACAAGGTGGCATAGATAAGGGTGATGATACCCGGGATCACCAGGTATTTGGTCAGCCTGTACCGAAAAAGCACTTTGTGGGCTTCGACATAGGCCTTCACTCCACTCCCAAATTCTTCCGAGAAACGCATGAGAGATTCCGATTATTGTCTAATGAACGTTGAAATCTGCGTCCGTTCGTCTTGCAGCTGAAGGCGCAGCGTGTACATACCAGGAGGCAGATGCTTAATGCTCAGGCATTTTCTGGATGATGATCCGAATGCTTCACGGTCAAGCTCCATCACGACCTTGCCGTCTGTGGTGACCACACGAATCCCGACGATTAGATTGCGGGGAATCTTGCTTTCCAGTGTGAGAACGTCCCCGGTAGGATTCGGATAGACGGCGATGACCTGTTGATGCGCGTTGATGTCGTGGCTTCGCATGCGAATAGAATCCATCACCGTCAAGATGGAATCCGCCTTGCAGGCATTGGGCAAACCGTATCCATATAGTGAGTCGGGATGGCTATAACGGTCTGCACTCCTGCGGATGGCATCGACGATGTCCATGCTCGACCGGTGGGGATGTGCGCTGCGCAAGCACGCGGCAAGTCCAGAAACCAAGGGCGCGGAGAATGAGGTGCCGCTTCCGTTGCCTACGCCTCCGCTAGCGTTGATGACCCAGGTCCTGACCCCCAGCGCACAAACAGCGGGCTTTATCCTGCCATCGTAGCTGGGTCCTACCCCTGAGAAGCGCGCGACTTCCCCGTCCGGATCGATCGCACCCACGCAGAGGACGCTGTCCCCATCGCAGGGGGCTGAGATACGCCGCCAAGCCATGTTGCCTTCATTGCCGGCTGAGTTCACGACGAGAATCCCTCTTGCTGCCGCCATGTCAGCGGCACGGGTCACAATGGTCGTGTTGCCGTCCATCTCGGGATAAGCGTAACTCATCTGGCCGGAATCGAATGTGGAGTATCCGAGACTGCTTTGGATTTGGTCGGCGCCGAGGGAGTCGGCCCATTCCACAGCGGCCAGCCAGTGGTCTTCCTCCTGGTTCGTTTCGGAGCGGGTGTCCTCTGTCCTTGCCAATGCCAGTGACACTTGCGGAGCTGCTCCGAGATACCTCCCGGGAAGGTTTCCCGAGATGATGCTCATGACGTTCATGCCATGATTCATTTCATCGAAGACTGTCGTATCATGGTTCACGAAGTCGTACCAAGCGATGATTCGGTTTTGTTGCCAAAGGGAGTCAAAGGCATGCAGGATGTCTGCCGCGAAAAAACCTGCATCAAGGATGGCTATCAGCACTCCTGCACCCTTATGGCCGCGGTCATGGAGGCAGGGCAGGCCGAGCTGGTGAATCTGCAAATGCGCCATCCCGTAATCGAGTGTAGCGACGGATCGCAGGGAGGAGGCATTTCCTGCCTCCAACCCGGCAGCGTCATTGCCGCTCGCCATGAACCTGGCCACCGGACGAATGCGCTCCACCGCAGGGCAGATGGCCTGCAATTCCGCCAAGCTCTTATTGGTATGGAGGCTGACGGCATTGATCCATCGGGAGGTGCTCCGGGGAACCAAGCCTTCCTTTTGCAGCTGGGAGATGTAGGTGCGGCTCACCGGCCAATCAGATTCGTCCGGTACAACACCCAAGACCGCCCTCCTTTCCAGAGCCTTCTGCGACAAGAAGGATGAAGGATCTGATGCCCAACGGCTTTGCTCGGGACCCTTGTCCCGGAAATAGACCCATACCTTTGACTGGCCGTGAACGAATTGACTCGCGCTGGCCAAGCAAAGGTTCAGAATCAGAATCTTTACTTTTGGAATCATCCAATTGAATCTCCAGGTGATGATGGATGGGTTTCACCGAAATTTGAAAATCCCAATCAGATAACGCTGAAAACTGCGGAAGGTTACTCCCGGGATTCGGAAAGGATCATTTTTGATCGGACTCATCCGGCTAGCCCGCCTTCCCTGCAACTGCTATTCGAATGAGTCTTCCGTTCCGGAACACGAGGAACGAACGCAGTATGAAACCGAAAAGGGAGCGATAGATACCCTTGGAAAACTATCTCCCCGAAGACCTGATGCTTCTCCAGATCAATGCGGGGGTGAACCTTCCGAGATCGGCACTCCCTCGAGAAGATCCCGGCGGGGCCCCCGGCAGAGCTTTTCATGTGAACCGCTGACTCGGAGGAAACGTGATGCATGGTCTGCGTATCTACTGGTCGGGGGGATGCGGCTCGTGGGATTGGATTGCGGGATGTGGAACCACGCCAGGAAAGTAGGCATAGGCAGTTGGGAACTGAATTTCTTTGGTAAACGTGGATGTCGCGTTTATCTTTGCCGCATAACACCAGTGCATGCAGAAGGTTCCCAGCATATTGGTTTGCAACGACGACGGCATCACGGCACCCGGCATCAAGGCACTGGCTGCCGTGGCGCGGGAGTTTGGAAACGTGACCGTGGTGGCGCCTGACAGGGCGCAGAGTGGCATGGGGCACGCGATCACTATCGGCGAGCCATTGCGGATGGTGCAGGAGGAATATACTTCCGGGCATCATGGCTGGGCTTGCTCTGGCACCCCGGCCGATTGCGTGAAGCTCGCGACAGGCGTGCTGCTACCGGATAAACCTGACCTGCTGATCTCCGGCATCAATCATGGGTCCAATTATTCCATCTCTGTGGTCTATTCCGGCACCATGTCCGCTGCGATGGAGGGTGCCATCGAGGGCATCCCTTCGATCGGATTCAGCCTTTGTGACTTCGACTACCATGCAGATTTCTCCGCCTCCATGGAGATCGTCCGTGTGGTCATCAGCAGGGCGCTTCATGCGCCCATGCCGCACGGGACACTCTTGAATGTGAACATTCCCAGGCTTCCTCTCGCCGAAATCAAGGGGATTCGCATCACCCGTCAGTCCATCGGGCGCTGGATCGAGCAATTTGACGAACGGCTGGATCCCTACGGTCGCAAATACTACTGGCTCACCGGGAAGTTTCAGCATGACGATGAAGGCCAGGACACGGACATCTGGGCCCTGAACAATGGCTATGTCAGTGTCTGCCCTGTGGAGTTCGACCTGACCGCTC
>JBJOPY010000306.1:0-5086 GCA_046050405.1 Bacteroidota bacterium | reverse complement strand
TGGTCAACCTCAGTAGTTGAGTTATTGTCAAAAAAAAAGACTCTTTCCAAGGCGTTTCAATTATCTTAGGTTAAATTTAAGCCACTTTGCACTAGAAGATTGGGGATTTTTGGGGTGGTTTCAAGTTGCCAACCTCCATACACTCATAGCATCACCATTCTACCCCATCCCACCGCCATCCGTGAAAGCCGGCCCTTGATCCGCTGAAAACCAAAAAGGCAGAGGAAGCGGACATAGGGACTTCATCCAAACGCTCTCTGTTACCGTGCGGGCCTACAGCAATCTCCTCCGGGCCATCTCCCCTCGCAGCAATCCCAGCTCGCGCGAGCTCTGGCCGGCGATGGAGCTATTCTCGGCAGCCCGGCGGAAGAGGTAGGGAAGCACCGCCTTCACGGGGCCATAGGGAAGGTATTTGGCCGAGCGGTAGCCGTGGTGGGTGAGGTTGAAGCTGATATGGTCGCTCATGCCGAGGAGCTGGGCGAAGAGGAGGTGCGGATGATCCCTCGGGATGCCCTTCTCATCCACCAGCAGGGCCAGCAGGGCTGCACTTTCCTCATTGTGGGTGCCTGCACAGAGGGCGACCCGGTCCAGATGGTCGATGCAGAGCCTGAGCGCGGCATTGTAGGCGCGGTCCGTGGCAACCTTGTCCGGTTGCATCGGGGACTTCCCCCCCCGCATGGCCGCACGGTCACTTTCCTTCTCTATATAAGCCCCCCGCACCACCTTCATTCCGACCAGGTACCCCCGGTCCCTGGCATTCCCGACCAGGTTCGAGAGGTACGCCAGCCGATCATGCCGATACATCTGCACCGTATGGAACACGATCGCCCGCTCCCGGTTGTAGGTTTGCATCATTTCCTCGGCCCATTGGTCGATCGTGTCCTGGATCCAGCTCTCCTCCGCATCCACGAACACAGGCTGCCCGAGTTCGTGGGCGATGGCGCAGATTGCCTGCAACCTCGCCTTGCCCCTCGCCAAGGCCTCCTTTTCCCGGGGTTCCAATGCCAGGCCGGCATCGCACTTCTCCAGCAGGGCAGCATCGGCGATCCCCGTGACCTTCATCGCTGAGAATGCCACGGCCTCCTCCCTGGCCCCGTGGCGGACCGTCCGGATGATTTCCGCACAGGTCGCATCGAAGCTCTCCTCCGTGTTCCGGCCCTCCACCGAATAATCCAGAATCGTCAGCACCCGGTGCCGGAAGAGTTCGCGGGACTTGGCGGCCGTATCATCCAGCGAGGTGCCACCGCAGAAGACGTCAAAGATCGTACGGCGGATGAAGCCCTCGATGGGCAACCTGAGTTTCAGCGCGAGGGTGACCAGGGAGGGGCCGATCCTGGAATAAAAGGGCGAATCCAGCTTCTTGAAGAGCAGATAAGCTCTCTTCAGTTCAGCATCGCTCATGTAGTCAAATGCGAATTGGGTGTTGCTGAAATCCAATTTCTGCCCCTTGGGATTCGGTTCCATTCAATTTCGAATTAGTCGGTTCCGAAATTAAGGAAAAGATGGGAGCGCCGGGACGGGAGATGGCAGCCATGGAAAACGAATTTTAGGGGCGCAGGTGCAGCCCTGCACTGTCAACTCCCAACTTCTTGGGTATCTTCGCCCCATGTCTAGCTTCATCGAACAGCTCAGCCTCCGGCTCATGGAGGGATATGGCGACCGCCTCGGGGAAATCTGCCTCGTGTTTCCCTCCCGGCGTGCCTGCGTCTTCATGGAGGCCAGCATTGGAAGGCTGAGCCCGAAGGCGACCTGGGCCCCTGCCATGTTCTCGATCGAGGACTTCGTCCCGAAGCTGCTGAATGTCAACATCCTCGATCCGATCTCACTGACGTTTGAGCTCTGGCCGATCTACCGTGCAGCCTTCCCCTCGGAGACGTTCGACCAGTACTATTCCTGGGGACAACTGATGGTGAGCGACTTCGGGGAGGTGGATGAATACCTGGTGGATCCCGGCAGGCTCTTCCAGAACCTTGCAGCGCTGCGGCGCATCGACACCACGATCGATGCCTGGCTGAACGAGGACGGCCAGCCGACCCCGCACCAGCAGAAGTTCATGCAGTTCTGGGATTCCCTGGGCACCTTCTACACCGCCCTGAACGCGAAACTGTCCGCGCAGGGAATGGCGAGCGGAGGGCAAGCCCTGCGCCGTCTCGCCCAGGCCTGGTCGGAGGAGAAGCCCCTCCTGCCGTGGAAGAAGGTGGTCTTCGCCGGCTTCAATGCCCTTTCCCCGGCCGAGGAGCAGCTGATCTCGTCCCTTCGGAAGTGGGGCCTCGCCGAGTGCTACTGGGACCTGGACGAATGGTACACCGAGCGCAAGCAGCAGGAGGCAGGGAAGTTCTTCCGGTCCCTGCGGAAACGCTGGGAAGCCGACGACCCGTCGCTCAGGGGAGGCTGGGAGTGGATCGGGCAGGCGCTGGAGACAGGCCAGAAGGAAATGGTGGTCACCGCCGTCCCGAAACGGGTGGGGCAGGCCAAGGCTGCGGGGCTGCTGCTGGCGGAGATGGCCGGGGGCGTGGCCAATGAATCCATCGCCCTGGTCTTGCCCGACGAGAACCTGCTCTTCCCCGTCCTCCACAGCCTTCCCGCCACGTTGCAGGATGTGAACGTAACGATGGGCTATCCCCTGCGCAACACCCCCCTGTATGGCCTCGTGGACGCGGTGCTGACGCTGCACGAGAACGCGGAACGGCTGCGCCCAAGCGGCAAGGGCGAGTCCGTCTATTACTTCAGGGACATCGTCGCCATCCTGCGGCACCCCTACATCCATCAGCTCGCGACCGAGGAGAGCCGCGAGACGATGCGCCAGATCACGCAGGAGAACATGATCTATCTGGCTCCCGGGTATTTCCTGCGGTTCGGTGCCGGCCACATCCTGCGATTCCTGTTTTCCCCCTGGGGAAGCGTCTCCGATGCGACCCAGCACCTTCAGGACCTGTTTCTCAAGCTCAAGGGCGCATTCGAAGCCCGGCAGAAGACGGAGAACCCCCTGCCCACTGTCGAGTCCGAAATCCTCTTCCAGTTCCACAGCCTCACCCAGAAGCTGAAAGCCAAGCTGGCGAAGTACCTGGACGAGGAGGAGCTGGACACCTTCAGGAGAATCTACCGGGAAGTGATCGCCGGTGCCAGCCTGCCCTTTGCGGGCGAGCCCCTGAAAGGCATCCAGGTCATGGGAATGCTGGAGACGCGGGTGCTGGACTTCGAGAGGCTGATCATCCTCTCCGCGAACGAAGGCATCCTTCCCCCCCGGCAGAGCCAGAACTCCATGGTCCCCTATGGAATCCGGAAAGCCTTCGGAATGCCGACCTACGAGGACAAGGACGCCGTCTATGCCTATCATTTCTACCGGCTCCTGCAGCGCGCCAGCCAGGTGCGCATCCTCTACGATGCCGTCTCGGATGGGCTGGGTGGCGGGGAAAGAAGCCGATTCATCGCACAGATCGAGGTGGAACTGATGGCCCGGAATCCCGGCCTCCGCCTGCGGCATGAAACGTTCACCTTCCCTTCCGGACCCGAGGCGGCAAGGCCGGTCATCGTCTGGAAGGACGCGTCCGTCCTCCGGAAATTGGTGGGGCTGGGGCAGGAGAACGGATTCTCGCCCAGCAGCCTGAATTCTTACCTGCAGTGCAGCCTCCAGTTTTACTTCCGCCAGGTCCTCGGCCTCCGCGAACAGACACTCCCCGAGGAGACCATGGAGGACAATACCTTCGGATCGGTCGTGCACAAGATCATGGAGAGGCTCTACCTGCCCCACGTGGGGCAGACCTTGCAGCCGGAGGACATCCGGAGATTGATGGAGGGCATCGACGCGACCTCCGAGATGGTGTTCGCGGAAAAAACCCATGGCCAGGACCACCGCACAGGGCACAATCGGCTGCTGCTCGGGGTGGTCAAGGATCTGGTGCGCCAGATGCTGGAGCTCGACAGGCTGGATGCACCGATCGAACTGATCGGGCTGGAGCAGCGGCTGGAGGCGCTCGTACCGACCACGGGGCATCCCGGGGGATTGAAAATCGCGGGAGTCGTGGACCGTATCGACTGCGTGGGAGGCAAGACGCGCATCATCGACTACAAAACCGGCCGCGTGGACAGCCTGGCGGTCAGGAATTTCCTGGAACTCAAGGACGGTGCACCCAAGAAAGAGGTGTTTCAGCTGGGTTCATACGCCTACCTCTACTATGCAAACCATTCTCCCGAGCGTCCGGTTTACCCGGGCATCTTTGCCATGCGGAACCTGAGCGACGGCATCAAGACCCTCGAATACGGGCCACAGAAGGCCCCGGACTTCGATCTCATGAGTTTCTCAGAATTCCAGGGGCTGCTGACCAACATCCTCGATGACATCCTGGATCCCGGTCTGCCCTTCGTCCAAACCAATGATGTGGGGAGGTGCCTGTTTTGCCCCTACAAGGTGATCTGCAATCGCGGATGAGAGGCGCATGCGGGAAGGCCTGGGAGGAACCGGCCATGATCCCCCTCCCATCCAAGGGGGGGATGCAGGGAACCCCTACTCCTCCCCTGTCCCATCGTCCTCGAGGAACGACTCCATCATCGGGTTTTCCGTGCCGATATGGATCAAGGCATCTCCCTCGTTGATGACGGGCTGATTGTTGATCCCGATCAAGAATCCATTGAACGGGGCGACCACCTCCAGCACCATCTCCCCGAAGGGATCGCCGACATGTGCCATCACCTGGCCCTCGATCACGCCATCCCCCGACTGTACGAAGGGGATGAACATCCCGGAGGTCTTGGCCCTGATCCAGGTGCTCCTCCGCAATACGAGTGACTCCCGGTGTGGAACCCTGGGGGCCACCATCCCGAGGTGGGACATCACCCTGAGGATCCCATCCATCGCCTCATTGATGGCCCGCTCATCGAATCGCTGCGATTCCCCGCCCTCGAACACGATGATGGTCTTGCCGGCAGTGCTGGCTGCCCGCCGGAAGGATCCCAGGATTTCCTTCGAATTCAACAGGAATGGTGCGCCAAATGCATGTGCCAGGCGGAAACATTCCTGCCGCTCGAAGTCGCATCTCACCTGCGGATAGTTGGTACGGCGTGCGCCTCCCGTATGCAGGTCGATTCC
>JBJOPY010000305.1:0-2669 GCA_046050405.1 Bacteroidota bacterium | reverse complement strand
CGATCTGTCCGGGTGGACACCCTCATGGGCTCGCTGCAGGCCACGGCATCTAATGCGAACAAGATCGTCAAGAACTTCAAGAACCAGAACGAGACCATCACCCGGGTGATGGAAAACACCGCCAAGTTCTCCGACTCCCTGGCCTCCGCAGCCGGGAGTGTCAAGACGATCGCCGCGCAGAGCGCGTCCATGATCCAGAACATCAACGGCATCATGGACGATTTCGATTCCGGCAAGGGAACCCTGGGCAAGCTGATGAAAGACGATGCCCTCTATCTCAACCTGAACAGCAACTCGGCGCGCCTGGACTCGCTCCTGGCGCATTTTCAAGGTGAGCCCCGCATACCGGTGAACCTCCGGCTGAGCCTGGGCGACCCTGAAGGCAAGGAACGTGCACGGCTGATGAAGGAAAGCCGGAAGGAGGAAGCCAGAAAAGGGAAAGATAAGTAGCCCCCTGCGAGGCCCCAGGAGAATCAAAAGGGAATCCAGGTGCATCCATCGCCCAGGGGCCACCTCCCCCTCCACCGCAACCATAGGACATGAGACGATTGCTGGAAAACATCAGGCAGCTCCACCGCGTGGCAGCGCGGCGCGAATTGCGGAAATACGGAAAGGAGATGGCAGACTCGGCCATGATCGAGAATGCCTATGTACTCATCGAGGATGGCATCATCCAGGCAGTGGGCCCGATGGCAGAGATTGACCCCTCCCACCGGAATGCCGGAGAGGTCATCGACTGTGAGGAGAGGCTCGTCCTCCCGGGATTCGTGGACAGCCATACCCACCTGGTCTTTGCCAGGAGCCGCGCCACGGAGTACGTGGACCGGATCAAGGGCATGACCTACGAGGAGATCGCCCGGAACGGAGGAGGGATCCTCGCGTCAGCCAGGCGGCTGCAGGCGATGGAAGAGGAGGAACTGCTGGAATCAGCGGTCGCGCGTGCATGGGAAATCCTGAGCTGGGGGACGACCACGGTGGAGATCAAGAGCGGCTATGGCCTGACAGTCGCGGACGAGCTCAAGATGCTGCGGGTGGCCAGGCGAATCGGTGAATGGTGCCCGATCCGTATCAAGACGACCCTTCTGGGAGCCCACGCGGTCCCACTGGAGTTCAAGGACAACCGTTCAGGCTATGTGGATCTGGTGGTGAATGAAATGATCCCCAGGGCGGCGGAGGAGAAGCTCGCCGACTTTGTGGATGTGTTCTGTGACCAAGGCTTTTTCACGGTCGCGGAAACCGCCCGCATCCTGGATGCGGGCGCCCGGCACGGCCTTCCTGGAAAAATCCATGCGAATGAGCTCGCCAACTCAGGCGGCGTGCAAGTCGGCGTCGCCAGCGGGGCACTGAGCGTGGACCACCTGGAGTGCATCGGCCCCGAGGAGATCGCCGTGCTGCTGAGGAGCCAGACCATCCCCACGGCCTTGCCGGGCTGTTCCTTTTTCCTGGGCATCCCCTTCGCGCCCGGTCGTGAGATGATCGATGCAGGCCTGCCACTCTGCATTGCCAGCGACTTCAATCCGGGAAGCAGCCCGGGGGGGAACATGCAATTCATGATGAGCCTGGCCTGCACGAGGATGAAGCTTCTGCCGGAGGAAGCCCTGGCTGCCGCCACGCTCAACGGTGCCGCAGCCCTGGGCATGAGCCATGAGATCGGCAGCATCGAGCCCGGAAAGCGGGCAGACTTGGTCGTCACAGCCCCGATGGAGGGCCTCGCAGAGATGCCCTACTACTTTTGCAGGGACCAAGTGGAGACAGTGTTCATCCAGGGCATGGAAGTCGGGGCGGAGTAGAACGGCAAGCCGAACCAGGATGAAGGATACCCTTGCCAGACCTCCCGGTCGCTTCTTAGCCGACCGCAGGGGCACGTGCCCAGACTTTCAATTCTTGTTTCCCGGTTTTCCATTCTCCACTAACTTTGCCGTCCTAATCGAGAAGAATACAATGGCAGCAGTAACCCCTTATACAGCGCCCGACTATTATCAGTTGGACGACCTCTTCAGTGAAGACCTGAAAATGATCCGAGGCGCGGTACGCGACTTCATCGACACCCGTGTGATGCCGCACATCGAGGAATGGGCGCAGAATAGCCAATGTCCCACCCATCTGATCCCGGAAATCGGAGCCCTGGGAATCTTCGGACCCTCCCTGCCGAAGGAGTACGGCTGCGCCGGGCTGGACGATATCGCCTACGGGGTGATCATGCAGGAGGTGGAGCGGGCGGATTCCGGGCTCCGCTCCATGGTATCCGTCCAGGGTTCGCTGGTGATGTATCCGATCTACCGCTACGGGAGCGAGGAGCAGCGCCGGAAATACCTTCCCCGGCTGGCCTCGGGGGAGATGATGGGCTGCTTCGGGCTCACAGAGCCCGACTACGGGAGCAATCCCGGCGGAATGACCACCCACTTCCAGTCCGATGGCGACCATGTCATCCTGAACGGGGCCAAGACCTGGATCAGCAATTCACCCTTTGCGGACATCGCAGTGGTATGGGCCAAGGACGAGCAGGGGAAGATCAGGGGGTTGATCGTGGAGCGCGGCATGGAGGGATTCTCCACACCGGAGATCCATAACAAGTGGTCGCTGCGCGTGTCCACCACAGGGGAGCTGGTGTTCGACAATGTACGGGTTCCGAAGGCGAATCTATTTCCCGAGGTCGTCGGCCTGAAGGG
>JBJOPY010000304.1:0-2571 GCA_046050405.1 Bacteroidota bacterium | reverse complement strand
GCAGTGCCTCGACCCCTCCCTCGTTGAGCCTGTGGATCCAATTGCAGATGGACTTGAACGTCGTGCCATACAACGCTGCAAGGTCCTTGGGCCGCTTCCCCAGCGACACCTGGTAGCAGGCTAACAGGCGGATGGCCTGGCTGAACTTCCAGTCCTTGCGGAGCAACCCCAGAAGCTCCTCAGATGTGTGGTTTTTAATCTTCAATGCGACTCTACTCATGGGGCAAAGATAATACAACTAACTGTAAAAATAAATTAGGATCTATATCGACGACATCCTCAACTTCTTCGACAACAGGAACACAAACGCAAACGCAGAATCATTCAACTCCAAAATCAAGGGCTTCAGGGCAAACCTCAGGGGCGTCACCGACGTCAAATTCTTCCTCTTCAGACTCGAAAAACTCTTCGCTTGAAACACACCAGTCCCTAGAAAATGTGGTTGACCCGAGATTCCGCACCAGGGGCTGGAGCGGGAAGGACTCGCAATGAGATGCCCGATGCTCGAATGCGGGGAGGAAGGCTTGGAGACTACAGCAGGAATCACGATTCCAACGGGCTATAGCATCCCATTCATCGCTCCCCATTTTCGGTAGATTTCCACCCCCCCGTGGCCACTCTTCTCAGGATGAAATTGAAAGGCCAGGATGTTGTCCTTCTGGATGGCCGAGCAATACTCCAGCCCCATGTAGTCCGTGAGCGCAAGGCAGTCTCGGGGATGGTCGGGCACGACATAGTAGCTGTGCACGAAGTACATGTACGCGCCGTCCACCAGATGCTCCAGCGGCGTTCCGGGCCATTTTCGATGAGGGGGTGGCATGACCTGGTTCCAGCCAATCTGCGGAACTGCGGCCTTCTGGCCATGAATCTCCCCCGGGATGCGGATGACCTTCCCGGGAAGGAGGGACAACCCTCCCTGAAGTCCAAACTCCATACTGTCCTTAAACAGCAGTTGCATTCCCAGACAAATCCCCAAGAAGGGTTTGCCAGCCACGACATGCGCCTTCAAGGCGGCCTCCGTTCCATTCCTCCGGAGATTGGCCATGGCGGCCCCGAATGCGCCGACACCCGGGAGAATCAGTGCATCGGCAGATGCCACCTTCGCAGGGTCGCTGCTGACCTCGGTATCCAGCCCCACGTGCATGCAGGCCTGGAGCACCGAAAACAGGTTGCCCAGCTCGTAATCGACAATGATGGTTTTCTTCCTCATAGTCCCCACGCCATGGAAAATGGTCTGCATGGCAAGCCCTTGGAGACCAGGTAATCCTTGATTTGCGGCAATGTCACGGCCTCATGCCGTCCATGACGGCGCCCGCTTCTGAGAAACTCCGTATTGCCCTCCGCCGCCGCCGCCGCTTGGCCGCGATCCAAGCCCGGGCGACAGATCCGGTCGTAGTGGAGCATTCCAGCGACTGCGATGGCGTTCGCGCCGCCTCTCACCACCACGTCGTATATGTGCGAGAGCCTGCCTGGCCCGCCATGTGCTATCACGGCCACACCCACGGCATCTGCGAGCATGCGGGTTAATCTGAGGTCGTAGCCCTCCCCAGTTCCTTCCCGATCCACGCTTGTGATGATGATCTCGCCCGCACCCAGAGCCTCCACCTCTTGCGCCCAGGCGACCACCTCACGTCCGGTGTGTTCACGCCCATTGTCTGTGTAGGCAAGATAGCGCCCCTCGCTTTCCTGAATGGCCTCAATCGCCACCACGATCGTGGAGCTGCCAAATTCCAATGCTGCCTGGCGGATGATATCCGGGTTTTTGACTGCGGCAGTGTTGATGGCGACCTTGTCGGCACCCGCTCGCAAGACTTCCCGAATGCCTGTCAAGGACTGCAATCCGCCGCCCACAGTGAGTGGAATGAAAATTTCCCTTGCGATCTTGCTGACGATCTCGTGAAGGCTGTTCCGTCCGTAAAGGCTTGCCACTACGTCCTGGAAAAACAATTCGTCAGCACCATTCTCGTAATAGTGCCGTGCAAACTCCTCTGGCTTGCCCAGCACCCGCAGACCTTCCAGGTGAATGCCTTTGACAAGGTCGGAGCCTTTGATGTCAAGCCTTGGGATCACACGTATGTTGGCGCTTCGCATCGGAGGTGCTTGTTTTCACTTCCAAAGCTACTCACTTTGGACAGGACCGCAAACTTGGAACCTGCCCGCAAGCAGGGGAGACATCCCGCGATTCTCCCGCATGAGGGGGCTTCCCGTCCAAGGCTCGTTCACTGGAATGGCCCGCAAGGCTGGAAGGCGGGTTGACGCGTGGTGCCTACTTCAGCATCCTCTCACGGACAAGCTCGGGATAAGTCCACGAGGCATGGAGCTCACCGTCCTTCAGCTCAATGATTCGATCGCAATTCCGAAGCGTCGTGATCCGGTGAGCAATCACGAAAACCGTTTTGTCCTGTTGCAATGCCTGTATGGATTCGGTGATCATGTTTTCAGTGTCAGTGTCGAGGGAACTGGTCGCCTCATCGAAAATCAGTACGCTGGATTGAAAATACAGTGCCCTGGCGATCCCGATGCGTTGCCGCTGGCCTCCGCTGAGCCTTGCCCCCATCTCTCCGACCTGGG
>JBJOPY010000303.1:0-3962 GCA_046050405.1 Bacteroidota bacterium | reverse complement strand
ACTCGGGAGCCTTCACAGTGGAGAGGACCGTGACTACATGCAGCTGGACAGCATGTCGCATTGGGTCAAGGATGCCTTGGTCGCCACCGAGGATGTGCGGTTTTACAGCCATTCCGGCATCGACCCTCGTTCACCGTTCACGATCGTGAAGGACTTGCTCATCCATTTCAAACTCCGGGGTGGCAGTACCATCAGCCAGCAGCTGGCCAGAAATCTGTATGATCAAGTGGGACGGAAGAACACCTTCGTGCGCAAGGTGAAGGAGGCCATCGTGGCGATCGTCCTGGAATCGCGGTTCACCAAGGATGAGATCATCGCAGCCTACCTCAATACGACCTCCTTTTACCGGAACACCTTCGGCATCGAGAATGCGGCCCAGACCCTGTTCTCGAAATCCAGCCGTGACCTGGAGCTGCATGAGGCCGCCTTGCTGGTCGGGATCTTGAAGGGGCCGAGCTACTTCAACCCACGCCGTTATCCCGAGCGTGCGATGGCGCGCCGCAACACCGTGATCGACCAGATGGAGAAGTATGACTTCATCCCCGCTGCCGAGGCTTCCAAGGCCAGGGCCAGGGATCTGGGCCTGCATTATCGGCCCGGAGGGACCACGACTGCAATGGCGGGCTATTTCAAGGATCAGATCGAGTCAGAATTGAATGCCTGGAAAGCGGAAACGGGCAGGGAGGTGGACCTCTACCGGGACGGATTGCGCGTCTACAGCACCCTGGACCTGCGGATGCAACGCCATGCGGAGAAGGCCGTCAGGGAGCATCTGAGCCAATTGCAGGTGACCTTCGAGAAAGAGCTCCGGCGTGGCAAGGATCCATTTGTCGAGAATCCCACCATCCTCCCCACCGAGATGAGGCGCTCCTGGAGGTGGAAGTCGAGCGAAAACGCAGGGATGAGCGAATCGGAGATCAAAGCATCCTTCCAGGAGCCCGTGAGCATGCGCCTCTTCACCTGGGACAAGGGCATGGTGGACACGGTGATGACGCCCGAGGATTCTATCAAGTATTCGATCAAGTTCCTGCAGACAGGCTTCATGAGCATGGATCCCAAGACAGGGGAGATCAAGGCCTGGGTAGGGGGAATCGGATACAATGCCTTCCAATACGACCATGTGAAGCAGGGCAAGCGCCAGGTCGGCTCGACCTTCAAGCCTTTCGTTTACACGGCGCTCTTCGAGTCCGGGCTGGGGGGTCCCTGTGACAAGGTGCTGGACGCCGACATCGCCATCGACCTGCCCAATGGCCAGCAGTGGCGGCCGCAGAACTCCGGCGGTGCAGACATGGGACTGATCACCTACTATGAGGGGCTTGCCAGATCCATCAACAAGGCCACCGCGGGCGCCATGAAGAAGGTCGGCCCGGAGGCAGTCTGCAGGATCGCGAAGCGGCTGGGGATCGAGAGTCCATTGGAATGCGTCTATGCCCTCGCCCTCGGGACCAGTGACGTGAGCGTCTATGAAATGGTCGGCGCCTACGGTGCCCTGGCCAATCATGGGACCTATATGAAACCCTATCTCATCAACAGGATCGAGGACAAGCGGGGAAACGTGCTCTTCGAAAACAAGCCGTTTTCCAGGGATGCTGTCAACCCCAAGACCGCCTTCACGGTGATCAGGATGATGCAGGGCGTGGTGGATCACATGGGCGGGACGGCAGGACGGCTGCGTGGCACCTATCGTTTCAAGGGGCAGATCGCCGGAAAGACGGGCACCACCCAGAACAACAGCGATGGCTGGTTCATCGGGATCACCCCCAGTCTCGTGTCCGGCGTCTGGGTGGGGTGCGACGATCGCCGCCTCCGCTTCAGCCGCACCCTGTACGGCCAAGGTGCCAACATGGCCTTGCCGATCTGGGCCATTTTCATGAAAAACGTCTATGCAGACAAGGAGATCGACCTGCACGAAGGATCCTTTGTGCCGCCGAAGGACTATGTCGAGTTCAATTGCCCGTCCAAGGACCAGCTGGTCAACAGCGATTCCACCGGCGACGGAAACAGCATCTTCGACCTGGAGTGATGACCATGGCACCCTCCAGCGTGGTGGGGTTGCCCATCGATGAATGACACAGAACCTTCCCCCGCTCTTCCTGGACCAGATGAAACGGCAACTGGGTGCCGGTTTCGATTCATTCCTGGAAGCCCTGGACACTCCCCCGCCCACCTCGCTGCGGCTGAACCCGGGAAAGCCGGGGGCGGAATTCGGGGACAGCAGCCCCGTTCCCTGGGCCAGGGACGGCCTCTTCCTCAGCGAGCGCCCGGCATTTTTCAAGGATCCCCTGATCTATGCCGGCGCCTACTACGTCCAGGAGGCCAGCTCCATGCTGATCGCCCGGGCCGCCGACTTCTCCCGTGACCTGCGGATACTCGACCTCTGTGCGGCACCCGGGGGTAAGAGCACCCTCCTCGCCGCCCACATGTCCAGTGGCAGTGTCCTCGTCTCCAATGAGATCGTGCGGAACCGTGCCGCCATCCTGGAGGAGAACATCAGCCGGTGGGGCCATCCGAATGTCCTGGTGACCTGGAACAATCCCCGTGATTTTGCGCAGCTGCACCATGCCTTCGACCTCATCGTCATCGACGCGCCCTGCTCGGGCGAGGGCATGTTCCGCAAAGATCCCAAGGTGGTCGCGCATTGGTCGCCGAGGGCGGTGCAGGAGTGCGCGGGGCGGCAAAAGGAAATCCTGGGCCATGCCATGGATGCGCTCGCCCCGGGTGGCCGGCTCATCTACAGCACCTGCACGTACAATCCGACGGAGAACGAAGCGGTCGTCCAATGGCTCCTGGATGAGTTTCCGGGGATGTTCAGCCTGGTGCCCCTTGGCTTGCCTGCCGAATGGGGACTCTCCCCAGGGTCGGTCGAGGGATTCTCGCCGGACATGCGGCATGCCTGCCATTGCTATCCGCACAGGGTCAGGGGTGAGGGCTTCTTCATGGCATGCCTGGAGAAGGGGAACTCGGGGCCTGCTGGCGGGGCACCCTCCGCCAACCGGGAGAAGCAGCGGGGCAAGCACTACCACGTCCGCGACAAGGCCCTGCTCATGCCCGCTACGCGCAAGCAGCGGGAATGCCTGTCCGAATGGCTGGACCAGCCAGGGGAGTTTGCCTATTACCTCTCGGGGGAGACGGCCCATGCGATTCCGCTGCGGCACGAATCCACCCTCACCGGCATCGCCGCCCTCCTGAACCCCATCAAGGCCGGAATCAAGCTCGGCGAATTCAAGCGCGATATGCTCGTGCCCGGACATGACCTCGCGATGAGTGAGCGGCAAAGCCCCAGGATCCCGACCGCTGAGCTCGACCTCGAGCAGGCGCTTCGTTTTCTGAAGCGTACCGAGCTGCACCAGGACCACCCCGGCTGGATGGGCTGGGGAGTGGTGAAGTACAAGGAGCGCAACCTGGGATGGATCAAGGCCCTCCAAGGCAGGATCAACAACCACTTCCCCAAGGAGATGCGCATCCGGTCGGATTTGGGGTTGGACTGAGGCGGGGGGGCGGACTGAGCTTCCCTCCCCCAATGGGAACACTGGTGAAGGTGGAATGGGTACCTTGAAAAGCGGTTCAAAAGATGAAAGCAAAACGCAAACGTTACGGCGCTGCGTTCAAGGCGCAGGTGGCACCGAGGGGCTGCGCGGGAGCGCAGACCTTGCCCGGGTTGTCCTCCCAGTACGGGGTGCATGCGAACGAGGCCAGCGAGTGGAAGAAGCGGCTCCTGGAGCGCTCGGGCGAGCGGTCCAAGACCTCCGGGACGCAGGAGGCGGGCCAGGGCCGCCCGGTCGCGGACCCGTACCAGCAGCCCGGCACGTCAGAGATGGAGCGGGAATTCAGACAAAATCCCTAACTTGCCAATCCAGCGCAAAATGGCTGAATGTCGCACGTTATCCGATCAAAAATCATGGATCCCAAAATCTTGGACAACTCCTCAGAGACCTTCCAAATCGGGGCTTTTCTCTCCAGGG
>JBJOPY010000302.1:0-7986 GCA_046050405.1 Bacteroidota bacterium | reverse complement strand
GAATACAAAATCCCTTGCCGTCCTTCTCATCCCCTACGGTTCTATTCCCTGACCACCCATGAATATCGGACTCTTCTTCGGCAGCTTCAACCCCATCCATGTCGGGCACCTGATCATCGCCGAATCAGCCCTGAACGAAAGCGGCCTCGACAGGATCTGGCTTGTCGTCTCACCCCACAATCCCCTGAAAAACAAGGCCAGCCTCATCAGGGAATACGACCGTTTCCGCATGGTGGAACTGGCACTGGGAGACAATCCGAAGATCCAAGCCTCCAATTTTGAGTTCAGCCTACCCAGGCCGAGCTATACCATCGACACGCTCAGGAAGCTCGGGGAAGTCTATCCGACCTACAGGTTTTCCCTGATCATGGGTGAGGACAATCTAGATCACCTCCACAAATGGAAGGAATACGAGGCGATTCTGAGGCAGCATCCCATCTGGGTCTATCCTCGCACTGGTTCGGATGGTTCGGGAATCTCACGCTACCCAGAGATCAAGCGGTTCGAGTTCCCCTGCCTGGACATCTCGGCCACGCGTGTGCGTGAACTCATCGCCGAGGGCAAGTCGGTGCGCTACATCGTCACGGACGCCGCCTATGAATACATCCTTAAGAACAATCTCTATGCCGGTGGTTAGGAACATGATCCCCCATCTGCTGACGCTGGGGAATCTGGCATGCGGACTGGTGGCGATCGTATTGCTGATGGATCCGCCTATTCATGGGGAAATTCCCTACGCTACGATCGGCTGGTTGATGGCGTGTGCGATGGTACTCGATTTTTTCGACGGGTTTGTCGCAAGGGCCTTGAAGGCAACCTCTCCATTGGGCAGGGAGCTGGATTCGCTATCCGACCTGGTAAGTTTCGGCGTGTTGCCCGGGTTCATGGTGTATGTCATGATGAAGCGGGAGATGCTGGTGGAATTCGCTCCGAACCTTGAATATGGTATCGCCGAACCATGGAGCCTCCATCATTCGATGCCGGCATGGAGGCTCCTGGCAGCCGGCATTGGCTTGCTTATCCCACTGTTCTCTGCCTACAGACTAGCCAAATTCAACATCGATACCCGGCAGTCCTATGGCTTTCTGGGATTGCCGACGCCCGCAAATGCGTTCTTCTTCCTCTCCATTTTTCTAGTTTTCGGCATGGACAGCATGGGCCTGGGTTCCGCCTATTTTAGCCCGGATCGGATTTCCCGAGGATATTTCGATCACTCGGCCTGGGCCGTGCAGGCAACTCTTCCACTGCTCAGGTTCCTGTTCCAGCCTTGGATACTCGCTGGACTGTCGATTATCTTCTCCATTCTCCTCGTCACCGAGATCCCACTCCTGGCCATGAAATTCAAGGATTATGGCTGGAAAGGAAACTGGCCACGCTATGTCCTGATCCTGATTTCCGTACCTTTGCTGGCGATTTTCTGGTTCAGGGCAGTTCCCTTGATCATTGCATTGTACTTCCTTCTTTCATTCATCGATACTAGACTTCGAAAAGCATGAAATTCCAGGCCAATATCCACATCATGCCCCGACCGGAACTGCTGGATCCACAGGGCAAAGCCACACAACACGGACTCAACAACCTTGGCTTCGACACCGTGGCCAACCTCCGCGTAGGCAAACGCATCCAGCTCGAGATCGAAGCCAAAACCAAGAACGACGCATCGCAGATGGTCGATGAGGCTTGCAAGAAACTCCTCGCGAACCTGATCATGGAGAGCTACGAGTTTGAACTACTCCCGCTGAATTGATTGGTTTTGACCCGTGAAGGAGAGAGGGAATCCCTACCTTCGCCCTCTACGGCTCAATCTCCACGATGAAATCCCCTGTCTATCTGGACAACAACGCCACGACGGTGCTCGACGAGCGAGTCTTGGAGGCCATGATGCCGTTCTACAGGGAGATGTATGGCAATGCGGCAAGCTCCACCCACGCCTACGGCTGGCAGGCAGCCGAAGCCGTCAAGATGGCCCGCGAACAGGTCGCGGCGTTGATCGGGGCTACTTCCGAGGAGATTTTTTTCACGAGCGGTGCGACCGAGGCAGACAACCTTTCCCTCAAGGGTGTCGCCGAAGCTTATAGCGGAAAGGGTGGCCACCTCGTCACCGTCGCCACGGAACACAAAGCCGTACTGGACACTTGCCAATGGCTGGAGAGGACAGGCCGCCGCGTCACCTACCTTGGCGTGAGCAGGCACGGCCTGATAGACCTTAGAGGCTTGGAGGAATCGATTTCGCCGGAAACGGTCTTGGTTTCGGTGATGTTCGCCAACAATGAAACCGGGGTCATTCAACCCATGGCTGCGATTTCCGAGACCGTGCACCGGAAAGGCTCCCTCCTGATGAGCGACGCAACCCAAGCCGTGGGGAAAATCACGGTCGATGTCAACGCCCACGGCATCGACCTGCTCACGATGAGTGCACACAAGCTTCACGGCCCGAAGGGAATCGGCGCCCTGTATGTGCGCAGGCGAGGGCCGCGGGTGGTGGTCGCCCCGCAGATGCATGGAGGGGGACATGAACGCGGCCTGCGCAGCGGGACGCTGAACGTACCCGGCATCGTGGGCATGGGGAAGGCTTGCGAGATCGCAAGGCTGGAGATGGAGCAGCATTCCACGGAAATGAAAAAACATAGGGATCGCCTGGAGGCTGAGTTGCTTTCCCTTCCGGGTGTCGAGCGAAATGGCCATGCCGTGGACAGGCTGCCAAACACCAGCAACCTGAGCTTTGAAAACGTGGAGGCCGACGCCCTGATCAATGCCATGCCCGGCATCGCTGTCTCGGCGGGGAGCTCGTGCACATCCGCCTTGATGGAGCCTTCGCATGTGCTGCGGGCGATGGGCGTGGCCGACGAAGCTGCTTTTGCTTCCATTCGGTTCAGCCTGGGGCGGTTTACCACCGAGGCGGACGTGGATGTCGCACTGGTCGAGGTCGTGCGGGGGGTGCAGCGATTGAGGGGGAGGCGAGCTTTTCATGGTTACTGAATCTTTTATTACCTTCAGGCCAGCTTGGCAACTGAATTAAACCCACAGAATGAATACAGTATGCGCCTACCGGTAATGGAACACTTCTACACCCTCCAAGGCGAGGGACAATGGTCTGGGACACCGGCTTATTTCGTGCGATTGGCGGGCTGCGACGTAGGCTGCGTGTGGTGCGATGTCAAGGAAAGCTGGACAGTCTCAGAAGACCAATGGATGTCCCTCTCTGAGATCCTCGCAGTCATCCAGGATTGCGGCGCAAAGCGGGTGGTGGTCACGGGGGGCGAACCGACGATGCACGACCTCGGGCCAATCACGGATGTGCTCCATGCCGAGGGATTGCTCTGCCATATCGAGACGGCAGGAGTGCATCCATTTTCCGGGAAATTTGACTGGATCACGTTTTCACCCAAGAAGTTCAAGGCAGCGCTGCCAGAGTACTACGGGATGGCACAAGAGCTGAAGGTGATCGTTTACAATGCCCACGACCTGCAATGGGCGGAAGCAGAGGCCGCCAAATGCGACCCCGTGAAAACGATCTTTTACTTGCAGCCGGAATGGACGCACCGCGACCGGGTGCACCAAGTCATCGATTACGTCAAGTCCCATCCGCACTGGCGGCTAAGCCTTCAAACGCATAAGTATGTCGACATTCCATAATTGTCTGCTCAATATCAAACCTCTTGCTCTCACCCTGCTGCTCGCACTCGTGTGCAACTGCTGCGCAACTGCACAGAGTGGGAAGGCGAAGCCTGCCGACTTTGGGATCAAGAGCAGGAAAGCCCTCGCCGCCTACTACAATGGTTTGGAGGCCGCCCACAACCGCGACTATGCGAACGCTCTCGACCATTATGACGAGGCCACCAAGATCGAACCCCGATTCGCAGAGGCTTACTTCCAAGCAGCGGCAAGTGCCTACGCGACCCGCGACATGCGAAGAATGGAAGGCTATGCGACCAAGGCCAAGGAGCTGATGCAGAACCCGCCGCCCCAGCTCTTCATGTTCCTAGCAGAGGCGGCATTCAAGAAGGAGGACTATAAAACCGCAGCAGAGCATTACGACAAGTTTTTCTCCTTCAATCCTCCCGTCAATGGCCCGAGCTACCGTATCTGGGATCACAACCGCAAGTCGGCTCACTTCGGTGCTGCCAATGCCGACAAGAAAATCCAATTCCAACCCGTGAACATGGGCGACAATATCAATAGCATCGGCGAGGAATACCTACCCAACCTGACAGCAGACGGCCGGACGATCTTCTTTACGAGCCGACGCCCCGGATGCATAGGTGGCTATCAGGCAGAGTACCGTGACTTCACGGAGGATTTCTACTTCAGCGAGATGGTGGACGGTAAGTGGCAGCCCTGCGAGAACCTCGGCCCGCCCGTGAACACGGAGCACAACGAGGGTGCGCCGAGCTTCTCACCCGACGGCCAATACGTCTATTTTGCAGCCTGCGGCCGCCGGGGAGGCTACGGCGACTGCGACATCTACGTCTCGAAGCTCAATGGCACCACCTGGAGCAATCCGCTGAACCTTGGCCCGATCATCAATTCCCCGCAATGGGATTCTCAACCCAGCATCAGCAGCGACGGCAAGACCCTCTACTTCAGCAGCCGCAGACCCGGTGGGCTTGGCAGTGAAGACATCTGGTACTCACAAAACGTCAATGGCTTTTGGACGGAGCCCAAGAACCTCGGCGAGCCAGTCAATACTGTCGGAATCGAAGTCTCTCCTTTCATCCATGCGGACGGCAAGACACTCTACTTTTCCAGTGACGAACATCCTGGTTACGGCGGACTCGACCTCTTCATTGCCCGTAACGCCGGTGAAGGCTGGACAAGGCCGGTCAACCTGGGATATCCCCTCAACACTTCCGCCAGCGAAGGCAACATCTTTGTGGACTCCAAGGGTGAGACCGGCCTGATCAACTCGTCTCGAGAAGGCGGCTTGGGGAGGTCAGACATTTATCAGTTCAAGCTCGACCAGAGCATTCGGCCGGATTTCACCACCTATGTCCGCGGAATCGTGACTGACAAGACCACTGGAAAGCCCTTGGATGCCAATGTGACCTTCATCAACGTGACCACGGGAGACACCATCCGCTCCGTCGGCACCAATTCAGCGACTGGCAAGTACATGCTCACACTCCCGCTTGACCAGGACTATGCCGCATTCGTGGACAAAAAGGGCTACCTCTTCCACAGCAAGTTCTTTTCATTGAAGGGCATCGATCCCAAGAGCACGCCGTTTTTTGAGGTGGACATTCAGCTCGAGCCGCTGACGATTGGATTGGAAGTGGTGATGAGCACGATTTTTTTCGAAACAAACAAGCATGCGATCCTCGATGTTTCCAAACCGGAACTCGAACACATGGTTTCCTTCTTGCAGACGAACAAAAACCTACGTGTGGAAATCGGCGGACATACAGACAATGTCGGCACGGAAGCGGACAATCAAATCCTCAGCGAATCCCGTGCTGCCGAGGTTCGCAAGTACCTGATCTCGAGGGGTATCAAGGCTGATCGCATCGAGTCTCGAGGTTATGGAGAATCCCAGCCGCTGTCCACGCTGGACTCCGAGACGGGCAGGGGACTGAACCGGCGGACGGTTTGCAAGGTGACTGGGTTATGACTTCCCAGACCCTGACGCGGATGGTGTAATGGCTTGGGGAAAATTCCGCGATGGCTTTCGGGAACCGTCGCATCCCAACCCTTCACACCGCATCCAGGGGCTCACTCCCTGGATGCTGCACCTTCTTCTGTGTGTTCCGCCGCGCCTCCCGGTCATCATCCTCACGCTTGTAGGCGGAGATGATCTCCCGCACGAGCCTGTGCCGCAACACATCGCTTGGCTTCATGCGGACAAAGCCAATCCCCGGCACGTCCTTCAGCAGTCGCTTGGCTTGCAAGAGACCCGAATTTTGGTTTCGGGGCAGGTCGATCTGGCTGTCGTCGCCCGTGATGATGATCTTGCCGCCATTGCCAAGCCGGGTCAGGAACATCCTGAACTGCATCTCGGTGGCATTCTGTGCTTCGTCCAGGATCACATAGCAGTTGCTGAGGGTGCGTCCACGCATGTATGCGAGCGGTGCGATCTCGATGATGTTCTTTTCCAGGTAATTCTTGAGCTTGTCGAATTGAATCATATCCTCCAAGGCATCATAAAGCGGACGGAGGTAGGGATCGACTTTCTCTTTCAAATCCCCGGGCAAAAAGCCAAGGTTCTCCCCCGCCTCCACCGCAGGCCGGACGAGAAAAATCTTCTTGATTTCCTTTTCCTTCAGTGCCCTGACAGCCAGGGCAACGCCCATGTAGGTCTTGCCCGTGCCTGCCGGGCCGAGTGCAAAGACGATGTCATTCTGCGCAGCGGACTTGAGAATCTCCCGCTGACCCGCAGTCTTTGCCCGGATGACGGTGCCACGGGAGCCATGCAAGACAAAATCCTCGTCATCGACTGGGCTTGGCATCGGCTCGCCGCCTGCAGGTGTAGAAATCAGTTCCATGAATCGTTGCTGGCTGATGAACCCCCGCTGACGCAGGTCTTCCAGGATATTTTCCACCATTTGATTGGCCAGGCCCAGCTCTTGGGTCGGTCCTTTCAAGGTCAGGTGACTGCCACGGGCAACGAACAAAACATGGGGAAACATCGCCTTGAGCTGGCCGAGGCGACTATTGTTTACTCCGAAAAATTCGAGGGGACTGATCTCTTCCAGAAAAAAGCTATTCTCAGACAAGATAATTTTACAGTCGCTGTAAAGTTTGTGGATTAGTCGGCGACGGCAAGAGCAAAAATAAGCAAATATTTGAAAAAATTATCCTGAATGGTAGTGATTACCCTCACCACGGATCTTGGAGTCTGTGACCACTATGCAGCGTCTCTGAAAGGGACGCTGATGACAATGCTCCCCGGCGTCCCGGTCATGGACATCACCCATGGAATCTCACATTTCAACCTCTTGGAGGCCGCATTTGTCGCCAAAAGTGCTTGTTTCAAGTTCCCGAAGGGCAGCATCCATGTCATCGGGGTGGATCCCGATGGCGGCAACAAGATGGGGATCGTGGCCATGGAACAGGAAGGTCATTTCTTCGTGGCACCAGACAACGGGGTCGTAAGCCTGATCAGGGAAAAAGCGGATGCACATTGTGTGCTCGTCGATGTGGACAACCTTCCGCTTTCGATCAATGGGCGAGCGTTTCTGGTACAGAATCGCCTGGCACCGATTGCCGTCGCATTGGCGAGTGGCAAGACCCTGGATCAGATCGGGAAGCGTGCAGAAATCAAGGAATACAGATGGGGCGAGCCATCCTTCACGGAGAATTCGCTCCGCGGCATCATCGTCCATCTCGATCATTTCGGCAATGCCTTCACCAACATCAGGAAGGATCCCTTCTTGCAAACCAAAGGAGAGAAGTCGTTTCAGATCTTCATCCGCAACCTTCGAATGCAGCGCATTGTCGGCAGCTATGGGGATGTCGCCAAAGGCGAGGCCCTTGCCCTTTTCAGTGACAATGGCCATCTGGAGATCGCCATCCGCGAAGGCTCCGCAGCACAATTGCTCGGACTTAAAGTTCAGGACATGGTCACCATAGAATTTTACGGATGATCACACGAATCGTCAGAATGGAATTCGATCCCGAAAAGGTCGCGGACTTCCTGGCCTTGTTCAATGCGACCAAGTCTCAAATCCGCCATTTCCCCGGGGTACAGCACCTGGAGCTTCACCGTGACGCGAAGAAGTCCAATGTTTTTTACACCTATTCCATCTGGGAAAGCGAGGAAGCGCTGGAAGCCTATAGGGTGAGCCCGTTGTTTGAATCCGTCTGGAGCCGCACCAAGATCCTCTTTTCTGCCCGACCACAAGCGTTTTCCCTGCGGCAGGAAATGGTCGTGGGCTGATGGTTTATAACTTTTCCGGTGCTCTTCCTGCCGATTCCGGATGAATTTCTATATATTTCCGAACATTTAACTCCATCCTTATGCGCACCTGCATCTTCCTCCTCTGCCTATCA
>JBJOPY010000301.1:0-4505 GCA_046050405.1 Bacteroidota bacterium | reverse complement strand
TGTCCCTCATCTTCGCATCCTGCTCTTTGCGGCGGTCAAAAAACCACAACGTACAGGGCAATGAACGGGTGTAGAAGAAGTTGTTTCCGATGGCCATCATCACATCCACGGCACCCGTTCTCACCAGCTTTTCCCGGATTTCCTTCTCGCCATGTCCTGCGTCGCTGGCAGACGAAGCCATTACAAATCCAGCCCTTCCCGTAGGCTTGAGATAATTGTAGAAGTACTGAATCCAGAGGTAGTTGGCGTTGTCATTCTTGGGAAGGTTGACTTTGCCATCCAGCATCAATCTGGGGTCTTTTTTAACCACGTCCTTGCCCTTGTCCACGCCGTCCACATTGAAGGGCGGATTCGCCATCACGAAGTCAGCTTTCCCCACCAGGCCGTGCTTGTCCTCATAAAAGGTGTTGCCCTCATGGATCAATCCCTCCAAACCATGGACGGCCAGGTTCATTTTGGCAAGTTTGGTGTTCAGCTCGGCTTTTTCCTGTCCATAGAAGGTCACCTTTTCCGCTGGTTTGAACCCTTCACTTTCGATGAAATAACCCGTTTGGACAAACATGCCTGCACTTCCGCATGCTGGATCAAATACAATCCCGTGGTCAGGCTCTATCACATTCACAATGGTCTGCACCAGGCTCATGGGTGTGAAAAACTCTCCCCCTTCCTGTGCGCCGGTCATGGCAAACTTGTTGAGGAAGAACTCGTAAATTTTTCCGAACAGGTCGCCCTCGGCTTTTTGCAGCACCTCCGTGTTGAAGATGCGCAAGAGCTCCCGGAGCAGGTCTCTGCTGAGAATGCTAAAGTTTTTGGGCAATACGCCCCGCAGGTTCTCGTATTCGTCCTCGATCGCCTTCATGGCATTGTCAATGGCCTCTCCCAGATCTGCACTTTCCGGCAGGTTGACCAGGTAGTCGAACTGGGCTATCTCCGGGAGGAACATCGCATTCTGTTGCTCAAAGTCCCTTGCTGTAGAGGCCCTCTTTCCACGTTGCGGGTGTACGGGCAGGGTCGCTTCAATCGTGTCTTTTACCTTTAAAAATCGGTTGTAAGCATGGCGGAGGAAGATCAACCCCAAGACGGGCAGTGAATACTCCGAGGCGGTGAGCTTGCTATTTGCTCGCAACTGGTCCGCAGCACGCCACAGTTGATTCTCTAATTTACGCAGCTGTTTTCCTTGCATTTTTTCTTGTTTGATTACCCGTAGTTCCGGTCCCTCATCCTTCAAAACCCCAGCGATTGCCGTCCGCTTGGCCATGGAGGGCTGCATGGCATCGGTGCCATGCATGGACACCGCTGACTGTGCATCCCCCCGTGCAGACGCTGTTTCCTTTGCGCTATTCCCGTTTCTTTGAGCATTTCTTGTATCCTATCCCACACCCGTCCTCTACGATGGATGCGCCATTCAAAAAAAATGAGCGGAAATGGCTACCTTGCTGTTGCACCACAAAATAGTCCTCCCGCCCAGGGGCAATATTACACCTTTCGCCCGGATGATCGGCGCCTTGCCCAGGGATTCGTGCCGTAAGGAGGTGGCCGGGGGAAATCCGACTTTGCCGGGAAGGGCTTCGGCTCATGGGCACACCTGATCCCGATGCTGTGCCTGCAAATGACCAAGGGTGCCCGACGCACCATGCCGGGAACGCTGGCAAGAAGGCCTCCCGTTCGGAAAGGATGCATCGAATTCAGCGAAGGGAGGGCTGTTTTTGAATGAAGAGGAACGATAAGGGGATGATTCTTGCTTCGAATCGGCGTATGGTTCGCCCGTCGCAGCTCCTGGGGCAATGCTGCGTGCAGTGCAGGGCTTCCGGGGCACTGGACGTGAATAGGCTCGTCTTTGGCCGGAAGAGGTTCGGATCGCCCACCCCACAGCAAAATTCACTAATTTGGACCCCATGAAAAAGATCAAGATATTCCTGGCAGCTTCCTCCCAGCTCAGGGAAGACCGTGAGCAATTTGAAATCTTCATCGGCCGGAGAAATAAAAAGCTGGTCGACCGGGGGGTCTTCCTGGAACTGGTGATCTGGGAGGACTTCCTGGATGTCATGGGGCATCAGGGGCTGCAGGAGGAATACAACCGTGCGGTGCGGGAGGCGGACATCTTCGTGATGCTCTACTTCACGAAGGTGGGAAAATTCACCGCCGAGGAATTCGAGACGGCATACGGCGCCTTCAAGGAAGGCGGGCGGCCACTGATCTACACCTACTTCAAGGATGCGTCCATCAGCACAGGCTCGGCAGACCAGGACGATTTGATGAGCCTCTGGGCGTTTCAGAGTAAACTCAAGGAACTGGGGCACTACCAGACGGTGTACAAGAATGTCGAGGACTTGCAGCTCAAGTTCAAGGTGCAGCTGGATCGGCTGCTGGACCAATGGAACAAGGAGGAGACATCCAAGAGCGGAGAAAATTCCAAGCCAACAACGGAAACGGGGCGGGGTATCCGGGGAAACCCGGGGGATGACACCTGGAAGGAGGTGCCCACCACGCGGACGACCAGGAGCCTGGACATACAAGGCTCGACAAACAGCCTGGTAATGGACGGCAAGAATTCGTTCCAGAGCGGATCCTTCGGGATGTCCCCGCAGTCGGCGAGCAGTATCCCAAAGGGGTACGGCCCCAACGAACCGACCGACCAGCTGCCCAGCCATGGATCCATCATGTACAGCCTGCCCGGCAAGATGCAGCTGAACAACTGGCACCGGTGCGTGGTGCGGGTCGCCGTGGACAAGAACCAGCTGCAGGCCGATCTTCCAGAGCTGGCGTCGAACCCTGTCATCCGGGAGCAGGTTCGGATCTCCTCGGAAATGGAAGTGGACATGGCCCCGTCCGAGCATTTCCAGTTCGAGTCCATTTCCCCCGTGCGGCAGCTGGTGGAGCGGGAGGAAGCCACCGAGTGGAACATCAACGTCCGCCCGCTGCACTTGGGGACCTTTCCCCTCGCCGTACGCATTTCGGTGATCCTGCCCAATGGCAAGAAGCTGAAGGTGCTGGACGAATCCGTGCAAGTCGTCACGGCGGCAGTGCCGGAGGCCATGGAATTCGTGGTGAAGGACCTCTCGTTCGAGGAGAAGGCGCCAGCCCCCGCAATCGTCCGGCCCGTGAATGGCAACCCGCAGCAGGCTGACCGGATGAGGATTCTCTTCGTATCGGCGAGCCCGACCGACAAGGCACGGTTGCAGACCGGCAAGGAGTTCCGTGCGATCAAGGCGGAGATCGAGCGCGGTTCACAGCGGGAGAAGCTGGAACTGATGCAGTCGGAGTCCGATGTGACCGTCGGGGAGCTCGTGCGGGCCTTCAGCAAAAAGCCTGACGTGGTGCATTTCAGCGGGAATGGAGACGAAAAGGGGATCTATATCTCCACCGAGGACAACCAATCCCAGCTGCTTCCCCTGCCCGCATTGAAGCATCTGTTCAAGCAATTGAAGGGCGTCACCCAACTCGTGGTGCTGAGTGCCTGCTTTTCCACCACCCAAGCCATGGAAATCTCCTCCTTCGGCATGTACGTCGTCGGGTTCAGCAAGCCCATCGCCGAAGATACCGCATTGGGTTTCGCCCGGGGCCTCTACATCGGGATGAGCGAAGGCAAGGAGTTCGAGCAGGCCTACAGCGATGGCCTCGTCATCCTGATGACGATGGAAATAGCCGCCATGGATGCCGTGGAGGTCTATAAGGACGGAGCCAGGGTACATTTTTAGGGTTGGCATGGGATTGCCGGAGGGATGTTTTCCGATCCGGGGCAGTGAAATCCCGCGTCAGAAAAAGCCACTGTGGTACAGAAGGCCCATGACAGGGGCGTTCGCTGATCGGTTGTGAACCTGCGGCCCGTAATTGCACCCCTTCCCATTTATCCCTAACTTTCACACCAATTCAAAAATTGCAACTGGAATGCTGAGGAAAACACTGCTCACGATCGTTGTCGCGCTCTGTCTCGCACTATCCCTCCGCGCAGCGGAAGGGATGTGGATTCCCGCCTTGCTGAAGACCCTGAACGAAGGCGACATGAAGGCCATGGGGCTGAAGCTCAGCGCGGAGGACATCTACTCCATCAATCGGTCCAGCCTCAAGGATGCCATCGTGCTGTTCGGGGGCGGCTGCACTGCCGAGGTGATCTCCACCCAGGGGCTGATCCTCACGAACCACCACTGTGGCCTCTCCCAGATCCAATCGAAGAGCACGGTGGAGCACGACTATCTCAGGGACGGTTTCTGGGCCAGGTCCAAGGACCAAGAACTGCCGAGTGACCGCCTGACGGCGACCTTCGTCGTCAGGATCGAGGACATGACCGCCAGGGTCCTGGAGGGAACGGAGGGACTGGATGCCACCGCACGGGCCGCCAGAATCGCCAGCAACATCTCCAGCCTGGAGATCGCCGTGGAGAAGGCCGAGCCGAAGCACCAGGCGGAGATCAAGCCGTTCTTCTACGGCAACGAATATTACATGATCGTCAGCAAGACCTACCGTGACGTCCGGCTGGTGGGGGCGCCCCCCAGTAGCGTGGGCAA
>JBJOPY010000300.1:0-7415 GCA_046050405.1 Bacteroidota bacterium | reverse complement strand
TCACGGATTCGGATGCAATGGCTTTTTGGTTGCCACCGTATGGCTTCCTGTGCAAAGTGCACAGCATGGATGTAAAAATTGGTGGAACCTACCAAATGTCGTTCACCAACTTTTCCACAGGCAACAATCACTCCTTCAGTGGCGAATACCTGGAAATCATCCCGAATGAACGCTTGAAGTATTCGGATCAGTTTGACGACCCGAATCTGCCCGGGCAAATGATCACCACCATTGAATTCAGACGGGTGCTCTGCGGCACCGAGCTATTCGCCACCCAGGAAGGGATTCCCGATGCCATACCCACAGAGATGTGCTATCTGGGCTGGCAGGAATCATTTGAAAAGCTGAAGCATCTGGTGGAGCCCAATATCCCGGATGCGTAGGGGAATACGCTGCCTGGGAACTTTGCCAGGAAGCATTCGGCTTGGTTCCAGCGGCATGTTGCAGTGACGGCGAGCCTTCTCCAGCACCTGACTCCACTATACCTATACCGCCGACTGAGCCTGTCGCAGTATTCGCTCAGGTAGTTTCTGTCAAGCCCGGCACAGCCTTTGACACATTGTGTCAATTACTTACCGGTGAAGTTCCCGGTGAGCAATTTTGTTATGCATGTTGTCAGCGATTGGTTGAGGGCGGTTCAAGTCCACGTTTTTTTCTACATGAAGTGTTGCATCATTTGAAATAAATGAATAATTTACAGCACGATTCAACAAAAGTGTTTGCCTGGCCTTCATTCGGATGAACTCGTTAAAGATATAGATATGCGACTGGTTAGGAAATGTTTGTCACCCATTTCTTGGTTTTGCATGGTGGTGATGCTGTTGCAGATGTGGCCGATGGTTGCCTATCCTGTCACTGGGCATGATACCATGCCGGAATACACGGGTTTCACCCCTTACGCGACCACCAACATGGTGAACCTATCGGACGGGAGCTTCACCTACAACCTCCCGTTGATGGAGGTTCCTGGCGGATATCCTATCAATCTGTCATACAACTCAGGCTCGGTGAACCCTGAGGCGATGGCTTCATGGGTGGGCTTGGGTTGGAACCTGTCGCCGGGGAGCATCTCCTTGACCAAGCGAGGGTTTCCGGACACCTACCACAATACACCTGTGACCTACTATTCCAGAATGCCGAGTAACTGGACCTTGACAGCTGCGCTGGGGATTGGGGCTGAGTTTTTCGGGAGTGAACGGTTATTGGAGGCGGAGGCTGAGGGGAGGGTGGCATTCAACAACTACAAGGGCGTCACGACGGGTGTATCGGGAGATTTGTCCGGGCTTGGGGGGTTTGTTTCCTTGAGTTTCGACTATTCAGGAGGAAAGTATGGCTTCAGCCCGAGAATTGACCCGGGGGCACTTGCAGCTGAAGTAGCTGGAAGGACATCTGGCGATGACCCCAAGACGAGCCCAACAGCCAAGGATAAGTTGGTTCCGAAGGTGATATCTGCAATTCATACCCACAAGGCTGCTGTCACGAAAAAGAGTCGACCTCAGACGAAGGCATTGGAAAACTTCCTCGGTTCACGAAATGTTTCGAGCAAGCCACAGGTGGGGTTTTCGTCCGGAGGCGTTGGGGTGTCATCCAGCGGAAGTTATTCGATTTCACCCTTGCCGCCAAGTTCTTATCCCACGACCCTTTCAAGCTATATCGGCGCTGCATTTGGAATGAAGGTGGAACTGGGCATCAATGTCCTTCCCATTCCAATCGACCCTGAAAGCAAGGTGAGTGGGAGCTTCGTGCTCCAGAACTACCCCGAGGCTTCGACCAGGAGGGTCTATGGCTACCTGCATTCGGAGAAGGCACTGGATGATCCTGAGGCCATGATGGATTATTACTCCGAAAATGAAAAGGCCTTCGAGAAGCGGGACAAGTACCTTTCCGTGCCCTTCCCCAACAATGATGTCTATGTGGTGACTGGCGAGGGAATGTCGGGATCATTTCGTGCCCACCGAAACGAGGCGGGCCACTACCGCAAAAATTACGTGGAGAGCCACAATGTCTCGGTGAAAGAAGGGGTGGACGTGAATCTGGCGTCGGTCGTGACGCTGCCGCCGTTTGTGGCCAATCTGGTGTACACAGTGGGCGGAAACTTGGGCGGGGACTATACGCACCTGAGCATTGGGAACTGGGACGAGCAACTGGAAGGTGATGCCAAGGACTATCGATTCCGGCCGCTGAGCGATTTTCCGAATTCGGATGAGCAGTTTTACTTTCGGTTCACCCATGACAAGAGCTATAACAAAGGACTGAATCTGGACGACTTGCCGAAAGGTGCCCGGTTGGAGCAGAATGGTCTGGTCGCCCGTCCGAGGCTGTCCAATCTGGCCCAGAAGGTGGATGATCGTGAAGCAACCAGCAGGAGTTCGTACATTGGATATTCCTATGTGCGGGATTTGGAGAAAATGTCGAATTCCCATCGATACCTGTCGGCGCAGAAGAAGCTGTACATCCTCGATGAGAGGGGGCAGGCTGCTGCGTACAGTTATCAGTTCTATAATGAAGGAGGTTTCAAGGATTGCATTGGGGAGTATCGGATCACCAATGGCGAGGGCATGCAATACGTGTATGGGTTGCCTTCCTTCGTGAGAAAGGAGAAGAACCTCAATTACAGCGTGAACGTGAAGGGGAATGGTCGAAATGTGGAGATAGACACTGCCAACTACAAGTTCGCAAAAATTACAAGCTCGTCAATACATGCCAAGGCGGAGACGGTGACTGGCTATACCTCCGATGCACCCTATGCGGGAACCCATCTGCTCACAGGAATCACAGGCCCTGGCTATGTGGATCGGGAAAATGATGGCTTGACCCCGGACGATTTCGGCTCCTACACCCGGTTCAATTACCAGCGTGTCGCGGGGGGGAATTCAGACTGGTACATCTACCGCACACCCTACAAGGATGCAAACTTTGAGTATGGTTCGCTGAGTACTAACAAGGATGACATGGTCAGCTACAGCGCGGGGGCCAAGGAGGTGTATATGCTCCAATCCATTTCCTCGAAAACGCATGTGGCCATATTTCGTTTCACCGATCGCGAGGATGGGGGGAGTGCGCAGTTGCAGGATTCATCCTCCTTTGAGGATTACCTGAAAGGCAGCAGCAGTGGTGCAAAAATCATCAAGGCCAAGAAGCTGACCCGGATCGACCTGTATCCCCTGTCCGACTGCCAAGAAAAGGACGGAAGTACAGGGATCTACGTGCCAAGCCCAGGAAAACTGCCCATCAAGAGTGTGCGCTTCGCCTACGACTACTCGTTATGTCCCGGAATCCCCAACAACACCCAGCAACCAGATGCAGATGGATTTCCCAACCAAGGGGGAAAGCTCACGCTGAAGAAGGTATGGTTTGAATACGGGGGTACCCTCACCGAGAAAATCAGCCCCTACCAATTCAGTTATGCCTACCCTACGATGCCCTATCCCGCTCCCTATACATCTTTTCAGAACTATGGCGCACAGGTCGGGAACCAAAACCCTGGCTACAAGGCAGCAGACACGGATCGCTGGGGAAACTATCGCAATTATGTCCAGTTGAAGGGTCACCTGGGGGGCCTTGCGCCGCTGTATCCTTATGTGGACCAGCAGCCGGGTGGGACGGGGTTTGACCCGGCGGCGTGGCAACTCAAGCGCATCCAGCTGCCTACCGGCGGCGAGGTGCATGTCCAGTACGAGCAGGGGGACTATGCTTATGTGCAGGATCGCCCGGCCATGGTGATGGTACCCCTCTCGGCTGCCACGGATGCGCGTGATGAGACCAACAACCGCTACTACCTCGACCTTGCAAAGGCCGGGATCACGTCTTCCCCCAGTCAGGCCTTGGCGGATGCGCTGTTCCGGCCCATGCGGGATAACAAGGAACGGTTGTATTTCAACTTCCTGTACGCCCTGATCGGGGACGACCTCCCGAATCCCGGGGATGGGAAGTCGGAATCGGTGGAGGGATTTGCACGCATCGCGGGGTATGGATGGGACGGGAGCGGCATCTATTTCGTCTTCAAGGAAAGCAATGGCCTGCCGAACTTCCGGAGCATCCAATATGAATCCAAGTTCAGCAAGCGCGAGATACCGAAGAAGGTATGCAGGGATTTCTACAATACGAACCGCCGCGGATTGCTCACGGGGACCAGCAATGCCCTGAGTCAGGGAAGCAATGAGAGCAGGATCCGGGCACTGATCACCCTGATCCAATCGCTGGCGGACGTGACACCCTGCCAAAGGATGTCCCCGGCCATGTCGTATGTGCGGCTGGAGGCACCGAACGCCAAAAAAGGCGGGCCGCTGCGCGTGAAGCGCCTGCTCATGTACGACGCGGGAATCCATCCTGCGGACAATGCCCCGGTGCTCTATGGCCAGGAGTACCATTATCTCAAAGAGGAACATGGAAAGCTGATCAGCAGCGGGGTTGCAGGAAATGAGCCTGGTACCGGGCGCATGGAAAATCCCCTCGTGCAGCCCATCGACAAGTCCGAGCAGGGAAAGCTGGAGGCGATCCTCTATGGGAGGGACATGTATGGGCAGACTGGGCCGATCGGGGAGTATGCCATGGCTGGGCCCGGAGTGACTTATTCCACGGTGGCGGTGTCCAACATCCATCAAGGCAAGACGACGACGGGGATGGAGGTGCATGAATTCTATACCAGCCGGGATTATCCGTTTCGATTCCTGGCCACGGGCGTGGATCAATTCATGAATGTGCCTCTGGGCTTGAGCTTGGGGGGAGGGGGATTTGGCGCAAGCTATACCAGGGAGGCGCCCTTCCTGGCACAGGGCTATGTGTTCATCCAAAATGAAATGGACGGGCAGAAAAAGCGGGTGCGGAAATATGGGGCAGGAGGCGTGAGCCAGCCTCCCATCGCAGAGGAAGTTTCGGAATACTATGCACCCGGGGAGGCAGTGAAACTCATGAACGATCGAATGCAGATCGAGATGGGATACCCGGGAAGGGAGACGGAAATCCTGTCCGAAATGCTCCAAACCAAGGACATCACCAATGGTGGGAATGTGGAGGCGGATCTCTCGGCGGGTGCTGCAATTACAATGATCGGAGTTCCACTGCCAGTCTTGATCCCAACGCTGAAAGATCTCGGGGTCTATCGCAATGAACGCATCCTCCGCCATCATGTCACCACCAAGATCGTGAGTCTCCCCGCCATCCTGAAGCGCACCATCAATCGGGTGGACGGGGTGACACAGACCTCCCAATTCGAGGTGTTCGACAAGGAGACCGGGGATCCGCTCATCGTGCGGACCTACGACGACTTCAGAGGTTCCTATCTCAGTCAGGAATTCCGGGCATTCTGGAATTACAAAAACCTGGGGGGAAAATCCCGGAGCGAAGGGCTGACGATATCTGGCCCGATGAAGTATGGAGTGGATTCCGGGAGGGAATACATCGAATTCACTGGCAGCGGCACCTGTGGAGAAGCGGGGAGATTCACGGAGGGCGATCTGATCCAGCTGGCCCCCAACAATTGCAGCAGCTCTGAGCTGCTGTACCATGTGGATGAGGTGGACCCGGGCCAAGGCCGCTTGTACCTGTTTCCCTCCGGGATGAAGGCACGCCATTGTATGCCTGGGTCGGATCTGACCTCGGCCTCCATCCTGCGGAGCGGGTTCAAAAATCAATTGGTTGCCAATATGGGGAGCCTGATGACGCATAGTGCAGACGGAACCCCCAGCTACTTCGTGGCAGGGGGTGGAGGGCAGCAGGCTCCGCCAGTGCATCCTTTCGTTGCGGATCTGAACCAGGCGCTGAACAGTCAAATCGTCAGCGGTGGCAATCGGTCCGGGACGATTCGGTTGAATGGCCCCTACGATGGGTTGTCGATCCCGACGGATCCCTGCGTGGTCGATGGGAGCTGTGGGAGTGATGGCCTGCGGCTGTCCAATCTGAAGCTGCGGTACCGCATATCGGGCGGAAGCCTGTCACTGGAACTGGACAGCGTGCGCGCCTCGGTGAAGCCTTACACGCAGCAGAAGTGGATCGGGTGCAATGTGCGGCGGGATACGATACCGATTTTCATACCTGGGGGTTCTGGTGGTGCCTTGTCAAAATTGCCCTCCGATCTGGTTACCCAGACATCCCTGAATGGAAATTTGGGGGAGATTGTTCCTTTTCCCAATACTGGTGAAGGCCGGGTGATGAACCCCTTCCCTGGAAATTGCGTGTTCCCGGAGCCAAGGACGAAAGACCTCCGTTACCTTGGCGATTCCAAAAGGAAGTTCTTCCTTACATTCCTTGGGGATCCCAAGGAATATTTGAATCATTGTGGCGGTGATCTTGTGCACCAGGTCAAGTGGAACCAGAGCGACCTGGACAAACTGGACTATTGGATCGATGTCAAGTATCTGGGGCCGGGGCCTCAACAGTCTTGGAACAAGGTGAAAATCGGCCCAGGAGGTCAGGGAAACTACGATCTATCCTTTGTTCTATACAGGGACAGAACCCGTTCGATCTTCGCAGAAAACGGCCTCTATCAATACGATATTTACATGCGTCATACACCATTGGTGGGATCGGATGCCACTCGTTGGCTTACCGTGTATAAATGCGTGAATACATGCCCTCCCTCCAATGTCGGGATCTCGGGGGGAACCGGGGAAACCTGCCTTGACCAAGCCTTGAATCGTACATTCACTGCGAACGCAGCCACGCCCGTGGATTTTGGCCCCTTCACTTATGCATGGAAGATCACCGGCCCTGAGCCGGACAAATACGTCTCCTCCCCCAATCGAACAGCGACCTTTTCCTTCTCCACACCCGGCACCTATACCATGAAGCTCACGGTCACCGACAGGTACGGGAAGTCCACGGAGACCAGCTCCACGCTGAAGGTGATCAACTGCAATGTATGCCAGGTGGGAATCAACGGCCCTTCCGTGAAATGCCTGGACTATTCGCCCGATGGTTTGACGAATGTGGCAACGCCGGTGACGTTTACAAGGAACTACCTGAACAACTGCGCCGGAAACAACTGCACCTGGGAAGTGACCAATGCACGCGGCAGGGTGCTGCTGTCCCAGAGCGGGCCATGCAACGCCACCACCCAAAGTTTCACCTACAGCTTCACAGATCCCGGCAACTACTTCGTGAAGGTGCTGTCCAAGAACAACAATGCATCAATCACCGGGACCAATGTGGAAGTACACCGCATCGAGGTGCGGGGTTGCCTGCCCCCACGTGCAGATTTCAGCATCCACATGGGCCCCTGTCCCGACAGGATGATCATCGTGCGGGGCATACCGACCTCCAAGGCAGGAATCGAGTACTACCGTTGGGATTTTGGCGATGGCACGGTGGCCATGGGACAGACAGCCTACCATACCTATTCGGGTTGTGGCTCGCGCACCATCACCCTTACGGTGGGACGGGGCGATGTCTCCTACAATGTTTCCCATACGTTCCCA
>JBJOPY010000299.1:0-6299 GCA_046050405.1 Bacteroidota bacterium | reverse complement strand
CACAAAGTGGCAGATCCCCCCTTGGGAAGGGTGGCACTACCAGCGGAATGGCAGGAGATGATTCCAGCCTCACCGCAATGCTCCACCTCTGATGACGACACGAGATGCCTACGTTGACCTTCAGGGCCTTCACCCTGCTCATTCCTCTCCTCATGGTGGTCGCCTCCCCCTCGGAAGCCCAGCGCGCCAGCCCCCGGCCCTACCGATGCGGATTCGTCCTGGAATCGGAAGCATCGATCCGAAAAGCATACGGGACTGAACTGAAGGCACTCGGGCTGAAGGCGGGTCAAGTGGTGGCCGATGTGGGCGGGAGCAATGGCTACCGGATGGCCATGTTTGCCGTCTGTCAGGACAGCCTGACCTTTTACATTGAGGACATCGACACCGCCTGCCTGAATGCACGGGAGCTGGAGGCCGTGAAGCGGTACTACTCCACCGTCCACGGAGGCGCGCTGAGGAGTGAGTTTCACCTGGTGGTCGGAACCGAGACGGAGACGATGCTCCCCGAGGGGACATTTGACAAGGTGCTCTTGACCGCAAGCTACCACCACTTCTCCGACCCAGCGGCCATGCTGCTCGACATTCGGAGAAAACTGAAGCGTGACGGACGGATCTACCTGATCGAGAATGTCGTACGCAAAACCGGTCATTACCGCCGGCGGCTATGCGATGATCCCCTGAAGTCCGAATCCGACCTCCGGGAGGAACTGGAACGGCAGGGCTTCACCGTCGAAGCCGTCCATGAACTCGGAAGGTGGTGGACGAAGATGTTTGTGTTGACAGCCGGAGATTGAGGGGGAGGGGCTGCCTTCAGCTGAAAATGGAGGACGTTTTCGGCATTAAATTTGCATCTTCACCTCCGAACGGATAATTTGGAACCATGAATCTGAAACGACTTCTTTCGCTTGCAACCCTGCTTGCATGGTCAGGGTTGGGGATGGCGCAGCCAAAGGTGTCCTTGAAATTCGAGATCAAAGGACTGCCGGAAGGCTACTGCCGCATCATCGGAATGCTGGGTGGCCAGAACTACCTCGTAGATTCCCTGCCGTCCAAGGCCGGCAAGGTTCAATATGAGAGGGCGGATGCCCTCCCGGGCGGGCTGTACTATCTCGTCGCCCCTGACCAGCGGAGCTATATCCAATTCCTCCTGGACAAGGATCAAGCCTTTTCCATGCGCACGGATTTCCGGGACATGGTCAGGTTCATGAAGACGGAGGGCACCGAGGACAACGAGCTGTTCTACCAGAACCTGAAGTACGAGGATGATTTCAAGTCCAAGGTGGATTCCCTGGAGGCTGCCATCAAGGCCACCCCGGCCAGCAGCCCGAACCTGGCCTTCCTTGAGCAACAGCGGGACAGGATGGTCGCCGACCGCAAGGCACATGTGGCAGCCTTTGCCAGGAACCACCCCAATTCCTTCTTCACGGTCTTCAAGCTGGCGGGCCAGAATCCTGAGTTGACCACCCCGAAGAAGGCGGACGGAACCCTCGATACGCTCCGCCAGCTGGTGATGTACCGTGCGGCCTACTTCGACGATGCGAGCCTCGCCGATGAGCGGCTCATCCGCACCCCTGTGATCCCCAACAAGCTCAAGACCTACATCACCCAACTGACGCCCCAGACAGCCGACTCGGTCATCCGATACGCAGACCGCCTGATCGAGAAGACCAGGAGCTGTCCCGAGTGCTTCAAATTCGTGGTCAACTGGATCGCCATTCAATATGAAAAACCGACCTTCATGGGCGGCGAGGCTGTCCTGATCCACCTGGTGGACAAGTACTTCACGGATGACATTTCCGAGAAATGGTTCCCGGGCAAGCCGGAGGAGCTGGCCAAGATCCGCAAGAAGGTCAATGAAATGCGGGTCAGCCTGATCGGGATGACAGGGCAGGACCTGCGGGCCAAGAACCTGAACGGGGAATACGAGAGCCTGTACGACCTGAAAACGCCGATCAAGGTGGTCTTCATGTATTCCTATTCCTGCAGCCACTGCCAGGAGAGAGCCCCGGTGATGCGGGAGGTCTATGACAAGTGGAAGGGCAAGGTGGATGTGTATGCCCTCTGCCTGGATCCGGACGATGCGAAGTGGAGGGAGTTCGTGGCGAAGTACCACATCGAGCCCTTCCACAATGTGATCGATCCGAAGATGGAGAGCCGGTACTATTACAAGTACCATGTGGACATCACGCCAGAGTGCTATGTCCTAGATCCCAACAACAAGATCGTAGCGAAGGATCTGCATCCGAACCAGCTCGATCCGGTGTTTGAGAAGATACTCAAGGCAAGGCCGGGAAACTAGCAGGCGGGCAGGGTTCCTGCCGCCGACTCATCGATTGCGAATCTGGAGCGCATCTGCCGCCAGGGGTGAATCCTGCTCATTTGCTGTCCCGCCAGAACTTCTGAAACAGGCAGGCTGCATCGATCTCCTCCATCGTTTTTTTCTTTTTGCCCTCCGCAGCGGAATAGGGGTATGCCTTGCCCTTGTCGGTGTAATACGTCCCTTCCTGGAGGCTGGGCGTACCGGTCGCGGAGCTGTACTTGTGATCCAGCATCATCTGGCCTGTAGGATACCACTCCTTCACGCTGCCCTGGACGTTCCCATTGCTGTAATGGTATTCGTACTGCTTCTTGCCGTCCGGAAACCAGCCGGCCTGGTAGCCGTCCCGCTTGCCTTCCAGGTTCCAACGGTCGATGCGGCTCGTATCGCCCGTCTCGAAAAATGAAATCCGCTGGGCAATGACGGATTGGTTGTAGTCGGGATTCCCGGGCTCCTCCATGGTGAACCTCCCTTCCTTGAACACGTCCACCGGCCCTTTCCCACAGACATCACGCTTGGGGAAAACCTTGGTGGTGATTTCGGAGGGATTTCCGTTGGGGTAGTAAGCCATGGACTGTTGCTGGGTCTCGGATCCTTTCGTGACCAGGTGGCCGCCATCGTCCCAGACCGAGAGGTTCGTGATGGAAGGACGTCCTTTTCCGGAAGTGCAGGCATCGTCCCAGTCCTCTTCCCGCATTTTGTTGCCGCTTGCATGCCAGTACTTCCATTTTCCCTTCTTATGCCCCTGGGGATCCAGTGTCCCTTCGCTTTCCTTGCCTCCTGCAGGGTAATAGGTATAAATCTTCCACGTCTCACGGCCGGAGCCATCGGGATTCCAGAACTCCTCAGCGACCAGGTTACCATTTTCATCCCAACGCTCGAACAGGCCGGCCTGCTTGTCTGCCCGGTATTCGCCGGTCATCATTTTCTTCCCGTTCGGGTGGTAATATTCCCACTTCCCGGCCTTGGCCTCATAGCTTCCCTTGCCCTTTCCTTTGAGCTTGCCACCCAGGTAGAACACCTGGGTCTCTGTTTCCTTATCGTTGTTGGTGGTGGTCAGGGCCTCCACTGCCCCCGTCTCATAATACCAGACTTCCTTTTGCAGGGATTTGCCGATGGCGACGTTCAGCGAGTCCCCCCGGGGGACATAGTCGTAGATCCTGGCATGCCGGGGTTGGGAGGCTGTCCAGTTTTCCAGCCATTCCTCGAAAACGCCTTGTTTCCATTTTTCCTCCTTCTGCGCGCCCGTATCGTCCCAGACGCGCTGAATGCCGTCGGGTTTGCCGGCTACGAAATGGAGATTGTAAACGCCCCTGCCTTCCTTCGTCCACTGGCGCTGCATCCCGTGCAGGATTCCGGCGCTATAGTGGTGCTCCGATCGCAGGGTGTCCCTGCCTTTCCTGAACCAATACTCCACCTGCCGCCCGTCCAGCTTGCCGTTCAGATAGTTCAGCTCCATCTTGGGGGTGCCATCTGAGAAGAAATAGGATTGCTGCCCGCTGAGAACCCCCTGGTCGTAGTTCAGCTCGGCCACCTTCGTGCCGTCAAATTCCTTCCATTCGGTGGAAATGCCGTGAAGGATGCCGTTTTTGTAGTTTCGTTCCAAGACCTTCCTGCCATCCATGGAGAACCTTTCCTGCTTGGTCAGTTTCTGGGGGATGGTCTCTCCCTGGTAATAGTTCACCGTCTCCGGCTTCCCGTTTGGAAACTTATTGGCAATCACCTTGGTCAGCGGTTGTGAGAGGGCCGATCCCCCTGCAAGGAGGAGGACCAGCAAAACGAGGCATGTACTTCTAATCATGAAGGTGTCAATCTCAAACAAGATGCCAAATCTAAGAAAAAGAAGAAGGGATTGCGCCAGACAGGGGCGATTCACCAGGGCAACACGCAATTGGATTGATCGTCCCGCATTCCAGATGGGTGGAAGACGGAATCCTTGAAACATTGGCATGTGCAGGGCCTATGGTGAAAATCAATTGGTGGAAGCATCTGGGCGCGAAGTGGAAAGGGAGTGTTGGCAGGCCATCAGCGGCCTACGCTTCCCCCTTGTCCCGCAGCCTGCTTTGGAGTTCTTTGATGAGCCTCTCCTGTTCCTCCAGAGCCTTGTCCTTCTCCTCCAGAGCCTTGTCCTTCTCCTCCAAGGTCTTGTCCTTCTCCTCCAGGGCCTTGTCCTTTTCCTCGAGAGCCTTGTCCTTCTCCTCCAAGGTCTTGTCCTTTTCCTCGAGAGCCTTGTCCTTCTCCTCCAGCTCCTTCAGGTACTTCCTTTCCGTCTTTGCAAACATCGCCTGGACCGTGCGCCAGGCCTCCTTCTCGGTCTCGATCAGCTTCCGTTCCTCCGGGCTCACCCCGGAATGGTGCAGGATGTCCGTGATCAGCCGCACCTCCTCCAGGTCCGTCTCATGCATGAACTCCTTCACGATCCTCTTCTCATCGATGAAGTGCGCCTGCTCGAACACGCTCAGCAGCTTGTCCAGCCGCGTCTGGTAGCGGTCGGTGATGCGGTCCACCTGCACCACGTAGCAGTCGTGCGTGAGCTTCTCCACGAAGTCGCTTTTGGCCTCGATGACCGTCCGGCCGATCAGGTCCATGTAGTTCCGCTCCACCTTCATGCAGGCGGTCGTGATCTCCGGAAGCCGGAAGCCCAGGATGTAGATGGTGGTGATCGGCAGCGCCACCGGCTCACCCACCAGCACATCCTCCTTCTTGTACTGCTCGCCGAGGTAGTTGCGGAAGCGCATCAGGTCCATCTCGTTCCTTGCCTTCTGGATTTCGATCAGCACCTTCCGCTGCTCGCCAGTGCCCGTCAGGATGGTGGCGATGAAGTCCAGGCGGAAGACGGACAGGGTGGCCAGCTCGCTCACGTGGGTGAATTCCTGCGGCTTCACCTCCACGGCCAGGATGGTCTCCTCCAGCAGCGTGCCGATGAAGAACTTGGCGACACGCTCGTTTTCCAGCATGCGCTTGAAGACCACGTCGTAAATGGGATTTGCGATCAGCATACAGTGCCTCCTTTAGCGGGGGTGGATTCATCGCGCCGGAGCGCCGCCATCCCCGGGTGCAAGATTCGGCAAATTCCGCGCCCCATGCAAGACCCCGTCCATGGGCGACAGGCATTTGGGTCTTCACCCATTCGATCTCCAAATCCCGGCCGGACCCGACGGGCCAAACCATTGGAAGCCCGGCATCCATCCCCCTCAATCCCTTCCATGCAAGGATCCAGTTTTCAATTGCGGGTTTGCCCGGGGGCGTAGGCCTCACCCCGTCGCAGCCCAGGCCCTTCTCCATCTCAGGGGGCACCCGCAGCCAGGATGGATTCACCGTCCCATCGCCGGGATCCCACCACCCCCTGCCCACTAGGTTTCGACCCAGGCTGACCCTGTGACAATCCCCCCGCACAGAATTTTTCATAGATTGCATGTTAAAATCTCGATCCTAACGTTTATCTTTGCGCACTCGTTCGTAAAAATTTGATCAAAAAATATGAAAAGCGACATCCATCCGAACTATAGATTGGTGGTTTTCAAAGATATCTCGACCGATTGGGGGTTTCTCTCCCGCTCGGCAGTGAACACGGCCGACAAGATCGTCTGGGAAGACGGCAATGAGTACCCGCTCGTGAAACTGGAGATTTCAAGCAATTCGCACCCCTTCTTCACCGGCAAGCAAAAGCTGGTGGACACGGCTGGCCGCGTGGACAAGTTCTACACCCGCTATGGTGGGAAAAAGGACTGAGCAGCCATCCCGCGCATTCGGGGAATTCAAAAAGGGAGCGGGCTGGAAGTCTGCTCTTTTTTATTCCCCCGTCTTGGCGGCTCTCAAATCGGGGTGGTGATGCAATACGCACTCTTTGAAGACCATAGCTATTTCGACCTGTGGCCGCTGACGTTCACGCGGCCGGTCAGTGATCTCCGGGTGGGAATCGACCGCATCCGCGAGAAATGGACGCGGTTCCTGGGGCAACCTGTCGGATGCATCGCCTATT
>JBJOPY010000298.1:0-6500 GCA_046050405.1 Bacteroidota bacterium | reverse complement strand
AGGTTGCCGGGTGCGAATAAGCCTTTCCCGAGCCATACCTTGAACTTTCCGAGCGCAGACTCCTTGGTGACCTTGAAAGGCAGGATTCCTGATGGACGTATCACCTTGGCCTCTGTCGCCTCGGCATTGACATTCGTGGATCCGCAGAATGGGCAATTGAAAGCCACCGTATCGGGTTCTACAGAGGTATTCGCCCCGCAACCATTGCAATGGAACACCTTGGAAGGAACCGCGAATCCAGAGGAACGCGCCTCAAGATCCGACGCATCCGCAAATGACCGCTCCACCACCATATCCTTGGGGCGAGGGATCTCCCGCGTCGAGCCACAATTGGGACATAGAAGCCGTTGCTGCCCCGGGTCATACCTCATTTCGCCGCCACAGGAATTGCAGGGCACGTTCACGATGCGTTCAAGACTTTTTTTCTCCTCCATGTTCCTAAAATTGAGTCACCAAACCAATGTGAATCTTCCCGCGAGATGGCTGGAATGGAAAGCCCTCCACTTGACCCGCAGCATAGGTGATGGAGAGCATCCCAGCCCTGGTCTCGTAGGTCAATCCAAGACCCGCACCCATCGGATGCCGAACCCTCACGGGCCCTGCCTTGTCTTCCAGGTAGGCAATATCGGAAAAAATGAAAAGGTAGGATCGTTCCTCCAGCAAGAAGCGGTTTTCAATCGTCAAACAAGTATAGAAACTAGTGAAAAACTGATTCTCATTGAATCCACGGATGGTGCGGCTCCCCCCCACTTGCAGCAGGTCATTTTGGAAGTACTGCTTCTGATCCAGCCAGTAGGTCCTGTTTGCGGCCATCATCACCCATCGCTTGGCATACTTCTGATACCACTCCAGCCGAATCTCGGTTTCCTTCTTCGGGAGGCTGGCTTGAATGCCCTGGTACACGTTTTCGGTGAGGCGGGGGTTTCTGACGACTCTCTTTCTTCCGACACCCCCGCTCGCCTGTATCCGGAATCCTCGGAGGGGACTGTAGCGGTCATCGAGGTTCTCATAGGAAAACCCGACTCCATAGGTCTGGTCCTTGCCGTCCAGGATCGGTGGAACCAATGCGGTATCCTGCTGATACCTTCGGGTGGAAATCAGCATGGAGGTTTTGTTCTTGTAGTAAGCCTTCATGGAAAGCATGGGACTGAAGGCGTAGGGTATGCTGAGCTTGAAGTCCCGGGTAAGAAAGCTCGTATCCTGTTTGAGCAGGTTGAATTCACCATCCATCCCCATTGGCGTACTGAACACATGGGGCATTGCGTAGCGCAGGTGCAGCTTTTGGGAGGAGCCGACCAGCTTATCAAAGCGCAACTCGAGCAATTCACCTGCACGAAAGAGCGGGCTGACCATCTGGATGTCGATGAGACCGGTGAATTGCAGCTTTGCCGTATTGTTCGAGGGGGGTAGAATACCTAGCAGAAAGTCAAATTTTCCCGATTTCCTAGACTCAAGGCTGAGGGTGACCCTCGCTTTGTCCTCGCCGATGAACCGGACGGGAGCCATCTGGGCATTCTTGAAATACGGAGAGCTGTTCAGCAACCGCCGGGCCCGGTCAATGCTTTCCTGATCATAAGGATCCCCCCCGTAGATCCCGACGAGGCTTTGAATGAAATCGGACTTTTCACGGACCTTGCCTTCGATGATCACGCTATCGATGGTCACGAGCGTCCCCGGATCGAACCGATAGTTGATTCCGGCGAAGATCGAGTCCGCCTGGCCAAGGCGATAATCAATGCGCAGGCTGTCAAAGGCGGCAAATGGGAACCCATTGTTTTGATAGGCTTGGAGGCACGTCCTCAATCGTGAATTGAAATCCTTGGCCGAAAATGGCAGATGCTTCCGCTGCAAGGCATCAAAGTCCGACCTGGAATAGTCTACCTCATTCAGTCCCGGAAGCCGGATCGAATCGTAGAAATACTGCCGTCCAGGATACACGGACAGCATGAGCACATGGTCCCGCCGATGAAAGGTATCGATGGAGAACTCCGCATATCCCCGGTCCAGCAAGCGGGTGGCAACGTCCACCCTGATCGCCTCCGCCTCCGCTTCCGATTTGGCATGACTGAAGCCTCTGCGAAGCATTCCGCGGATTTGCTTCGAAAGCACCGTATCCGTTTCCACCGCCTTGATCCGCCACCGCAGGCTGTCTTGGCCCCATGCGCCAGAGATGCACGGGAACAGGACCAGCATGAGCATGAGGAAGATATGTCCAATCTGAAGCATTGGCTCTGAGGACGAAAATTACAAACGAAAATGCAAATCTGCCGAGACAATCCATGGCAACCGCAACCTTTGATCAAGCAGCCAGTGGCAACTTCAATCCAAAAAATTAGGCTATGTCCAAGATCGCAGTGACCCGGATGATCCCATCTGCCCGATGTCCCGGGTGAATCCGCACACAGCTTCAGGCTTTCGCAAGACGGTCGAATCCAGTGTACTTGTGCAGCACTTCTGGAAGGGTGACCGAGCCATCCTCGTTCTGGAAGTTCTCGATGATCGCGGCCATGACCCTCGGGAATGCGAGGGCAGATCCATTGAGGGTATGGCACAGGGTGTTTCTGCCACCGTCCCTGAATCTCAGCTTCAGGCGATTGCTCTGGAATGTCTCGAAGCAGGAAACGGAGCTGACCTCCAGCCAACGCTGCTGTGCACCGCTCCATACCTCGAGGTCGTAGGTCTTTGCCGAGGCGAAGCCCATGTCGCCACTGCAAAGCAACAACACGCGGTGGTGCAGTCCCAGTTTGTCCAGTAGTCCCCGTGCATGGCCGAGCATCGCCTCGAGACGTTCGTAAGAATGATCAGGATGCGCAATCTCCACGATCTCGACTTTGTCAAATTGGTGCAGCCTGTTCAGGCCACGCACATGGGAGCCATATGCACCCGCCTCTCGGCGGAAACACTGGGAATAACCACAGTTTTTTACCGGAAGCTCACCCGCTTCCAGGATGACATCCCGGTAGAGGTTCGTCACCGGTACCTCTGCCGTCGGGATGAGGTAAAGCTTGTCTTCAGGCACATAATACATCTGCCCCTCCTTGTCCGGTATCTGCCCTGTACCGTAGCCTGAATCCTCATTCACGAGCAGCGGCGGCACAATTTCCAGGTAGCCTGCGGCAATGGCCTCATCGAGGAAGAAGGTCTTCAGGGCTCGAAGAAATGCCGCCCCCTGCCCCTTGTAGACAGGAAAGCCCGCCCCTGTGATTTTCACACCGAGGTTGAAGTCGATGATGTCAAGGGAAGCGATCAGGTCCCAGTGATTCTTGGCCCAGGGCCCCAGAACTGGAAGGGTTCCGTGAATGGAGACGACCGTATTGTCATCTGGGGAGAGTCCCCTGGGCACCGATGGATGAGGGATATTGGGCAGGGAGAGGAGCAGGTGCTGTTGTTCCTGTTCCTGCATCTTCATCCGCTCCTCTAATTCCTTGATGGTGCTTTTGGCATTGGTTGCCACTGACCTTGCCCTTTCGGCTTCCTCCATTTGTCCGGACTTCATCAGCCCCGCGATGGCGTCTGCGGCCTTTTTACCCTCGTTGCGCAGCGTCTCCACCTGAAGGGTGATCTCTCGGCGTGCAGCATCCATATCCAGCAGGTTCTGTATCAGCTGCTCTGCATCGGCAATATTCCTTGCCCTGAGCCCTTCCACAAATGTCTCCTTGCTTTCCCTAATCTTTCTAATTTCCAGCATTTGCCCAATTTTGCCCCTAATTAACGAATTCCCTCCCAAACACGCATCCTCTGAATCCGAATTACTGCCGGGCAAGACATGATTTTTACAAAGAAATCTTCAGAAATCCCACGAAAGCTTTGCAGTGTCATTCCTTCTGCCTAAATTTGTGACATGTTTGAGAGCAGTGCCTGTTTCCTTGCGCTGTTCACATTGACAAAATCCTTCCGCGAGTGTACGGCTCCCAAAAATTTGTTTTCCCCGTCTTGCAAAACTTAGGATAGGTTCTCGTTCTTTGCAGTCAATCCGCTCTCCCTCAAACATGTCGATCCATTTTTCCCCAGTTCATGACTATGGAGTTTCAGAATGGACTTTTTACGGAAATCGGAACTATAGTTTCACAGGAATAAAGCTTGTAACAAATCAGGTATGTACGATATTATTGAATTGAATAATCATCCGCTTCAAAGGCTGAAAGAAATAGCGAAGGAGATTGGAATTGAGGAATTTAAGAGTCTGAAAAAGCAAGATCTGATCTTCCGTATTTTGGAACACGAGGTGGCCTCGGAATCCACTGCACCAGCGACGAACGAAGAAGGTACGGCCAAAAAGAACTCTGTTCACAGCGCGCAAACAGAGCTGGAAGCCCCGACCGCAGAGCTCAGGGAAACCCCTTCCCGCTTGCCTCTGGAAGGCGACCTCCCCCAAGAGGTGAAGGCGATAGCAAAGGAAAAGCCCAAGGTTGCCTCCAATAAGCCATTGGGGGGACGTGTGGAGCCAAGGCAGGAGAGCCAGGATCAAGTAAAAAACGAGAATCTCAAGGAGATCCCCACGGAAGCCAGCAAGGATAAGCCAAGGGTCGAAAAACGCGATCCCACCTCAGAGACAGAAGGCCGGGTTCGACGCCCAAGGGTGGACCGTGTGGTAGAGCCCCCGTTTCCCTTCAATGATCGTGAGCGTTCTCGCGAAGACCGCTCCGAGGATCGCGATGATAGCAATGGAAAACCATTCAGTCGCGATTTTGACCGTCCAAGGGATTTCACGTCACGGCAGTTTCAAAACCGGGAGTCCCAGAATCGGGAACGTGAAAACCGTGCGCCAAGGGAAACACGCGAACAACGCGAACAACGCGAACAACGCGAACAACGCGAACATCCGCACCGTGACTACCTCACCCGCAGCATGGAGCGCGGACTGGAGAGGGACAAAGGGCAACCGCAGGATATTCCTCCGCGTGAGCAGCCTCCCGTCCCAAGGGAGGAATACGCGACACCTACTTACGATCGTCGCAAAGACAAGGAATACAACTTCGACGGCATCATCAGCAACCATGGCGTTCTCGAGGTCATCACCGAAGGTTACGGCTTCCTCCGCTCCCCGGAATACAACTACCTGCCCTCACCAGACGACATCTATGTCTCGCCGTCTCAGATCAAACTGTTTGGATTGAAGACGGGCGACACCGTCTTCGGACAGATCCGCCCACCCAAGGAGGGTGAGCGTTATTTTGCCTTGCTCAAGGTCGAAACATTGAATGGTCGCCGTCCCGATGAAGTGCGTGACCGGATTCCATTCGACCACCTCGTGCCGATTTTTCCCGAGGAAAAATTCAAACTTGAGCGTCCGGGCGAGAAAGATCTCAGCCTAAGGATTCTGGAGCTTTTCTGCCCGATTGGCAAAGGCCAGCGAGGCCTGATCGTGGCACAGCCCAAAACTGGCAAGACTGTCTTGATGCAGAAGGTTGCAAACGCCATCGCTGCCAATCACCCGGAGGCCTACCTGCTGGTATTGCTCATCGATGAACGCCCTGAGGAGGTCACGGATATGGCACGGAACGTGAATGCCGAAGTGATCGCTTCGACCTTCGACGAGCCTGCAGACCGTCACGTCCAAGTCGCGACGATTGCCCTGAGCAAGGCCAAGCGCATGGTGGAGTCGGGTCACGTGGTGGTGATTCTGCTGGACTCGATCACCCGCCTGGCACGCGCACACAACACGGTGATGCCGGCATCCGGCAAAATCCTCTCCGGTGGCGTGGATGCAAATGCCCTTCACAAGCCCAAGCGATTCTTCGGCGCGGCGCGCAAAGTGGAGCATGGGGGTTCGCTGACGATTCTCGCCACGGCACTGATCGATACGGGTTCCAAAATGGACGAGGTGATCTACGAGGAATTCAAGGGCACCGGCAACATGGAGTTGCAGCTCGACCGCCGCTTAAGCAATCGCAGGATTTATCCTGCCGTGGATGTGCTTTCCTCGGGCACACGTCGCGAGGACTTGCTGATCGATGCCAGGGACCTGTCGCGTATCTGGGTGCTGCGCAAGTTCATGGCCGACATGAACCCGATCGAAGCCATGGAATTCCTCCAAGACCGCATGAGGAACACCCGCGACAACGCCGAGTTCCTCATGTCGATGAACGGATAACTGCCAGGTTCCGAAACCGCTGCTTGATCGTTGTAGATGAGGCATCGCCGAAGCCACTTCATCTGAAATGCCTCGGCGATGCCCTTTTGGGAGAATGTCGCCCGACCGCTCTCCATGAGAAATGGGGTGGCCTCTTTTCCCCTTGACTGGCGTTCCCTTCGCCTTCCGCAGAGTCCGTGCAAGGCAGGATTTCCCTCCACTCAAGATTCCATGTCCACTCACGTTCGCGCTTGCCCACAATTAGCAGGAATTCAGGGCGGATGCCAGGCTTCCTGGATCTTCCCGATGTGGAACGGCTCCTTCATCCTTGCCTTGCCCTCTCCTCCCCAAAACATCCAATAAGTCCTGCACTTCCCAGATGCTGGAGGTTCATTGACCCGGCCCGGTCGAAAAACTCCCACCCTCA
>JBJOPY010000297.1:0-3937 GCA_046050405.1 Bacteroidota bacterium | reverse complement strand
GGTGAAGTTCATCCGTTCGCGGGACATCGGGAGTGAGCGTCTCAGCGATTACAAGTCCATCATGCTGGTGGGGCTGAACGAGATGACGACCAGCCTGCAGGAGAAACTGACTGGCCACCTGAAAGATGGCAGGAGCATTCTATTCTTTCCTGGAGAGGCAATGAACCTCGAAAGTGTGAACCCTTTCTTCATGGCCACGGGAATTGGGCAGTTTGGGGGGCTTGTCCAGCGCGACGCCGGCGAGGTCGTGGCAGGCGTGGACTTGGAGCACCCCGTCTTCGAAGGCGTCTTCGCCAAGAAAGCCCCGGGGAAGAAGTTCGATGCGCCACTGACCTATCAGTACTATGCGTTCCGGCCAGCCAGCCGCATGGTACAGAATGTCATCTTGAAGCTGAGTGAGAACGCGCCGGTATTGATCGAGTCACGACCTGAAAACGGACTTTTTTTCACCTTCACGATGAATCCGTCAGAAAAGTGGACCGACCTCACGATCAAGACCAGCGGGCTGGCGTTGATGGTGCAACTTGCCCGGATGATGAACCAGACGCAGCGGGTGGAAGCAGTCATGGATCTGGGAGCCCTCACCCCCCTCAGGCTCAAGACGGACGGCAAGGAGATGATCCAGTTGAGGGACGCAAAAAAGGAGATTTCGACCCCTGATCAGTTTGTGCAGAGCGGTTCAGTGGTCTTGAAGTTTGACGAGTTGAGATTGAAGGAGGGCAACTATGATCTACTGCAGGCGGACAGCGTCCTGGAGCAAATCAGTTTCAATGTTCCTGATGCCGAGTCGCAGCTGGCCTCCAGGAGCGAGCAGGAAGTCCGCGACCTGCTCGCCGAGACGGGAAACGATCTGATTCATGTCGCTTCCGCTGTAAGGGGCGGCTTGGGGGCTGAGATCAAGATGCAGAAGGATGGCCTGCCGCTCTGGAAGTACTTCTTGATCGCGGGACTGCTGTTTTTGGTCGCTGAGTTCTGGATCTTGCGCATAGGCGCTAAACCTGCCACGAATTGATGCAAAACGTATTGTTTGAAAATGTCACCATCGTAGATTCCGGTTCCTCCCAGAACGGGGAACTGGCGGACGTATGGGTGGAAGGCGGGCGGATCGCCCGAATCTCACCGGCCCGCACGCTGCGCTCGCAGACGGATCCTGAAACGACTGTGCTGATCGGCGGCTTCCTCTCCCCAGGCTGGGTGGACATGCGTTGTCAACTCAGCGATCCGGGTTATGAGTGGCGCGAAGACCTCCGGACACTCTCGGCGGCGGCCCTTGCTGGCGGTTTCACCAGACTGCTGGTACAACCCAATAGTCATCCTGTGATGGACAATGCAGGTCAGGTGCAGGCTCTCCAGGCCCGCGCAATGGAACTTCCAATCTACCTGCATGTGGCGGGTGCATTGAGCGAGGGAACCCTGGGTAAGGACATGGCCGAGCTGTTCGATATGCACAGGAGCGGTGCCCTGGCCTTTACAGATGGATCCAAGGGTACGCAAAGTGCAGCATTGCTCCTGCGGGGTCTGCAATATGTGTTGCCCTTTGATGGCCTGGTGATCGATTCCCCGATGGATCGGCTGCTAGCAGAGGATGGTATGGTGGCGGATGGCGTGAGTGCTGTACGAATGGGCCTTAAGGGGATACCGGCCTTGGCCGAGGAGGCTGCTGTGGAAAGGGATTTGCGGCTTTTGGAGCATTTCCCCGGGCGGCTCCACATCGGGCCGGTGACGACTGGAGGGGCGCTGGAAAGGCTATCGATCGCCAGGGGTGCCGGTGTGAAGTTCACCCTGGAAACCTCCGCGCTGTACCTGATGCTTGATGCCACCGAGAACGAGGCATTCGATGCCGTGACGAAGGTATTCCCGCCTTTGCGGGACAAGGCTTCTGTGGCCGCCTTGCGAAAGGCCGTGGCACAAGGAATGATCGACGTCATCACCAGCGGACATCACCCCCAGGGACGTGAAGACAAGACCCACGATTTCGTGGATGCCTCCTTTGGTGCTGATGCCCTGGAAACGGCATTTGCTGCGATCATGACAGGAATGGATTCCGAGCCGCAGGCCCTGGGGTCAGTGATCCGGGCGATCTCCACCACACCAAGGCAAATCCTCCGCCTGGCTCCATGCACGATCTCCGAGGGGATGGAGGCAGAACTGACCCATTTCGACCCGGCCGCAACTTGGGTTCCCCAGCTCAGTGACATTCATTCCAAAAGCAAGTACAACCCGCTCCTCGGCAGGGAGATGAAGGGCAGGGTGCTCGGCACCTACGTCAAGGGGCAGTGGCATCCCCATCGCTGAGATGGATTGCCATTCAGGTTATGGCAGGCAGTATCAGGATGGCCATGGAGGGCAGTTGCCGGTGTGGTGCTCAATGTTCCGCTCACCTCTCCGTCTCTCCCCGGGGGCAGCTGGTTGTATTCATGTCCACTGCACTTCCAGGGGAGGCTGACGGCTCCACTTTTGAACTTGGGATTGCGGAATCCAGGGAATTTCCGGACTTTTGCACTTTCTCATCACTCAGTCGGAGATGGTCCGGACAAGATTATGATCAGTAGCCAAGAAGCCATTTCGCTTGAAGAAAAATATGGCGCCCATAACTATCATCCGCTTCCGGTAGTGATCAGCAGGGGGGAGGGAGTACATGTATGGGACGCCGAGGGGAAGCAGTACTATGACTTCCTGAGCGCCTACTCTGCCGTCAATCAGGGGCATTGCCATCCAAGGATCATCCGAGCCTTCGTAAAACAAGCAAAGCGACTGACGCTGGTATCGCGTGCATTCCATTCTGATAGGCTGGGTCTCGCCGAGGAATACCTCGCGAATTATTTCGGATTTGAAAAAGTCCTGATGATGAATTCTGGTGCAGAGGCCGTGGAGAGTGCCATCAAGATTGTACGAAAGTGGGGTTACGAGATGAAGGGAGTGGAGCCTGGCAAGGCCAAGATCATCGTGTGCAGTGAAAATTTCCACGGACGCACGACGACCATCGTGTCCTTCTCCACGGACCATGGGTCAAGGGGAGGATTCGGCCCGTTCACCCCTGGTTTCCAAGTGATTCCCTATTCCAGCATTCCCGCGATGGAGCTTGCACTGGAAGACCCGAATGTGGTGGGGTTCCTGTTCGAGCCAATTCAGGGTGAGGCAGGCGTGAAGGTGCCTGTCAACGGCTACCTTCGTGCGGTCCGTGAGCAGTGCTCCAGGCGCAATGTGCTGATGATGGCTGACGAGATTCAGACGGGAATCGGAAGAACCGGAAGGCGGCTGTGTTGTGACCACGAGGGTGTAAAGCCCGATGTGCTCATCCTTGGGAAGGCACTGTCGGGAGGCACGATGCCAGTTTCTGCGGTGCTGACCAGCCGGGATGTGATGGAAGTACTGCACCCCGGACAGCATGGATCCACATATGGAGGCAATCCGCTTGCCTGTGCCGTGATGATGGAGGCATTACAGGTGATCGAAGATGAGAAACTTGCTGAGAACGCGGAGCGCCTCGGCCATATCTTCCGTGCGAAATTGGAGGAGCTGAAGCACCCAATGCTTGATTTTGTACGCGGAAGGGGGCTTCTCAATGCGATTGGGATCCAGTCCATTGGCGGGTTCAAGGCCTGGGATGTGTGCATGAAAATGAAGGAGCTCGGGCTTCTGGCCAAGCCGACGCACGAACATATCATCCGGTTCGCCCCACCGCTCGTGATCACGGAGGCGCAGATCAGGGAATGTGCTGAAATCATTGTCTCCGCAATCCGATCCTTCGAGGTGGGTATATAGTTGGAAATCCGTCGCGGATAGGTGCTCATTCTGGCTGTATTTTTCTTGCAATCCATTTTCTTTTCCGAAAAAATTGAGTTAATTTACCAACCTAAATTTATCATGTTTAGGGAAGGGACGAGCTTGCATGCACCAAGAAGATGAACAGAGGGAAGCAGAGATGAGACAGCCT
>JBJOPY010000296.1:0-6435 GCA_046050405.1 Bacteroidota bacterium | reverse complement strand
ACCCACGATCACGTTGCCCTCGAGCTTGGCCTTGTCTTCCCGGTTGCTGCGAATGGCGATCAGTCCGAGCTTGTTCTTGTACTCCTGTCCGCGGCCATCATCCACCTTGGATTCCCACAGGAATTTCAAGTAATAAGGAATGATTGCCTTGACCTCGGGATGGTTCAGCCAGCGGTTCATCACACTGGTGTCTGAGAGGGACACCAGACCGATCAGCGGCTTGTCAGCCGTCGCAAAGGGTGCCTTCAGGTCGAAGAGGCTCAGGAAGGGGTGATCCTTCTTGAACTTCTCGATGTCCTCCGGATTGCCGGCGGTCGCCGCTGTGCTATCGCCCGCCGAGTCAGAGGATGCCGTGGCCGAGTCCTTTTTACCCTTGAAAAGATCGCTGACGCTCGTCTCCTGGGAGTCGGCAGGAGCCCCCTCCGTGGAATCGCCGACTGTGGATGCCGTCCCGCCACTGTCGGGGGGGGTGGTCATCCCATCGGATTCTGTCTGGGTGGAGTCGGTCTCGGCAGGGGTGATTCCCGCCTCGCGATCCATGATGCGCTTGACGACTTTGTCCACCTCGCTGATGGTTCCGATGGCGTCGCTGTAGGCGACGGTCTCACGAAACTCCAATTTGGCGGAATTCTGGATGAGGCGCTTCACCCTGTTAGGATCCTTCACTCCCGGAAGCTCCAGGAGTATGCGGCCGGTTCCCGACTGCAGCTGAAGGTTCGGCGAAGCCACACCGAACTGGTCGATCCTGCTTCTGATGATCGTATAGGCGTTCTGGATCGCTGCTTCCGTGTCTTCCTTCAGCTTTGCCCTCACCTTGTCGTCAGGGAAGTTCGCATCGATCCCCCGTGCCTGGCTTGCGAAGTAGCGTGCCAGCAGGATCGAGGTGCCGCTTCCCTGTGTGAGCGGAATGGGCCTGCCTGCCTCCTTGTACACGGCCTCCAGATTCTTGGCGAAGAGATCCACCAGATTGTCTTGGCTGTTCACCTTCTCTTCGATCGCTCTTTTCAGGGCTTTCTCGAAATCGGCATCTGCCGACCCGCCGGCGTACTCGCGTAAAATGTCTTCGACCCCGACCTCCATGGTCACGAAGAGGCCACCCTGAAGGTCAAGGCCCAGGGAGAATGCATTGCGCTGTGCGAACTCGTAGGCTTCCTTGAAGCCTTCCTCGCGACGCATCGCTTCCGCGCGCTCAGGTGTAGCGGCGTTCAGTTCAGCCTCGAGGCTGAACGCACGGTACGTCATGAAGAGGTTGAAAAAGCATATCGCAGTGAAAATCACCAACAGTGCGATAATGGTGTTCTTATTTCTCATCTGAGTATTAAAAATGAATTATTTTCAAGTGGTCAACAAAAATCACTCCTCCAGTGGCCGCCGCCGCCCAGTGAGCTGGACGTCATGCCCTCAGTGGAGCGTGTTCCTGGTCAGGTTGTCTGGAATGGACCAGGTTCCGGGAGCCCTTGGGGCGAACTCCCTGCAGTACCGAAGGCCGATCATCGCGATGTCCAGCCGGACTGCCGGGACAGTGCCCCCGTCCGCTGGCTTGGCGTCCAGGGAAAACCCCGCCTGCAATGGATCGGCATTTCCGCATGAGATCGCGCGGTTCAGGAGGTTCTGCGGCGACTTCGGCAGTGCTGCCACGAAATCCGCATCACCTGGATGCAATGCCTGTGAATTGCGTATTTCTACATCGGCAATGGTCTTGAAATAAGCTGAATACAGGCTTGTCTTGCTGACCTTCCCCATGAAGACCAGCACGAAGCCGACGGTGACGAAACCCAGAATCCTGTTCAAATGACGCATCCTGCCAATGAAAGATTGCAAATGTAGCACTATTCCCAATGCTTTCATCCAGGATTCCCTGAATTTTGATCTGAGGACTGAATTTTTTCGGACGGCCTGCCGGGACTCCAAGCCGCTGCAGGCTCCGCTGCCAGCGGTTGCGAGAAAATTTGTGGATCATCTGGACGACTCATTATTTCTCGTTGCCGCGAATTTTTGAAACTTGCGAACAAATTCGTTCGAACATGATGCAATACTGGCTGCTGAAAACGGAACCCCATGTCTTTGATTGGGAAGGACTAGTGGAGCAAGGGCCGTCCGATTGGGATGGCGTTCGCAATTACGCGGCACGCAACCATCTGAAATCCATGAAGGTGGACGACCTGGGACTGATGTACTACTCGGGGGAGGACCGCACGGTCGTCGGGGTGGTGAGGATCGTCGAGCCCGCCTACCAGGACCCCACCACCGATGACAACCGCTGGGTGGCTGTCAGGATCGTGGCCGAAGGCTTGCTGAAGCGCCCCGTGTCTCTGGACGAGATCAAGGCCGATCCGAAACTGGCCGGCATGGTCCTGATCCGGAATTCGAGGCTCTCCGTACAGCCCGTGACCCAGCCGGAATTTGAGCAGATCGTCGCCATGGCGGGAGGGATCGTCCATGGATAACCATCCGTCCGGGCATCGGCGCGACCTCTTCCTGCCGGGACAGCTGGAGGTGACCCTGCTTCGGCTGTGCCATCAGCTCATCGAGCATCACATCGACTTTAAAAACAGTGTGATGCTCGCATTGCAGCCCCGGGGGAGCCATCTTGGAAGGCGCATCCACCGGCTGCTGCTCTCCCTGAGACCGGCCGTGGAGCTTCCTTACGGAGAGCTGGACGTGACCTTCTTCCGGGATGACATCCTTCGCCACGGCTCCCCACTGATCGCAAACCGCACCAAGGTGGATTTCCTGGTCGAGGGGAAACGGGTCATCCTTGTGGACGACGTGCTGTACACCGGCCGGACGATCCGTGCAGCCTTGGATGCCATGCTCGCTTTCGGAAGACCGAGTTCCGTGGAACTGCTGGTGCTGGTGGATCGCCACCGACAGCGAGAGCTACCCCTGGAGGCTCGCTACATTGGCATCACCGTGGATGCCTTGTCTTCCGAAAAAGTGATCGTTCGCCTCCAGGAAGGTGGCGGCGAAGACAGTGTAAGAATAGAATCGCGATAAATGCTGAGCTCGAAACATCTACTAGGGATTCAAGGAATGACGGCAGAGGACATTGCCCTGATATTCCGCACGGCAGACGAATTCAAGGAAGTGATCAATCGCCCGATCAAGAAGGTTCCCTCGCTCCGGGACTTGACCGTCGCCAACCTCTTCTTCGAGAATTCGACCCGAACGCGAATCTCCTTCGAGCTGGCACAGAAGCGATTGTCCGCTGACGTCATCAACTTCTCCGCCAGCAGCAGCAGTGTGAAGAAGGGTGAAACCCTTCTGGACACCGTCAATAACATCCTGGCGATGAAAGTGGACATGGTGGTCATTCGCCATTCCAATGCAGGAGTCCCCGCCTTCCTGAGTCGCCATATCCAGGCGACGATCATCAACGCTGGCGACGGTGCACATGAACATCCCACCCAGGCACTGCTGGATTGCTTCTCCTTGCGGGAAAATTTCGGTGAGGTCAGGGGCCTATGTGTCGCCATCATCGGGGACATCCTGCATAGCCGCGTCGCCTTGAGCAACATCTTCGCGCTCCAGAAGCTGGGAGCCCGTGTCAGGGTCTGCGGCCCCCCGACACTGATCCCCAAGTACCTGCACGAATTGGGCGTAGAGGTCAGCTACGATTTGCAAGACACGCTCGACTGGGCGGACGCGGTCAACATGCTGCGGATCCAGCTGGAGCGGCAGGAGGTGCGCTACTTCCCGACGCTGAGGGAATACACGCTGCAGTATGGCCTGACGATGGACCGGCTGCAAGCAGCCAAGAAGAAGCTGATCGTCATGCATCCGGGACCGATCAATCGCGGGGTGGAAATCAGTTCGGAAGTCGCGGACTGCGACCAGGCCATCATCCTGGACCAGGTGGAAAATGGATTGGCGGTGCGGATGGCAGTGATGTATTTGCTGGCGAAAAGAGAGGACGAGTGATCGCTACGTTTGATGCGGGAGCGACACCCCGGTCGCCCAGGCTGCAGCGGGCGCGAGCAACACGGATGGGCTGACCTCGGGAAGGCTACTGTCCGCCGCTACGCTCGCCGTCCATGCTGTCAGCTTCGTCGAGGCCCGGATCCTTGACCTTGTTGAACCACCCCTCTTGGTCCAGGGCGTCTTTTTCCAGATCCTTTTCATCGTCCACCTCTAGGTACAGGTTGGAGTCATCGATCTTCTCATCGGGAATCCTCTTCGCCTGGTTGAAAAGTGCTGCGACCTTCGGATCGACAGTGGAGCCGAAGTACTGCCTCCGCAGATTGTCCAAAACTTTCACGACGGACTCCGTCATGGAAATGTCAGACCTCAGCTGCTTCGTCGATGGGATGAAGGGTGCGGAATTCCCGTATTTCTTGACCGAAGTACAGTAGATCGAGAAAACGTACGTATATTCCCTGAAAATGACCTTCAGTTCGGGCATGAAACAATCAGGCCCCTCGAGGGGATCCTCGCCCATGGAATAGTCCTCCAGCGTATTCAGCAGCTCATCGGGTTCCAGGCTCAGCTCCACCCGCTTGGAATCCAGGCCTGTCCCCAGGCATTTGGGTACATCCGCAGGGCTTTTCACTTTCAGATCCACTAAAATGACCTTGAGATCGGCTTGTGCAGCCAAGGGCGATTCCATCATGAAGGGCTGAACGATGGAAAACCCTAGGATCAATGGGAGGACCAGGTAGTGCCTCATTTCCGCTTGCAATGAATAAAACCGTCCAACGAAGATAGGTGAATCACAGTCAGATCCCAATGCAAAAATTGATCAATAATCCCTATCCATCGGGGGATGAATGGGTGAGTACGGTAGGGGAATCGATCAAAGAACAACCGGAAACCAGCCGTTTCCGGCTTCAGAATGGCTTGGAGGCACTATCTGTATTCCTTGGGGCCATCAGGGGTCGGTGTCTGGATGGATCCGGGTATGCCAATCAGCGGAAATTCCTTCCGAAGGGGGAAATACTCGAAATCTTCCGGCATGTAGATCCTGCGAGGATCAGGGTGCCCATGGAAGCGAATGCCCATCATGTCCCAGGCTTCCCGCTCAAACCAGTTGGCCGCCTGCCAGACGCTGACCACTGATTGAATCACAGGCTCTTTCTCCTCCAGCCTTGCCAAGATGCGAAGGCGCCGCTTATTGGCGATGTTGACGATGTTGTAGGCCACCCCGAACCGGTTGTCGTCCGTGTAATAGTCTATCGCGGTGATGTCAGCGAGGTATGTGAACCCAAATTTTGTCTTGAGGATTTCACATACCTGCAGGATCGCGGACGGCTGGACTTCGATGGTCGTCTCCCCTGCATATTGGGTGGTGCCGATGATCCAATCTTGGATTTCGTGGTATTCACTTGGCTGAATTGTGCTCATATCCTAGGATTCAATTGAATTTCAATCATCTACCAAAAGCTTCACTTGGCAATCGCCTCGATCTTGGCTGTCCAGGCGACTGGATCGCCCCGCCATTCGCGGATCACCTCCAGTTCGCGGGGTTGAATATAGTGGATTTCTGTCGCTTTTGTCAGGAGCTCCTCCAGCATCACGATCGCGTGGCAGATGACCCCGGCTTCCGCAAAGGCCGCCTTGGAATGCGGAAACCCATAGTCAAACATTGCGGCGATGCCTGCGACAGTTCCCCCGGCACCGCGAAGGGCCTTCACTGCGGCCAAGCTGCTGCCACCTGTCGAGATCAAGTCTTCCAAGACGACATAAACCAACTCGGGTTGCATGCGTCCTTCGATCTGATTGCCCATGCCATGTTGCTTGGCCTCCGGACGGATGTAGAGGAAGGGAAGCCCCAGGCGGTCTGCCACCAGTGCCCCTTGCGCGATTCCAGCAGTTGCCACACCCGCCACGCCCGTGGCATCCGGATAATTCTTCCGTATGACTGCTGCCAGACCCTCCGTGATTTCCGCCCTGAGTGCTGGAAATGAAAGGGTCAGACGGTTGTCGCAGTACACGGGTGAGCGCCAGCCTGACGCCCAGCGGAACGGATTCTCAGGCCGAAGCTGTACAGCTTTGATTTTTAACAGTTGCTCAGCGATTTTTGCAGAGAAAGTTTCCATCTTTGGTGGCGAAATTATGAAAATTTTTGCGGACAACTTTGCAATTTCCTTCGAGCTGCGGCACGACAACCCTCATTTCAGCTTTGAGACCCAGCCGTTGCAGCAGATTGAGGAACAGCTCCTTTGCGGAGATATTTTCTTTCAGAACCAGGTTTTCTATGCCGACGCCACGGGCATCAAGCGGAAAGAAATCCTGCGCATCCACCGCGACCCACGCATCGCCCTCAGACGGGCACATCTCATACTTCTATTCGGTTCCAGAGAGGAAAAGCACAGATTCGAGACAAGGTACCTGGAGGCCTACCGAATGATCAAGGCTGCGGGGGGGCTGGTCCTGAACAGTCACGACGAGCTGCTGATGATCTTCCGGGACGGGAAATGGGATCTGCCAAAAGGCAAG
>JBJOPY010000295.1:0-9088 GCA_046050405.1 Bacteroidota bacterium | reverse complement strand
CCATCAACGCCTGGAAGCACATGTGGCAGCGACTATTCGCAAGGCCCTGCGCGAGGAGACCGGCGATGTGCTTGCCTTCCTACCGGGTGCCGCGGAGATCACCCATGTCGCAGCGGCCCTCTCCGAGAGCCTTCCCACAGCGGTCGCGGTGCATCCGCTCTACGGCGACCTGCCGCAGCAGCAGCAGCAGGCCGCCATCGTACCCGATGGTGCAGGCTGCCGAAAGGTCGTCTTGGCAACCACCATCGCCGAGACCAGCCTGACCATTGAAGGAATACGCGTCGTCATCGACGCTGGCCTGGCCCGCGTGCCTCGATTCGACCCACGCTCTGGCCTGACCCGCTTGGAGACCGTGCAAGTGACCCGTGATGCCGCCGACCAACGGGCAGGGCGGGCAGGACGACTCGGGCCGGGCATCTGCTACCGCCTCTGGAGCGAGGCCAGCCATGCCCACTTGCAACCGAGACGCCTTCCCGAAATCCTCCAAGCCGACCTCTGCCCGCTGGCGATCGAGCTGCTGAACTGGGGGGTGAAAGACATGCCCGGCATGGCATGGCCGACACCGCCCCCACCCGGAGCCCTGAAGCAAGCGATGAATCTGCTGGCAGACCTGGGCGCCGTGGAGCAAGGCAAGATCACCCCTCATGGCAAGGCTCTCCTACGGCTGCCCACACATCCCAGGATCGCGCACATGCTCACGGAAGGCGAACGCTTCAGGCTTCCAGGACTTGCCAGCGACATCGCAGCAATACTGGAGGAACGGGATCCGCTTCCGCGCGACACCGGCGCGGACCTGCGGCTGCGGCTGGATGCACTGTGCGCATACCGCCTGGGTGAACGTGGCCCGGGTGACAGCAATGTCCTCCACAGGCTGGAGCAGCTCAGCAGCACCTGGCGCCGCATCCTGCACTGCGATCCCTGCGAAGGGCACGCCGGCCCATACAAGGCGGGTCAACTCCTCGCGGCAGCATACCCCGAGCGGGTCGCCAAACGGCAAGGCACCTCGCCCCCGTCCTATAAGCTCAGCAATGGACGGAGGGGCGGCCTGCAGCAGCAGGATCCATTGGCCGACTCGGAATGGCTGGCAATCGGAATCATGGATGCCGGCGTTCAGGAGGGGCGGATTCACTTGGCCGCGCCCGTGCATCCAGAGGATTTGGGGGACTTGATCCGAACGCAGCATGTCTTGAAATGGAACCATCAGCAAGGACTCCTGCTCGTGCAGGAAGAGGAATGCATAGGCAGCCTGCTGGTGAGTGCGAAGCCGCTCCAGCACCCCCTTCCGGCGGAAGCAGTGCCCGTGATCTGTGCAGCGATCCAGGAAGAACCGGGCTTGCTGCCTTGGAATGACGAGATTGCAAACTGGCAGGCACGGGTGCTGAGCCTGAGGGCTTGGCGGCCCAGCGAAGACTGGCCGGACGTATCCACGGAGGCATTGCTGCGCAGCCTGAAGGAATGGCTCGGCCCTTACATCGGGCATGTCCGCCGACGGGATGATTTCAAGAAGTTAGACTTGATGGGTTTGCTGTCAGGGCTGCTTCCATGGCCCAAGCCGCAGCAGCTGGACCAGTTCGCTCCGAGGAAATTGGAAGTGCCCAGCGGTTCGCAGATCAACTTGGCATATTTCATGGATGGACACGCACCGATACTGGCGGTTCGGCTGCAAGAGATGTTTGGTCAGATGGACACGCCTACTGTGAACCAGGGCCGCAATCCTGTACTGATCCATCTGCTTTCGCCCGCCTATCGCCCCTGTGCCGTGACCCAGGACCTGCGCAGCTTCTGGGCAAATGCCTATGCCGATGTACGCAAAGACCTGCGCGGCCGGTACCCGAAGCACTTCTGGCCGGAGGATCCCTTCACCGCAGCGGCAATCCGGGGATTGAAGAAGCGGGGAACCTGAACGGCAGAAGGGAGCCGCAAGGGAATTAGAGCACAGTCCCATCGTCTGGCCGATCGCATTTCTTCTTCGCGTTTCCAGATCTTGCGGCAGAACAATTCGGGGGCACCCGTCGAAGATGACGCGATGGGGGGAAAGCTTCTTCCCAATAGGATCATCCCATGCCCATCAACATTTCTAGAATCCAATATCCTAAACCTTTATATATGGTGTTGACCAAGTGTGCTCCAAAGCCAATCCAAGGTTTTGGAAGGAATTTCATCTAATTTCGCAGCCATGATGAACATCGGGAAATGGAATGCCCTCGAAGTCGTTGGCGACACGAAATTTGGTTTGTACCTTGCAGATGAGGAGGGGAATGAGGTGCTGCTCCCCAATAAGTACTGTCCTAAAGATGCCAAAATAGGGGACAAGCTGGATGTATTTGTGTACCGTGACGCACAGCAGCGCCCAGTCGCGACGACCTTGCGTCCGCTCATCATCCGTGACAGCTTCGCCTATCTGAAAGTGAAGCAGGTCGGCACGATTGGCGCGTTTCTCGACTGGGGACTGGAGAAAGACCTTCTCGCGCCGTACCGGGAGCAGGATCCCCGGATGGAGGAAGGGCGGAGATACATGGTGTACCTGTACCTCGACCCCGTCAGCGGCAGATTGGTCTGCACGAATCGCATCCGCCGCCATCTCAGCAATGACCAGATTGACTTCGAGGTGGGCGACGAGGTGTTCCTGCAGGTTTGGGAACAGACGGAAATCGGGTTCCGCGCCATCGTGAACAATCGCCATATAGGAATGGTATTTCGGACAGACTTGCATGAACCCCTGCACATCGGGGACAAGATGAAGGGATACATCCGGAGCATCCGCGAGGACAATAAGATCGACCTGAGCCTACACCCGATCGGGTTCGAGAATGTGGAAACTCAGGCGGAGCTGCTGCTGGAGCATTTGAGGAAGTGCGGAGGACATCTGCCCTATGGAGACAAAAGCAATCCAGAAGCGATCCAGAAGCACCTGAAGATGAGCAAGAAGACCTTCAAGCGTGCAGCCGGGATGCTCCTCAAGAGGAACCTTGTACGGATCGAAGAGGAAGCGATCTTCCTCCTCCAGGAACCCGGTACTCGATCCTGACCCCAGTGTCCCATACAGGACAAGCCAGCCGCACCGGCGCTTGCCACCAACCCGGACAGCACAAGCGTAGGTTCAAAGGCTACCATGGTTTTGACGGTGGGTTCTCCAGAGCCTGAGCGAGTACCCAGAGCTATTCCACAGGAGTGTTGCTGTTCGGGCGGGGATGACCGCGATCGTGTGCCCCAGCCTGTGCCCTACGGAGCAGGACAAAAAACCCGATCAGGCCAAATACGCCAAATACCAGCGTGTACAAGGTCTGAACGGCATGGTTGAGTGTCGGGACCGTGATGGCCTGAATGTCCGGGTAACCCGAAAAAAGCAGCCATTGGGAAACGATGTAGTGGTAGGCGCCAGCAGATCCAGCCGGCAGCGGGATGGTCCGTGCCAGGGTTCCAAAAACAAACACCTAAAATGCAGCAGATCCGATCTGGTCGCCGGATACCCCCAGGGCAAGCAACGTACACAGCGGCTGGAGATAATAGACAGCCCAGATCACCAGTGTATGCGCCGCAAACTCCACCGCCATCCTTCTCATGTTCATCGCCGCCACCAATCCTTTCCAGATTTCATAGGCCCAGACATGGATTCTCGCCACCAATCCCCTCCGTGTCGTGGCTCGCCTGGAAAGTGCCAGCCATCCCGTCGCTGCGACCCCAATGCCTCCAGCCACTAGCATCCACCATGGCTTCCATCCCCAAATAGAGCGCAATGGCTCCAGGAGGTGATCGGAGAAAAAGGCCATGGCATCCGCTCCCGCCACTCCGAGGGTCACCAGAAGAAGCAAGCCGAAGGTCGCCAAATCCACGGCTCGCTCTGCGACCACCGTTCCGCCCAAGGCCAGAATCGGCACCCCTGAGAGGCGGCCCAGGCTGGCACACCGGCTCACTTCGCCCAGCCTTGGAACACCCAGGTTGCCAAGGTAGCCTGTCATCATGGCCATGTAACAAGCCGCCCATGAGGCACCATGGCCGCTTGCTCGGATCAGCATCTGCCAGCGGCGTGTCCTGCTGGCATGGCCTGCCGTGGTGATCAGAATCGATACCGCGACCCAACCCCAATGGGCGGCCACCATGCCTTGAACGATCTCAGCCAGGGGCTGTGACCGAAAAGCGAGCCACGTCAGCAGGAAGCCCAACATGAGCATGAGAGCGAATTGCAGCCAACCAGCAATTTTTCTTGTCATCGATCCGATCGGATGAAGGCACAATTTAATCCAAGAACCTTGAATCCGAATATCCCGGCAGATTTTTTACAGCGAAAACTTTGCCGAAATGTCCCAAATTCTGAGTTCAAAGGACGAGGTGTTTCAGTTTCCAAAATTCGGCGCGAGTTTTGCTAAAGTCTCCACGAATGAATCCCGCTCCAGAAATCCCCATGAACGTCCCCCCTATGAAAAAACTCATTCTCATTTCCGCCCTCCTTCTGGCCCATTTGGTGGGTTTGGCCCAGACATCCAGCTTTTTCACGGATGCCGATGCCTTTTTCGCGAAAAACGTCCGTTCGGGACTGGTGGACTACAAGGGGATCAAGGAAAACCCAGCCGAATTGAAGAAGCTGGTGAATGCCATTGGTTCATTTCCATTGTCCGCCTCCGACAAAAGCACCCAGAAGGCATTTCTGATCAATGCCTATAACATCCTGGTGATCGGAAACGTAGTGGGCCTTTATCCGGTTGCCAGACCCACTGACATCCCCGGATTTTTCGACGTGACCAAGTTCAATCTTGCGGGAACGCAGCTTACCTTGAGCGACATCGAAAACAAGAAAATCCGCCCTGTGTTCAAGGATCCCCGCATCCACTTCGCATTGGTCTGCGCAGCGATGAGCTGTCCGCCGATCGCGAACTATGCATTTACCCCGATGAATGTCGAAAGCAAGCTCGAAGCCATCACGAGGGATGCCCTCAACAACAATGGATTCATCAAGGTGAACTCAGACAACAAAACGGTTCAGTTTTCCCGGATCCTGGACTGGTACAAGGATGATTTCCTTGCCCAGTCCAAGTCGGTTCTCGACTATATCAACCAATATCGGAAGACCCCGATTCCATCGAGCTTCAAGCAGAGCTTCTATGAATACAACTGGTCGCTCAATGCAAAAATTTAAGTGAGAAGCCTGGAAGGGTAGCCGCCGCACCTCCTATTCGTCAAGAAGAAATCTTTCCCACCCCCTCCCCCGCCGGGGGAGCAATACCGCCGAAGCAGCGCGAACCAGTATCTCAGCGTATTCCCCGAGCCCGGAACCGAGACGATCCGAAATGCCCCCGAAATGGCGAGGATTCGAATGCGCAGGCCCACCGATGGGGACTCCTGAAGAAAAATTGGCCCTCCCATCCAAGTAAATTTTTGAATCACCGCATTTTTCCCCAACTTTCAGCCAATTCAGTGGAACAAAAGGCAGATGCCTTCATGGAGTCAGGTATTTTCAGAAAGTCCGTAATCGACGGAGAGCCGTCTCAATTGAGCCTTGAAACCCGATTCTGGCACTTCTGGGGTGAGAATGAACCATTTCTACTTCAGCTTTGCCACCAATGGCTGCGTGGCAGCGACCTTGATGCCAGGGAGGTGCTGAGCAGTGCCATGCTCAAGGCTTGGGATGGAGCCATGCGGTCTAAGGATGAAATCGGCAACTACCGGGCTTGGCTGGCACGCATCGTTCGCAACCATTGCATTGACCAGCAACGCCACCTAAGCCGTAACCGCCAAGTCAATACCGACCCTGAGCTGATATTGCCAGTGCTGGAGCGGAACCAAGTGGTGCATCTGCCCTCTGTCGAAGCCATGCACGTCAAGGAGGAAAGCTACAATGGGCTGCTGGCCATGATGGAAGGTTTGCCATCTCAGCTGCGGGAAGTCATGATGCTGCGGGCTTACCAGAACATGAGTTACAGGGAGATCGGGCAGCACCTGCATATCACAGAAGAGAATGCACGCAAACGGGTACAGCTTGCACGCGCATTCCTAAATGAAAAGAACACAGCCGATTCCCAAGGGGTTATTGACTCCGAAAAGCAAGCGGCTGAGAAAATACTGGGTAAATCGAGGGACTTGGCGAACGGATCTTCTCGCATCGCGGTTCCCGTCCGATTCCTGCTTCGGGAATGCATGATGGAGCTCCCAGTCTTCCTCCGGCTCAAACCGCAGAGGATGCTCCAAAAAGCTGAAACTCTGCGCCGCTATTTACAGCGACATCCAGGTGGCTGGAAAAAGGAGCTGGAATATGCACGAATCTGCTGGGCGCTGGGCGATGCCTTGTCAGTCCTCCAGCGGATGCAAAGCACTTTTGCCCGCCAAGGTCAAGTCATAGAGGTCGTCATCGACTACCTCAGCTACCTGTATCAGCTGGGTGACCTCGCCATGCTGGCAACGGTGGCGGGTGAGGCCCTCGGAATGGGCATGACACCCCACATCCGCTGTCTGATCGCAGGATTCGAGGCGGCCGGAAGAGGAGACAGCGAAATGGCCATTGAGCAGTGGGAGCGTAGTTCTATGCGTCTCGCACGAGTTTTGCTGGCAAGGCAGAACCTGGTCGAGGGAAGGAAAGTCCCGGCCATGAACGTTCTCAGGCAGCTGCTGCAAGTACATCCCATGGATCGGGAGGCGTATTTCTTGCTCATTAGTGCGTTGGATCATCCGAATCAAGCCTTGGATGCGACGACGGTGGCGCTCAGGCGCTTCCCGAATGACGCCTATGCCCTGGCCCAGCATGCTATCGCCAGTTGGAGGGCTTCGAATCACGCGCCCTCTGCCACCCCGGTGGATTTCTCTGCCATGAAGAATTTGCCAGCTGGAACCTATTGCGAAATGGCCACCAGAGTGGCACTGTTGCAGGAATCTGGACAGGCTGAAGCTGCATGGCAGACCGCCTGCGCATTCTTGGATCTTCATCCAATGCATCTTCAGGCCTTGCAGTTTGTGGTTCGGCTGGCTTATTTGCAGGGTAGATCCGAACACGCAGATGGATTCCAAGGTCGCTGGAAGGAGTTGACCACCACCTCTGGCTTGAATCCAGGCCAAGGGTTTGATCCGTTGCTCGACTTCCTGAGAGGCTGACCATGCATTCCGGCCATGGATAATGCCGGCGATCCACCTGCGGCCCAAATGCCGCTGACTACATTCGATGAATGTCCCCCACGGTTCGGATTTCCTGTCTGCCCATGGGGAGTCTGTCGGAAGCCGTTCTTCCGGGGGCTTGCCCCCGGGGCAAAACAATGGCAACCGCCGCCGGGCGATGCAGCTGGCAGTGCTCCACTGCCGTCCGGTTTTAGGCGTTTACGCCGTAGGATCTCAGCAAAGGTACCAACCCGTCTTTGTACCCTTGGCCGATGGCCTTGAATTTCCACTCCCCATTGCGAAGGTAAAGTTCCGCGACGACGAGGCTGGTCTCGACCGAGAAGTCCTCGCTCAAGTCATAGCGGATGATTTCCTTGTCATTGGCCTTGTCCACGATACGGATGTAGGCATTCTGAACCTGCCCGAAATTTTGGCGGCGTGACTCGGCCTCATGAATGCTGACCGTGAAGACCACTTTTTCGACCTTGGGTTCGATCTTTCCCAGGTTGACCAGAATCACCTCGTCGTCGCCGTCACCCGCCCCGGTCAGATTGTCACCTGCATGCTCTACCGCTCCATCAGGACTTTTCAGATTGTTGTAAAAAATGAAATGGTTGTCGCTGATCACCTTTCCTCCAGCGTCGGTGAGGAAGAGCATGACATCCAGGTCAAACGCTGCACCGGAAAAGCTCTGCGTGTCCCAGCCAAGCCCGGCATGGATCATGTTGATGCCGGGAGATTCTTGGGAAAGGCTGACATTTTGGCCTTTTTGAAGATTAATTGCCATTTTTTATCTGTGTTTTTAATGGTGACGGATTAAAAATCCTGTCCGCAAAGTTATTCAAAAGGGCTGGAGTGGGCGAATCCATGTGAGAATTGAGGACATTCGCTTTCAATTTGAACCCCATGGATCCCTATTCCCCGGACAGTCCCCGTGATCTTACTGCCGGGGCAGGCTTCACCGGCGAGCCAGGGTTGCGAAGCCTCATTTCAACTTCCGCTGGCAAAGTTCGGGATAGTCATTTAAGTTTGAAGCCAGGACAATCATCCATTCATGGCTATGAAAACGTTTGCTCTCCTTTCCCTCGTCGCCCTTGTCACCCTTCTGGCCGGTTGCAATCGCAATCCAGCCTGGGACGGATCCAAGACTGAGGACAAGGCGGATCGCCTTGCTGCTGAAACATGCAAATGCCTGTACGAAATGGCTGGACAAGAACCCGGATGGGATCTCGACGGGATCATGAGGGAAATCAAATCCCTCCGGAAGGCGGGCGGCCGGAACCTGCAAAATGCCCTTCTGAAATCAGACAACCCCGTAATACAAAAAGCACTCGCCGCAGAAGAGGACTTCTCCCTGAAAATGGACGACTGCGAGTGCATGAAACCCGTGCAGGACGGATTGCTGGACCAGGGGGTTTCTTTCGATGCGATGATGACAAGGCTGAACGCGCACTGCCTACTGGGAGCATTTTTCAACTAAAGAGTTACTCCGGCCACGGCCAGGCATGGCTCGCTCGGCTGGCTGGCGGCTAGGTGAACCTCATGATCACAGCCAGGATGGCCAGGAGCAGCAAGATCAGCAATGCGACTTTCCAGGCCGAGATAGGCTTCTTCCCGGAAATCTTGCCCGTCTGTCCATTCACCATGAAGCGGTAGACCTTACGGTTGTACACATAGGCGGCGATCCAGAGCGGAAGGAGAATGTGCTTGAAGGAGATCCGCTCCTTGCGGGTGTCGATGCTCAGGTTCCGCTGCGTGTCACCGGGTACCATCCTGCTGACTTCTGCGCGAATCGCAGCATCCATGATGCCATCTGCCACTTCAAACGATTCATTCACATTCCTTTGATACACCTCGGCGTCATGTCCGAGGATGAATCGTCCGTCATAGTTCGAGAGCTCACTGAGATCGAAGGGATAAATCTGCTCCACAAACCTCTGCTCCAGCCCTTGTGAACCGAGTACGAGGACGTCATCGAACCACTTTTCGTGGTAGCCACTCACCCACT
>JBJOPY010000294.1:0-2936 GCA_046050405.1 Bacteroidota bacterium | reverse complement strand
AGGACAAGGTGCGGTGGTGGATGGGCATCCCCTTTCTTCTGACCCTCCTGTTCATGGCACACCCGATCCACACCGAGGTGGTGGCCAATATCAAGGGCCGGGATGAGATCATGGCCCTGCTGTTCCTCCTCGGAGGAATGATCGCGGCATTCAAGTACCTGGACGCTGCGAAAGCCTTCTGGCTCCCCGTAGCCGCAGCCTGCTTCCTCCTGGCAATGCTTTCCAAGGAAACCCCGCTTCCCTTCGTGTTCATCCTGCCGATGGCCATCTGGTTTTTCCGGAAACAGCCGCTCTCACGGATGCTGCTCGCCTCGGCTCCGTTTGCTGCGATGGCGATCGTCTATCTCGTCATCCGCTTCAGCGTGCTCGGCCTTCCCACGATGGGCGGGACAGGCGGGCAGGAAATCCTCAACAATCCCTTCTTGCATGCCACCCCTACCGAGAGGCTAGCCACGGTCGTGGAAACCTGGGGCATCTACCTGGTCAAGCTCTTCGCTCCCGTCCGCCTTTCCTCGGACTATTACTTCAATCAGATCCCGATCACCTCGTTTTCCCACCCGATGGTGCTGGCGGCACTCGCAGTGAATCTGGGCCTCCTCCTGCTCGGCATCTGGCGGGCACGGAAGAAGGATCCGATCGGGTTCGGCATCCTGTTTTATTTCATCAGCTTTTCCATCACCTCGAACCTCGTCGTCTCCATCGGCACCACGATGGGCGAGCGCTTCGTCTTCATCCCATCGATGGGCTTCCTGATCGCGGTCGTTTTCGGGCTGCACAGTCTTGCCCTTCGCCTCAGGATATCGGAAAGATCCTTTCAGTACGCCATGATCGCCGTGGTCGCAGTGCCATTTGCCATCCGAACCGTCGCAAGGAACCAAGCCTGGAAGGACAACCATACCCTCTTCACCACGGACGCCAGGATCTCGACCCGCTCCGCCAAGATACGCACTGCCGCAGGCGGTGTGATGATCGAGCGGGCCGCCGGCAAAGGCATATCCCCGAAAGAGAAAAACGAGCTTCTGCACGGTGCCATCACCCATCTCAGGGCCGCCATCGAGATCTATCCTGAGCATGGCACTGCTTGGATCCTCCTCGGTAACGCCTACCATGAACTGAAGGACTACCAGAATAGCCTGGATGCCTACCGGGAAGCCATCAGGAACAGGCCGAATCTCCTGGAATCTTACAAAAATGCTGCCGTTACGGCACGCAAGATGCACCAGTATGCGCTTGCAGGTGCATTTTACAAGGCAGAGCTGGACAAGCGCAGGGAAACCCATGCCCCGGAGGACGCCAACTACTGGTTTGACCGGGGGAAGAATTATGAGGACTGGGGCAGCCAGCCGGACTCGGCGATCTGGGCCTACCGCACCGCCATCCAGCTGGACCCCCGGAAGGCCGAGGCATACGGGCAGATGGGAAGGGTGTACGGGATGCAGCTGAACGATCTCGACCATGCGATCGAATACGGTGAAAAAGCCGTCGCCCTCGATCCGAAACTGGACTGGGTCTTTGAAAACATAGGCATCGCTTACGGGATGAAAAAGGACTATGAGAAAAGCATCGCCGCCTTCCTGAATGGCATCCGCATCCGCCCCACGAGCGGAAAACTCTACATGAACCTTGCCCTGACCTATCAAAACATGGGGGACGCCACCAGGGCGCAGGCGGCATTTGCGAAGGCATTCGAGTTGGATCCCAGCCTGAAATGACCGCGACTGCCGATCCTCGCCTGGGCCGGAATCCGGTCCTCCGATCGCTGATGGGCATGATTGCCATCTGCTGGCTAGGTTTCCTGGGGGGTTGCAAGCGGGAAGACGTGCCCCCTTCACCTGAAGGACGAAGCATCCACCGCTACCTCCACATCTCCCACATCCGCACTGGTGACAATGGGCCGATCCTCCCCAGCATCGCCGCAATCGATTTCACCGGATATGACATGCGATTGCTGGGCGGAGACATGGCGTACAGCACCTCCGAGGACGACACGGTGATGGACCGCCTCCAGGCGAGCTTCCAGCTGGGGAGCCCGAACACCCTCTGGGCACTCGGGAACCACGACTATACCGACCTGGACCGCATACACCGCTACACCGCTCGCCCCCGCTACTATTCCTACAGCCGCGACGGCATCACCTTCATCGTCCTGGATACCCAGGACAGCCTATGCCAGATCCAGGGGGCACAGCTCGCGCTCTTCGATTCCGTCCTGGACACCCTGGAGCGGTCGACCCACCTGATTCTCCTCCACCACAAGCTGATGTGGATGCCTGACAACCCCACGCTGGAGCCCTTGATCCCAGCCATTTCGAACATTGGAATCGGCCCCGGCTTCAACAGCCTCCAGCGCAACAATTTCTACGCACGCCTCTACCCCAGGCTGGTGGAAGCGCATGCACGGGGGATCGAGGTGCTCTGCGTCGGCGGAGACATGGGCAACAACGCCAAGGAATTCGCCTACGAAACACCCGAGGGAATTCACTTTCTCGGATCAGGCCTGTCCTACCTGGCCTCGAACCAGGAGAACCGTGTCCTGTTATTTTCCCAGGACCTTCTGACGGGGAGGCTGGATTGGAAATTTCTGCCCGTCTCGGAGCTGATGGCACAGTGAGCCAGCAACGGTAAATCATACCCTGGTCCCTGCCAGGCCGAGATTCCCGGGATATCCTCCTGGCAGATGCCGACTCCCCTGCACTGGAAAGCACATCCGTCTGGGACATGAAAGATGCCGGTCGGGAACATCCCCCTGGTATCGGGACGATCCACCCAGGAATGACCCGGGCAGCTCCCGGTACCATGGGCATGGCACCTGCTCTCCTTGAGAGGGATTCGGGAAAACCTCCCGTCAGAATCCGAACCGCATAAGAACCGCAAGAAGACACATCCGCACGGTTGATCACGGGGAGAATCGTTCGGCGGGCAGCCCGGACGGCTGG
>JBJOPY010000293.1:0-6566 GCA_046050405.1 Bacteroidota bacterium | reverse complement strand
GCCAAACTCCAGGGTGAAGTAGTAGATCCCGTCTGGCACCGGCTTCTCATTGGCGAACAGCCCACGGCGACGGCGAGCTCGGGATCGACAACAACCCCATCGAGAACCTCATCCGGCCCGTCGCCCTCGGACGCAAGAACTACCTCTTCGCAGGATCGCATGAGGGCGCCAGACGCCTTGCCATGGTCTACTCCTTCTTCGCAACCTGCAAGCTCAACGGCATGGAACCCCTCAAATGGCTCCACGCAGTCCTCCAGCGACTGCCGGACCACCCCGTCAACAGGCTCCACGAACTCCTCCCCCCTGCAAAAAAACTGGCCCGACCTACACGGGGTTTAGCGGGTGGATACCCCGCGCCCATGGCAACGGCGGACGCCTGCTGAAGAAGGGGGCGACCGCCTACGACCACGACGTGTAGGGCAACCTCCTCGCCAGGAAGACCCCCGGGGGCACCCGGCGCCATGAGTGGAACGCGGCGGGGATGCTTGCGAAGGTCGTCCGCCTGGACGGGCTGGAGGTCACCTTCGCCTACGACGCCCTCGGGCGGCGGATCTGGAAGAAGGCCGGGCGGGCCACCACTCGCTTCATTTGGGACGGCAAACATCCTGCTCCACGAATGGAAGTCCGTCGAGGGTCGCGCCCCCGACCCGGACGACTTGGTGACCGGACGCTTCGAGCCCGGGGGATTCGTCCCCGCGGCCAAGCTGAAGGGCGACCGCCAATACTCCGTCCTCGCCGACCACCTCGGCACCCCCACCCGGATCCACGACGCGGAGGGCGGGCTGGTCTGGCACATGACGCTGGACGCCTACGGGCGCGAGACCTGCCTGAAGGGCGAGGCGGGAGCCTGCCCCTTCCGCTACCAGGGCCAGTACGCCGACCCGGAGACGGGCGTCTGTACTACAACCGCTTCCGCTACTACGACCCCGCCGACGGGCGGTACATTTCCCCGGACCCCATCGGCCTGGCCAGCGGGGAGCTGGGGGTGTACAACATGGAAGACCATGTCTGTATCCGCCGCCTTGGCTCCGGGGGCCGGCGCAAGGACGGCGGCCATGCGCCTGGCGATGGGAGGTGCATGGGGAACCTCCTGCGTGGGGGCATGACCCGCATAGCATCGCTGCAAATGGGGAGGATGGAAACAAAAGCCGCCGACACCTTGCGGTGTCAACGGCCTCTTTATATAACAATTGATCGAGATTATGAACGCATCCTTGCAGGGGATTGTTTCACGCATTTGAAAAAATTCGGGGGCAGTCGGACGATCGTCAGGCCAGGAAGGGGTAGGCCTAAAAAACAGGACCGCCGGAATTTGGTGGTTCCAGCGATCCTTACTAACCATAACAAACAAACCTATGCGAAGTACGAATATTTTCCTGGAATTTGCATAGTCACAAGGCAAGTATTTTTAAGATATTGTGAATGATTTCACTTAAGTGACTGTTTATCAATGAAATTATTTTTGAGGTGGTTTCTGCTCCATCCTCCGGACAACCTGGGAGGCGGCAGGAACCGTTCCTTGCTGCCCTTCCCACTTTGAATTGAAACCCTCCTGCGCTAATTTTGGGCAGTATAAAGATAATCAGGAGCACTTATGAGTAACGAGGTCTATATCATCGCCGGGGCACGAACCCCCATCGGGAGCTTCCAAGGTTCCCTGGCCAGCCTGTCTGCAACGCAACTCGGGGCAGCGGCAATCAAGGGCGCCCTTCAAAAGGCTGGAATCGACCCCTCGAACGTCGATGAAGTATATATGGGGAACGTCTTGCCGGCCAATCTCGGCCAGGCACCCGCCCGCCAAGCCGCGCTGTTCGCGGGCATCCCCCATTCCGTCGTCTGCACGACCATCAACAAGGTGTGCGCATCGGGGATGAAATCCATCATGCTGGCCGCCAACTCCATCCTGCTCGGGGATGCCCACATCGCCGTGGCGGGCGGGATGGAGAGCATGAGCAACGTCCCGCATTACATCGGGCAGTCCCGCTCCGGTTACAAGCTGGGCCATGGCGAGCTGACCGACGGGATGATCAAGGACGGCCTGTGGGATGTGTACAACAACTATCACATGGGCAATGCGGCGGAACTCTGCGCGAGGGAGTGCGGCATCAGCCGCGAGATGCAGGACGAATTCACGATCGAATCCTACCGGCGTTCCCAGAATGCCATCGCCCAGGGATATTTCAAGGGGGAGATCGTCCCCGTCGAAATCCCGCAGCGCAGCGGGACGCCAGTGGTGGTCGATACGGACGAGGAGCCCGCCCGTGTGAACTTCGACAAGATACCGGGACTGAAGCCTGTCTTCCTCAAGGAGGGCACTGTCACGGCCGCCAATGCATCGACGATCAATGATGGTGCGGCAGCCGTGGTCCTCGCCAGCGCGGAGGCCGTGAAGAAGTATGGGCTCACCCCGATCGCCAGGTTCCGTGCCGGCGCCGATGCGGCCAAAGCCCCCGAATGGTTCACGACCGCCCCTGCGGACGCGCTCCCGAAGGCGATCGCCAAGGCTGGCCTGACCCAGGATCAGATCGACGCGTGGGAAATCAACCAGGCCTTTGCCGTGGTCTCCATCGCCAATGAGCAGATCCTGCAGCTGGACCGCAGCAAGGTGGATGTATGGGGCGGCGGCGTGTCCCTCGGCCATCCCATCGGATGCTCGGGCGCCAGGATCGTCGTCACGCTCATGAGCGTGCTCGCCAGCAAGGGCGGCAAGTTCGGGGCTGCCGGCATCTGCAATGGTGGCGGGGGCGCGAGTGCAGTCGTCATCGAGATGCTGTAACCGAGGCCTGTTCCACGATTCCCCCTGGACGGAGCCGGGGGAGGTTCCACCTTCCTCGGCCCCGTCCACATTCCTGACTGCTTCATTCACTCCATTACAAGGCGCATCCATGGCCCATCCCCGCTTGTTGTTGCTGAAAATCATCGCTACGGTCACTTTTCTGGCTTTCTGCCCGGGGTCAGGCGCACAGGCACAGCAGGGAGACCCGGATGCGGGCAAAACCATCGCGCAGGTGGAGCAGGAACTCGCCCCGCTGGCCGACCTGGTGCTGAACGATACGTCCATGGAGCGGAAGATCGCGGTGAACAAGCAGCTCATCCAGCGGTTGACCCACCTCCTCCAGCGCCCGGAGAGCTATGACCATCCCTTCACGGCACTCCGGACGATTTCACGCCTCAGTCCGGCAGACGAGTCCTTCCGGATATTCACCTGGTACATCATCGACAATCCTACGCAGGCCTACTACTCGGACGATTCCCATTATTATTTCGGGCTGGTGCAGCGCCGCTTCGTGGATGCGAGGGGCGAAACGCATTACCTGGTGATCCCCCTGATGGAGCTGGAGCAGCTCCCCAAGGGGGTGGAGAACATGGTCTTCGACAATTTCAGCTGGTTTGGCGCCCTCTATTACCCTCCGAAGGATGCGCAGCATCTCCCCCACTACGATGGGTTCTATTACAAGCTGACCCCCGGCAGGGGCAAACAGCGGCCAGACCCCGGCAAGCAGGAGGAGGTCATCCAGTTCACCCCCGGAAGATACCGCGGCCGCCGTGTCGCCATGGCAGACCAGCCCCAGTACAGCAACTACCGGCGGGAGAAGACCAAGACGCGGTATTACTTGCTGATGGGCTGGAATGGCTGGGACAGGACCGCCAGCTACAAGGTGGTGGACGTTCTCACCTTTGACGAGAAGGACAGCATGAAAGTCCACTTCGGTGCACCGATCTTCTATTTCGACCAGATTCCCAAGGCGAGGGCCCTGTTCAAATACTCCGACTACGCCGCCTTCACCATGAATTTCGAGCATGTGCGCCGGGGCCCGTTCAGGCTCTTCAGCAAAAGGATGCTGGTCTATGACCACCTGGCGCCTCCGCAGCAGGCAAGGCCCCTGGAGCAGTATCCGCTGGGCCCGGATGGCTCCTACGATGCGCTTTCCTATTATCCGCGCCACGGCTATTTCGAATGGTACCGGGACGTCCAGACCTCGGACGCGTACCATTCCAGAAGGCATGCCCGTGAAATGGCCCAGCTGCAGGAGCAATACGTCCAGGGCGACAGCACCCTCCCCCATTATGACCAGTTGCAAACCCGGCCACAGATCCGCCGAAGCGCTCGCTATGGGGACAAGATGGCCAAAAAGCAACGCAAGGAGCTTGAAAGGCAGCTGGAGGAATCCGGGATCCAGATGCCAAAACCCAAGCGGAACGAAGATTGAGGGGCATGCCCCGGATCGTCCGCGCCGTTCATGCACCCACGGCACCCCTCGGGTGCTCCCCTCCCTGCACCATGACCGTGACTGCACAGGCTCCGAACCGGACACCACCCGCCGGAAGCCTTCCCTTGCACGCGAAGCAGCTGGCGAGACGGGGTGAAAACTGCGGACTCAGGGCAGCCTGGCCACGAGGGGCTCGGGGAGCCACTGTAGGATCCGGAATATGATTTTCCATTTCCAGCCCGGCACGATGATGAATCTCCGCCCTGCACGGATGGCGGCCGCTGCGATGAACGAGGGTTCCAGCATCAGCCTCTCCGGGAGGGGGAGGCCGGCGGTCATCTTGCTGCGGATGTAGCCTGCGACGATGGCATTCACCCGGACGTTCCGCCCGGCTAGGTGCTGGCGAAGGCCTGCAAGGTAGGTCGTGAAGGCTGCCTTCGTGCTGCCATAGATGAAATTGCTCCTGCGCCCCCTGACACCGGAGAGCGACGACAGGCCGATGACCTGCTCCAGTCCCGGGTTCCCGGCATCCGAGGCGATGAGGTTCAGCATGGAGACCGCCCCCGCATAGTGGACCTGGATCATCCGGGACGTGCGGGGCCAGTCAACCAATGCGTCGGCATTGGGCACGAGGTAGCCGGCTGCATACACGACGATGTGCGGCTTCGCAGGCAGGCCCTCATAGAATTCCCGGTGCGTATCGAAGGCGACGGCATCCCATGGCCGGACATCCACCTGGGAGGCCGGGAGTCGGTGCAGGGCCATGAATTCCTGGATCTGGGCAGTGTTCCGGGATGCGGCGATGAGGTGGTCGCCCCGCTCCACATAGCGCCTGAGCATCTCCTTGGCGACATCGGAGTTGGCCCCCAGGATGAGGACCTGCTTGGGTGAGGCCGGGGACATGGCCGCCAGGATCATTTCAGCAACTCGTCCACCGACCCCCGGGTGACGAAATGGTAGTTGGGCATGGCCTTCGCATAGATGTTCCTGGCCATGGCCTTCCCTTCCCCGGTCCTGGCCATGGCCTTGAAGAGCGGCTTCACAAACTTGCGGCGTCCGACCTGGACCAGGAAATCCTCCAGAGCCGGATAAGCCGCTTCGTACTGCCTCTGGATGACCACCTCACACCAGGCAAACAAGATCTCTGCATTCCGGGAGGCGGTAAACCCGAAGGCCCTGTCCAAGGCGGCCATTTCCTCGATGCTGATCTCCGGCGGCAACCCTTGCAGGAAGCGCACCCATTCGTGTGAAGTCCAGTCCCGGGCGCCTTCCAGCATCCCGGGAGGCGTGCCGCTTTTCCATCTCCCGAGTTGGGCATCCACCGCTGCAAAGCGCCTGCTGGTGGGGGCTGGATAGGTATCGGGAAGCCCGGGCTGGTAAATCCAGGCGGGGAGATCCAGCTTCCGGGCGAGTGCCGTGTCGCCCTGGATGAGCTTCTCGTGGATCTCGTCGATGAAGGCCTCGGTCGTCATCGTCCCGAAGGCATGCGCATCAAAGTACGCCTTCAGGAAAGCATCCCATTTCGCCCTCCCCACGGCGGACTCGATCGTCCTCAGCAATGCAAAGCCCTTTTCGTAGGCGATGTCGTTCATGCCGTCATCCGGGTCGCGGCCGTCCAGCTGGAGCTTCAGACGGGTATCGGGGCTGTCCTTGCCGAAGTCGGCGATGGTCTCCAGCAAACCCTGGTAGCCCAGTACGATCAGCATGTCGCTGTAGTCCTTTCCATAGAGCTTCTCCATGATGCGGGACTCGAAGTACACCGTGAAGCCCTCGTTCAGCCAGAAATCGTTCCATGTGGCATTGGTCACCAGATTCCCTGACCAGCTGTGCGCCAGCTCGTGCGCCACCAGGGACGTGAGGCTGCGGTCTCCTGTGATGATGGTCGGCGTGGCGAAGGTCAGCCTTGGGTTTTCCATCCCGCCAAACGGGAAGCTGGGCGGAAGCACGATCACATCGTACCGGCCCCAGCGGTACGCGCCGTACAACTCCTCGGCCGCAGCCAGCATTTTTTCCATGTCGGCAAACTCAAATTCGGCACGGTCGATCATGGTGGGCTCCGCATACACGCCGGTGCGCGGGCCGATGGGCCTGAAGCGGAGGTCGCCCACCGCCAGGGCCATCAGGTAGGACGGAATGGGCTGCTTCATCTCGAAGCGATAGCTGCCGCCAGGGCTCAGTGCCGTCGGGTTCGTGGCGCTCATCACCGCCATGAGGTTCGCAGGAACCTTCACGGTGGCGGTGTAAGTGAACCGTATGCCGGGGCTGTCCTGGCAGGGAAGCCAGGTGCGGGCGAGGATGGCCTGGCTCTGGGTCATGAGGAATGGCTGTTGCTTGCCTTCCGTCTGTCCCGGCTCC
>JBJOPY010000292.1:0-32176 GCA_046050405.1 Bacteroidota bacterium | reverse complement strand
GCCCTTTCCAATTATCTGTGAGATGCTTATTTCAGCAGTTCGAAGTTGAATGGGATGGTCACCCAGACCTTGATCGGCTTGCCGGCCTGGATGCCAGGGGTGAAGGAGAGTGCGCTGATCTTATCCGTGACCGCCTTGGTGAGAATCGGATGTGGATCCTTGATCACGATGTGTTTGACATATTGGCCATTTTTGTCCACCTGGATACGAATGATCACCCTTCCTTCGATCTCGGCCTCCTTGGCCATGGGCGGATAACCTATCAAGCTTTTCACCTGATCAAGGTTGACGGGCGTGGGTTCCTTCTCCAGGAGAACGAATTCATTCGGCCCAACTTCTTTTTCCTCTTTCACCACGACTTCTTCGACACCTTGGTTGTCGATCTCGCCAAAGTCATAGCCATCCGTGGTTCCCTCCACATCCTTGGTTCCAAGGTCTGCCTTTGACTCCTCGAGCTCTTCCATCTCTTTGATCGTCTCCTCCTCCACGGGATCCGCAGACGGGGTAGGCACACGGAACTCAATCTGGGCACGGACGGGCGGGGGAGCCACGGGTGGCGGCGGTGGAGTTTCCTCTTCCAAGGGAGGCGGCTGTGCCAGATCGGTCAGCTCGATGGGCAGGACGGTGAGTTCTTCATCCACCTTGTCAGAAGGCGGGATGATCCAGCCCAGAACCTTCGGGAAAGTGGTGACGAACAAAAACAACAATACTGCAATCAAAGCCGACCGTTCGAGATAGCGGTTGTACTTCTTGCGCATCTCGTAGGCTCCGTAATTCTTTTCGCGACCCTCGAATACGATCTCGTCCAGGTCAGCGTAGATGGTCTCACTCATGGTTGATGTGCAATTTCTAACCAGATAACGAATGGAATTAGTGCTTTCGTATAGGTCATTTCAAATTATTATCGAGCAATAGGAGGCTGTCCTCGGGAGTCACCTCGGCCAAGGCGTATTTCAGCACCTGATTGATGCGCATCTCGTCCAGCATGTCCACCATGTTCTTGTACTTGCACGTCTTGTTGGGTTTCAGGACGATGATCGGATCCCAGCATTTGGAGGACTTGATCTCATCAGCGGTGGCGCCCTTCGGGCAGCGGTTGGGGTACTTGGTCAGGTGCAGCTGGATTTGCTTCCGAATGCCATCGGCAGAAAAATCCGTCGTCTCCATCTTGGGTTCTGTGACACCCATGTAGTAATAGACTTTGTCATTTTCACCCATGATGATGGTCATGACCTTTTTTTCATCGACCTTGAGCTGGTCTTCCGGATTGTCAAGCTTGGGCGGCTTGATCAGTTCAAGGGCTTGTGGCGTCGCCAAGGTAGTGGTAAGGATGAAGAAGGTCAGCAGCAAGAACGCCACATCCACCATCGCCGTCATGTCGATGCGCGTGGACTTTTTCTTCTGCTTGGGAGCGCCTCCCTTGTGCTTGCCTCCGCCTCCGCCGGTTTCTACTTCTGCCATTGTCTTGCCTTTCTTTAAGGTCTTTGGTTTTTCAACATTTCTGGGTCGGGTTCCACCGATGCAACAATTGCATCCGGCGGCGCACCTATGTAATCTTCACTTCATCAGGGATATCCGCCATCGTGTGGCAATGTGTTGCACAGGATGACCCGCAGTCGGAACCTGCCAGCCGATGCAGAACGTACAGACCGTCGGCATTCCTCTCCTGCCACTTGTCGCAATGGATCGCGGAAACAGTCTCTGGGACGGCCTGCCGCATGACTACAAAAGTTACCCACGTGGTGGGCAAGCTGAAAAATGCCAGCAGGAAGCACACACTATAGGGGATCGGAACTGAGTCGACGCGGGTGCAACGCATGCCCTGCCTTCCGCTTTCGACTCTACCTCCGACCTGTTTTTGCTGTGTTCCAGCCATATTGACTCCCTACTGAATGGATGGTGATCAATTCGCCGCTTCTGCGGCTCTTTTCGGTCCATTCGGATCTGCCTCCAAGCCTGTGATCAGGTTGAACCTGTTGATGTTCACCTCTTGAAGTGTTTCTATCACGCGATCCATCTTCTCATAGGTGACATCACGGTCACCTTTGATGGCGAATCGCAATCCGGGATTGGTACGCCTTGCGGCGTTAATCCACTCCTTCAGTTCATTCAGCTGACCGCGCCGGGTATCGACAGGAATTCCTTTGTAGGGGAACTCCTTCATCTTGTCTTGGCTGGGTTGCCCCAGCCAAGTCCCGATCTCTGCGAAGGGAACCGCGAAGCTCGGAGTGTTGACGAAGAAGTTCATTCCCTCCTTGGAGACGGTGATGCCGTAGTTTTCGGCGACCTTCTCCAACATTCCTTGACGGGTTTCCTGGGAGACTCCCACCACCACCATTCCGTTGCGATCTACTGTGATGGTAAACAAATCCGTTGCCGGAATCTTAATCTCTGAGACTGAACTCGGGGTGTCGACCACGACCCGATCTTCTGCCCTAAACTTCGTCGTCAAGATGAAGAAGGTAAGAAGAAGGAATGCGACATCCACCATCGCGGTCATGTCGATCGACGGGTTTTTCCTTTTTGGTTTTACCTTCGGCATGAGACCATATTTTATTGATTACAACCTCGGGGACTGCACGATTCTATCAAAGGTGTCCCCTTGAAAATCAGCGCAACGTCTCGTAGGTCTGCACGATGCTGTAGCCAGCTTCGTCGATCTGATAAGTGAGCGAGTCAATCTGAACCGTGAAGAAGTTGTAGAAAATAATGGCCAAGGCCGAGGTCATGATCCCGATGGCGGTATTCACCAGGGCCTCTGAGATACCTGTGGCGAGCGCGGTGGCGTCAGGCGCTCCTGCTGTCGCCAAGGCGGAGAAGGCCTTGATCATCCCCAGAACGGTACCAAATAGACCCACGAGCACCCCGATCGATGCGATCGTGGCAATGATCGGAAGGTTGCGCTCCAGCATCGGGAGTTCCAATGTCGTGGCTTCCTCAAGCTCCTTCTGAATGGCCTCACGATTGGTCTCCTTGTCCTGCAAAGGGTGTGCTTCCACATCTTTGTACTTGATGAGTCCGGCCTTCACGACGTTCGCCACGGAACCCTTTTGCCTGTCGCAAGCCTGAAGAGCCCCCTCTATGTCCCTGTCGCGAAGCGCCATGCGGATGCGCTGTACAAATACGTCCACCGAACTCGTGCCTTTGGCCAGGAAGAAGACGGAGATCAGGCGCTCAATGAAGAACACCCACACCATCAGAAACAAAGCCATGCCGATCGGTACCACAACCCCACCTTTGTAGATGGTACCTTGCAGGTTGCCATCGATGGGATGTCCCTTGACGGGGTCGCCTCCCTCGAAGTTGTCGGGTGAACCGAAGACAAAATAGAACACCAGAAAGGCGACGGTCAAGCATAGTACGATGACGAGTGCTGGAAACCACGCCTTAAGAGGGTTGCTTTTTTTGATTGTGACGCCGCTATCTCCGGCACCTGAACTAACAGTATTCATATCACGCTATTACTCTACAAATATTATGACTGAAATCAGAAAACTTTGCTGGGGAAGAAAATGAAGCCGTCTTCACGGATTTTAAAATTGAGCGCTCAAGTTAGCTTGATCTTTTCTATTCGCAAAGATATTGGAAAAAATTGGCGAAATCGTCTTTCCCATGCAATCGTTTGCAATGAAACGATTTTCTTTGGTATTCACCATGTTCATTTCCTGTCTTGCATTACACGACCCGGGATCGGCTAAGATGTGCTTCATTGATCTTTTTTCCCGATCGGCCATAATTGCTGGGTGCGGCACTACTTGGTTGGTTCAAAGATTTTCCCCCTTCTCTAAAGCATCTTGAGAAAGCCGATTTCCTTTTCCGTCAATAGCCGACAGGTGCCTCTCGGAAGCCCCTTCTTGTTCAGCGGGCCAAATTGGATGCGATCCAGAGCGATCACCTCATAACCAAGGTGGGCCATCATCCGCTTCACGACATGGTTTGCACCGGAATGGATCTGGACCAAGATCTCATTCGGGTTTCCGTCGTCCATCAGTTCCACTTTGTCTGCCTTGATGAAGCCGTCCTCGAGATCGAAGCCAGTTTTCAAGGCTCCGAGATCCGCCTGGTTGATTTCCTTGTCAAGGCGGACGTGGTAGAGCTTCGGGAACTTGCTTCTCGGGTGTGTCAGTTTCTGCGTGAGATCGCCATCGTTCGTGAGCAGCAGGAGTCCTGTGGTGTTGCGGTCCAACCGCCCCACTGGATAGACTCGTACCTTGGTATAGCGTTCAGCGATCTCCATGACCGTGTCGCGGCCACGTTCATCCTCCGTGGTGGTGATGCGGTTCTTAGGCTTGTTCATGAGCAGGTACACAAAGACCTTGATGCGAATTTCACGGTCTTGATAGGCGACCTTGTCTTTGCCGGGCTGTACCTTGAATCCCATTTCCTTCACGATCCTCCCATTCACTTTCACCTTACCCGCAACGATGAGGGCATCGGCATCGCGTCGTGAACAAATTCCGCACAAGGCCACATACCGATTCAGGCGAATCGGCTCTTCGAAGAGCCCATGGCTTTGATCGATCTTTCGTTCTTCCTCCAGGTTGCGCTGGATCTTCCGATCCTTTTTACGCTCAAGTTTCTCATTGAGTGGCTTCTTGAATGCCTCGAACGCCTCAGGAATCGGCTTGCTCTTGATTGGCTTGCCCTTAATCTGCGGTTTCCCTTGGCTTCCGGGAGTGCCTTGCGGATTCTGGGTGTCCAGACCGGGATTTTTCTGCTTGGGAGGCTCCGAGGAAACCAGGCTGTCCTGCTTGCCTAGGGACTGAATACGCAGGGCATCGGCCTTTTTCTGTTTCTTGTTCTCCTTCGGTTTGAGCAACCCCATCCGTTTCAGTTCACGCCTTCTTGGCTTGGTGCGTACTTTTTTGGGCGGTTCTACCGTAGTCGGTGGTTCGACGACGACATCTGCGGGTTTACACTTCTTGGACTTGGGCTTCCTTTCCGCTGGAGCCTCGGACTTGGAGTCTGTAGCGGAGTCGGGCTTGTCCGGGATTTCCTCCGTTGTGGAAGGCTTCACTCTCTTGCCCGATACTTCTTCGGCAGCCTTCACGGGCTCTTGTACCACTGCCGGTTTAGCGGCAGGCTTCTTTCTGGCCTTGACGAGGGTCGATTCGGTGGCCTCGGATTTTTTCGGAGTCGCTTTCTTGACGCTTGTTGAAAGTGCCGGGGTTTCAGCGGCGGGTTCCTCTGAAACCTTTGTCGATTGCCTTCTGGCCCGCCCGACGGGGGGAGGGGATTCAGACGGGGGGATTGCCTTTTTTACGGACTTCTTTGCCGGGGCGGCCACCGGATCCTTGGCAGCACCTTTGGCCTTCACCACCTTGGGGGCTTCATTTCCTTCGGCGTTTTCAGGATTCTTCTTGGTGCGCGGCTTCGGCGCAGTTTCCTTCTTCGTGTTCTCGTCCACTTATTCTTCCTCCGAATCTTTGATGGCAAATTCCCCTTCCAGACGATGGAAGACAGCTTCTTCGTCCCCTGCGGGCGCGTCGTCTCTTCCTATCGCTTCCAACCTCCGCTGATCGTCCTCCAATTCCAAACTCTCCATCGGATTGAGTTCCTGGTCTTCTTCATCATCATAGACCTTGAACGCGGCCTGAATTTCCCTTTCCTCGGAATTCAATTCGTCGAGCCTTGGGAGATCCTTCAGGTCATTCAATGCGAAGTATTCCATGAAAAAGGCGGTGGTGCCATAAATCAACGGCCTTCCGGCCACCTCCGCCCGTCCGCGAATCTCGATGAGGTTCTTTTCCAGGAGCTTGCTCACAGCATAGTCGCAGTTCACACCCCTGATATGCTCGATCTCCGTCTTGGTGATCGGCTGCTTATAGGCGATGATCGACAAGGTCTCCAGGCTAGCCCGCGACATACGACGCGTACTCTTGGCGAGTGCCGCATGTTTCACAAATGGATAATAGTCCTTCTTGGTAAAGAACTGGTAGCCCCCGTCGATCTGCCGCAGCTCGAATACGAAAAGATCGTCCCGATACTTGAGCATGATCTGCGAGAGGGCATCCGCCAGAATCTCCTCGTTGAATTCGATCCCGAGGAAGTCCTCGCTCTGGAATAATTCCGTGATCTGACTCGGCTTCATGGCACCTTCTGATGCAAATATCAGGGCTTCTATGATCTTGGAAACTTCCATTCGGGCTGCAAAAATACGCAGGGACAGGGAATTTAGCTTGAATTAAAATGATGGATGGGCCGAATCGCGCCATCTTGACCCAAGTCATGGGTTCTTGGGGCGCTTTGCGGCCTCGAACCTGTTCACCTCATGTTGGTCATCACCGAATGGGGTGATTTTCAAGGGACGGCGGATCAGTCGTTGTTCTCCATCAAGTAATCCAGGACCTTCCGCATCAAATGTGCCCGATCCTTGCCGCGTACATTGTGCGGATGGTTTGGATAGACGAAGTAGTCCACCTGAATGCCGTCGTCGATGGCTTTTTCAAGGAAGTACAGGCTATGTTGCCAGACGACCACGTCATCATTGGTGCAGTGGATGAGCATGAGCTTGTCCTTCAGGTTTTTGATGTATTTCGTCACTAGGCTGTTCTCGTAGCCGGCCTTGTTGGTCTCGGGGGTGTCCATGTAGCGTTCGGTATACATGACCTCGTACATGCCCCAGTCGATGACAGGGCCACCTGCAACACCCGCACGGAAGGTGCCTGGTGCGCGCAGCATCAGGCTGGTGGCCATGAATCCTCCATAGCTCCAGCCATGGACGACCATCCGATTCTTGTCCACGGAGGGCAGGCTCTTGAGGTATTCGATGCCTTGGAGCTGGTCTGCGATTTCAGCGGTTCCGAGGTCGCGGAAGATCGCCTGCTCGAAGGCCTTTCCACGAAATGCCGACCCCCGGCCATCGACCGAGAAGACATAATAGCCCTGCTGCGCGGCGTACTGCATCCAGAGTGGCGCCCCTGCACCGTACGTGTTCGTGATCAATTGCACGCCGGGGCCGTTGTACACGTACACGAGGACGGGATAGGCCTGTCCTTCCTTGAAATTGATAGGCGCGATCATTCGGCAAGTGAGGTCGGTCTTGCCGTCCGCAGCCTTGATCGTGAAGAGCTTGGGCTTACTGATGGCATAGTCCTTCAGCGGATCAGGGGCATTGAGCAACTCCTGCAGGACGCGGCCTTTCTTGGTTTCACGGATAGTGGTAAGGCAGGGTACGTCCACGCTACTGTATGCATCTATGATGTGGGTACCGCTTGGACTTAGCATGCAAGCATGGTTGCCAGATTCCAGTGCAATCCTGGTGACTGTCATTGACCTGAGGTCAAATGCCATCGGCAGGCGATCAGCCCCATAATTTCCAGTGACTGTGACATACACGGTCTTCCCCTTCGCATCGTAGCCGAGTATGTCCGTCACCATCCAGTCTGCACTCTTGGTAATCTGCCCCACAAGGCTGCCATCGGTCTTGTACAGGTAAAGATGTTTCATCCCGTCACGCTGGGAAGCCCAGATGAACAGGTCGGGATGACCCGGGATCCACTGCGGGCCCAGTTTCGGCTCCACCCATTTGTCGTCGGATTCCTCGAAAAGTGTTTTATCCAAAGCACCCGTTTCGGCATTGTACCGGTTGAGGGACATTTGATTTTGGTCGCGGTTAAGCTCGGCGACATAGATGCTCTTTTGATCGGGGCTCCAGGTGACGTTGGTGAGGTAGTGCTCGGGGTCGCCGGTGGTTTGGAGGTAGGTGGTCTTGCCAGTGGCCGTATTGTAAATCCCGATGGTGGCATGGTGGCTCTTGGCCCCTGCGAATGGGTACTTGATCACCTCGGGGCTGGCGGGCTTGGCGTGGAGATTGAAGAGGGGATAATTGGTCACCATGGACTCGTCCACCCGGTAGAAAGCAATTTGATCCCCGTTGGGGCTCCAGAATGTGCCCTTTGTAATGCCAAACTCGAAGCGGTGAGCCGCCTCCCCATGGCGAATGTCATGGTTGCTTTCATTGGAGATGTTCACATCCGGCTTACCGGGGAGGGAAATGAACAGGTTTTGCTGGATGGTGTATGCGATGCCATGCTGGGCACTGATGTCCACATTCTCCCCTTCCACCTTGTAGGTGGTCAGCGTCGTCACCTTCTTGGTCACCCAGTCGAAACTGCAGAGGGTGCCTTCATTCATGAACCTGTATGATGTCGCCGAGATGAGCCGAAAGGCGGGGAATCCTGTTTTCTCCGCCATTCCGACGGCCTGCAAACCTTGGTTGAATTCCCTGAGACTGCATAGAACCTCACGCCTGGGATTTGCCGCCTCGCCAGCCATCAGCATCCACTCGCCATCCACCTGCTTCACATAGGCAAACTTCTCCGTCCCCGGAATCCAGCTCAGCTGCTGAACGCGCTGGGGCTGAAGGGTTCGCTCCTGTAGCACGGATTCTTCGACGGTGAAGGTCTTGAGCTGGGCATACGTCAAGCTTCCGACGAACAATAAGGCAACCAAGATCAGGTTCTTCTTCATACTATCAATGGCAAGATTCAGGGTCAAAGTAACGCATTCCTAGCAAAAAAACACCCTCCGAGGGGAGGGTATTTATTTGCTATTCTATTTGAAGCGGGGTCATTCCCCTCCTTCTTCCTTGTTTGTAACCTCGTCCTCCGTCTTGCCTTTCTTGACCTTGCCTTTCTTGACTTTGATCTTGATCTCGGCACTCTTCTCCTCGAAGTCGGCAATGATGGTGTCGTCCTCGGTCAGTCCCTTGAGGATTTCGTCCGCGATCGGATCCTCCAGGTATTTCTGGATGGCACGGTTGAGCGGCCTTGCCCCGAATTGCTGATCGAAACCTTTGTCGGCGATGTAACCCTTGGCCTTTTCCGTGAGCTTCACATGATAGCCCATCGAATTGATTCGCTTGAAGACCTTGGACAATTGGAGGTCGATGATCTGGAAGATATGCTCTTTTTCGAGTGGCTGGAAGAACACGACATCGTCCACACGGTTCAGGAATTCTGGACGGAAAACCCGCTTCAATGCGCCTTCGATCAAGCTCTTGGTCTTGTCAGCGTTCTGGGTGGCGCTGGACTTGAAGCCAACTCCCGAACCGAAGTCCTTCACCTCACGTGCCCCGACGTTGGAGGTCATGATGATAATCGTGTTCTTGAAATCCACCCGACGCCCGAGGCCGTCCGTCAAAATGCCATCATCCAGAACTTGAAGCAGGATGTTGAAGACGTCAGGGTGAGCCTTCTCGATCTCATCGAGCAATATCACGCAATATGGCTTGCGGCGCACCTTTTCGGTGAGCTGACCGCCCTCCTCATAACCGACATATCCTGGAGGGGCTCCCACGAGGCGGGAAACCGTGAACTTTTCCATGTACTCGCTCATGTCTATGCGAATGAGCGCCTCCTCGGTATCGAAGAGGTACCGTGCGAGTGCCTTGGCCATTTCCGTCTTTCCTACGCCTGTGGGACCCAGGAAGAGGAAGGAACCGATCGGCTTGTTCGGATCCTTCAAGCCCAAACGCGAACGCTTGATGGCACGTACCAGTTTCTGGATCGCATCATTCTGGCCGATGATCACCGACTTCAGTTCGTCTTCCATCTGGACAAGTTTGCTCGCCTCCCCGGCGGCCACCTTGGTGACTGGAATCCCGGTCATCATTGACACCACATCTGCCACATCGTCCTCGGAGACCGAATAACGCTTGATCTTGGATTCTTCCTCCCACTGAATCTTGGCTCTCTCGAGATCCTCTATCAGCTTCTTTTCCTGGTCGCGGAGCCGCGCGGCTTCCTCGTACTTCTGGCTTTTGACCACCTTGTTCTTGGTGACCCGCACCTCCTCGATCCGCGCCTCGAGATCGAGAACGGTTTTGGGAACAGAGATGTTATTGATATGCACCCGGCTTCCGGCCTCATCGAGTACGTCGATCGCCTTGTCAGGAAAATGCCGGTCGCTGATGTAGCGCTCGCTGAGGCTTACGCAGGCCTTGATGGCATCCTCCGTATAGTTGACATTGTGGTGATCCTCGTATTTTTCCTTGATGTTGTTCAGGATTTGGATCGTCTCGTCCGGTGAAGTCGGTTCCACGATCACCTTCTGGAAACGACGCTCTAGGGCACCGTCCTTTTCAATGTACTGACGGTATTCGTCCAGGGTCGTGGCACCTATGCATTGGATTTCTCCACGACTCAGGGCGGGCTTGAAGATATTGGAAGCATCCAGCGAGCCCGAAGCACCGCCTGCACCTACGATCGTATGCAGTTCATCGATGAAGAGGATGACATCCGGCGTTTTCTCCAGCTCTGCCATCACTGCTTTCATCCTTTCCTCAAATTGACCGCGGTATTTGGTGCCGGCAACCAGGGAGGCAATGTCCAAGGTGACGATACGCTTGTTGAAGAGCACCCGACTCACCTTGCGCTGCACGATGCGCAGGGCCAAGCCTTCGGCGATTGCGGTCTTCCCCACACCAGGTTCCCCGATGAGTACGGGATTGTTTTTCTTTCGGCGGCTCAGGATCTGCGCCACCCGTTCGATTTCCTTTTCACGCCCGACGATCGGATCGAGCTTGTTCTCCTCGGCCATTGCCGTGAGGTCGCGTCCGAAGTTATCCAACACAGGGGTCTTGGACTTGGACGTGCGCTTGGGGCGATCGCCGGCACCGGGTTCTTGCGGGTCGACAGGTTCGTTGGTCATTGCCATTTTTGGGGTATTGGAACTGGAGGATGGTGAGAGGTCTTCTTTTTCTTCGAGTTCGGTGCGGAAGATATCGTAAGTCACACCGAATTTGGATAGGATTTGCGCTGCGACATTGCTGTCTTCCCGCAGGATGGAAAGCAACAAATGTTCGGTCCCAATGAGGGTGCTGTTGTCCAGCTTGGCCTCCAGGTAAGTGATTTTCAGCACTTTCTCGGCTTGACGTGTCAGTGGAAGGTTGTTCAGGTTGATGACGGTGATCGAGCCTTTGATCGCATTCTCGATGCTTTTGCGGAGCTTGTTTAGATCCACGCCGAGCTGCTGCACCAAAATCTTGATCGCTTTACCTTCCCCTTCACGAATCAACCCCAGCAGGAGGTGTTCAGGCCCGATGTAGTCATGACCTAAACGCAAAGCTTCCTCCCTGCTGTAGGAGATCACATCCTTGACCCGGTCTGAGAAATTAGAATCCATGATGCCAATGTTTTCCTATCATAACGCACATCTCTGGTTCAGGGTTGTATGCTTAGAACACTTTAAGCAAATAACCGACAAACGCCAAGACCATCAGGTTCAACAGTGCAACTGGAAGGAAGCTCTTCCACCCGATGCTCATCAGCTGATTGTACTTGAATCTCGGCAATGTCCACCTTACCCAAATAAACACGAACACCAAGAAGAATGTTTTTCCGATGAACCAACCCAGACTCCACAGGACTTGGGCGGGTGCTCCCCAAGTTGCCACACCCAGAGTTTGTTCCATCGGCCCATGGTATCCAGCCAGAAACAATGTAGTGATGAACATCGAGGCTATGATCACGTTCAGGTATTCCGCCAAGAAGAAGGTGGCGAATTTCATGGAACTGTATTCTGTGTGGAAACCGCCGACGAGTTCCTGCTCCGCCTCCACGAGATCGAATGGCGTCCGATTGGTTTCAGCAAACGAACAGGTCACGAAGATCAAAAATCCAACGGGATTGATGAAACAGTTCCATAGTCCAGTCTCGGCTTGGGTGTTCACGATGGTGGACAGGCTGAGGTAACCTGCACCCACCTGTCCGGGGTTTGCAAGGACATTCGTCAGCAATACGCAACTGACGACGGACAAACCCATCGAAAGCTCGTAGCTGATCATTTGGGCAGAACTACGAAGGCCGCCCATCAGGGCGTACTTGCTATTGGAACTCCATCCTGCCAAGGTGATCCCATACACTGCGATGGATGTCAGTGCCAAGACATAAAGAACCCCGATGTTCACATTTGCAATCGCGATCACCGTGGTTCCGTCTGTCCCGAAAGGAATCACCGCAAAGGCTGTCAGCGCGATCGTGACCGAAATGACCGGGCTCAGGAAATGGATGAACTTGTCTCCAACGGTAGGGACGATGTCTTCCTTGAGCAGAAGTTTGACCACGTCTGCCAGTGGTTGCAGCAAGCCCCATGGGCCTACCCTGTTTGGGCCCACCCGCTGCTGAATGAAAGCACAAACCCTGCGCTCGGCATACACGGCATAAGCAGCACAGGTGAGGAGCGTGAAGAGGGCAAGCCCGATGATAATCAATACGTATCCTAGCGTCATGGGTGTAAAATTAAGAACTTCTTGATCGGGAGCGAGTCATTTCGAGGTGTTTTGGGAGAAAACCCTTCCCCCTTCGCCTCAAAGCTGCAGAAACCCAATCGATCCCAAAATTAGATGCTAGGTTTGAAGGGAACAAATGTGACTTGAGGAATTGGGGGGAGGGCTCTATGATTTGCTGCTGGCCGCATTCCATGCCTGGGATGCGGCCTTCCCATTGCATCCGGGAGACCGGACACCTGGGCTCCAATTCTGGATGGCTGCAGGCGAAGAACGAAAAAAGGGATTGGAGCAGGCCAAGTCTAGCGTAGCCCAAATCCCTTCCCTTGTAGTCTGAGCCAAGCACAGAAATCGGCAAACACCAGCAAATCCCGAAGGAGTTGTCCAAAATTCAGATGCTGGATGGCAGGCTACACGAACCGAAGGGGAATCCAGTACTTGACAAAGTCCGCAGCGCTTTCAATGTCCGGTTGCATGATCCGGTCGGAAACGAGCGGCTTGACCTCATTCCTGAATCGGACGAGCACCTCCTCCAGGTGGGGGCTTGTTTTCAATGGGCGCCGAAACCACATCGCTTGCGAGGCTGCGATCAGCTCGATTCCGAGAATCGTAAAGAGGTTGTCGCAGATTTGAAGGCATTTCACTGCTGCATTTGCCCCCATGCTCACATGGTCTTCTTGTCCATTGGAGCTCGGAATCGTGTCGATGACGGCAGGTGTGCAAAGCTGCTTGTTCTGACTGACAATCGCCGCCGAAGTGTACTGGGTGATCATCAGTCCCGATTCGAGCCCGGGATTGACCGCGAGAAACGCGGGCAGTCCCCTCGTTCCAGCAAGCAACTGAAACAGCCGTCTTTCGGAGATGGATCCCCACTCTGCCAAGGCAATCGACAGCAGATCGAGGGCCATCGCAAGGGGCTGTCCATGAAAATTGCCACCACTAAGGATCAGGTTTTCCTCGACGAAGATGTTTGGATTGTCGGTGGTGCTGTTCATTTCAGTGAGGAATGTCTGTGTGCAGTAGGCCAAGGCATCCCTGCTCGCTCCATGCACCTGTGGCACGCATCGGAAGGAATAGGGATCCTGAACGTCCACCTTCTTTCGTTGAGTGATTTCGGAGCCCTCCAGGCACTTTCTCACATTCGAAGCGACACGTACCTGTCCCGTATGCGGACGAATATCGTGCAACCGATGGTGAAACGGATCCAGCCGGCCATCAAACGCGTCGAGGCTCAAGGCGGCGATTTGGTCGGCGATGTCGGCGATGCGCCGCCCTCGCATCAGGATGTGCATTCCATAAGCCAACATGAACTGCGTACCATTCAGGAGAGCCAAGGCTTCCTTCGATTGAAGTCGAATCGGAGCCCAACCCCGCTCCTTCAGCATCTGAGATGCAGGCATCCGGTGCCCCTTGATTCTCACCTCGCCCTCCCCGACCAGGGGCAGGCAGAGATGCGCCAACGGCGCGAGATCCCCAGATGCTCCAAGGGAACCTTGGGTGTAAACCACTGGAAGGATCCCATGGTTATAGAAATCCAGAAGGCGATGCACTGTTTCGACCTGTACACCTGAGTGCCCGTATGCCAGCGAGCGGGCCTTGAGCAGGAGCATCAGCCGCACGATCTCAGCAGGTACCTCTGCGCCCGCACCACAAGCATGGGAGCGGATCAGATTGTACTGTAGTTCCTCGAGATGTTCCGGGCCAATGCGCTTGTCACGCAAAGCTCCGAATCCGGTGTTGATCCCATAGATCGCTTCCGTGTTGCCGGACATCTTCTGGTCCAGGTACGCCCGGCAGCGGCCGATCGCCCCAGTCGCGGAGTCAGCCAGTGATACGACGATGCTGGGGTCATTGATCAATCGGTCAATCTCCTCCAGCGTAATCGCCGAAGAAGAAATCTGGAAGGCACCGTTCATCTGGTCGTGTTTTTATCGTCTGTGCCGGTCTTGAGAAATGACGACAAAAAAGCCATTGCCGATGAAAGCTGGACTGATTCCTGATGCCCGGTGGCGAGAACCTTGAAATTGAAGGTTCCAGCATCTACCTCCTGTTCACCCATCGCAATCACGTAGGAAAATCCTGCTTGATCGGCGTATTTGAACTGCTTGGGAAGCTTTACAGGCTCAGGATACATCTCTGCCGAAACACCGGCCGCAATCAAATCCATCCACAGCTCCACGGAACGCTCCATTCCCCTGCCACCAAAATTGATGAGCAGGATCCGATTCCCGCTCCGTGACCGATTGGTGAGTATGCCACGCGCCACCAGAAGGTCAAAGATCCGATCCGCACCGAAGGAAACCCCCACTCCAGACAAGCCCTCCATCCCGAAGACGCCGGTGAGGTTGTCATATCGACCGCCTCCAAGGATGCTTCCCCGAAAGTCGTGGGTTCCAGCTTCGAAGATGGTGCCCGTATAGTATCCCAGACCGCGCGCCAGAAAGATGTCCAGTACCGGTTCGATGCTGACGGTTGCCCGCAACCCGACCAGCCTGAACAAGGTTTCCAATTCCTCGACACCCCTTTGGCCGATCGGGTTCTCTGCCCCCAGCAAGGCCTTCAACTGGTGAAATGCATCCTTTACAGGAGCCCGGGTGATGGACTTGAGAGCCTGTAAACCCTCTGGATTCACGGAGAAGCCCCTTTCTTCCCATTCCTTGAAGACGCCATCCTCCCCCACCTTGTCCATCTTGTCGAGGATGGTGATGAACTCCACAAACCGGTCGCCTGCACCGAAGTGGACGGCAATTCCCTCCAGCAGCTTGCGGTGATTGATGCGCAAAGTCACCCCACTCAGCCCCAGTTCATGGAAACCCGCATCACAGATGCGCACGAGCTCCAACTCGCTCAGCAAGCCATTGGCCCCGACGACATCCACGTCGCATTGGTAAAATTCGCGGTAGCGACCCTTCTGGGGCTTGTCTGCACGCCAAACAGGCTGGATCTGGTAACGTTTGAAGGGGAACTGAAGCAGGTGATGGTTCATGACCACATACCGTGCAAAGGGTACCGTCAGGTCATAGCGGAGGGCTTTCTCGCTAATGAGCGGCAGGAGCTTGAGGGAGGCTCCGGCCTGATGGAAGTCGAAACCCTTCTCGAGTGGCTTGCCCAGGTAGTCACCCGAGTTGAGAATCTTGAAGATGAGACGATCGCCCTCTTCGCCGTACTTCCCGGTGAGAACGTCCAGCTGCTCGATGCTCGGAGTCTCGATGGGCTGGTAACCGTAGCGCTTGAATACCTGCCGCAAGGTATCAAAAATGTACTCTCGCCCCAACATCTCGATGGGGCCAAAATCGCGCGTTCCTTGCGGGATGGAAGGTTTCTGCTTTGACATGGGACAAACTTAATCAGGATTTGCCTATTCTCAGGACTGCAAGACTTGGCAGTCCTGAAAATCCCCTAATCGAGAAATCAAGCACAAAAAGGGAGAACCCATACGAGTTCTCCCCCTTCCGATATCTAGGATGTATTGGGCGGTTCTCAGGTTGGACTACCATAGCGACCCGAAAATTCCGGAACCGATAGCCCTCGAATGACGATCAATCTTCTTCGCCCTCCTCCTCGATGCTTCTCTGATGATCGGCCTCCTCGGAGATACGGTCTTCCTCGCGCTTCTTCTTCCGCTCGTCAAGACCATCGTTGATTGCCTCGCAAATCGCACGAACGATCAACTGGATGGACTTTGCAGCATCGTCATTGGCGGGGATCGGGAAGTCCACCTGATTGGGGTTGCTGTTCGTGTCCACCATAGCAAAGGTGGGAATATTTAACTTTTTGGCCTCGGAAACGGCGATGTGTTCTTTTTTGATGTCCACGATGAAGATCGCGGAAGGGAGCCGGTTCAGTGCGGAAATGCCTTTGAAGAACTTCTCCAGCTTGGCCTTTTCGCGGCTCTTCATCAGCCGCTCCTTCTTACTCATGCGCTCGAAGGTGCCGTCTGTCTCCATCCTCTCTATGGCACCCATCTTCTTGATGGATTTACGGACGGTGGCGAAGTTGGTCAGCATGCCACCCAGCCAACGCTCAGTCACAAAAGGCATGTTGACGCGGATCGCTTCTGCTGCGACGATGTCTTTCGCTTGCTTCTTAGTGGCGACAAAGAGAATCTTGCGACCTGAGGCAGAGAGCTGACGAACGACCTTTAGGGCCTCTTCGAGCATCTTGTGCGTCTTGTTCAAGTCGATGACGTGAATCCCGTTGCGCTCCATGAAGATATACGGAGCCATCGCAGGGTTCCACTTGCGGGTCAAGTGACCAAAGTGGACACCTGCCTCCAAAAGATCATTGTATGTAATTTCTGCCATAATTTCAGGTGTCCGGAGTTAACGTTTGGAGAACTGTGTCTTTTTGCGGGCTTTAGGCTGACCCGGCTTCTTACGCTCGACCATACGGGAGTCACGTGTTATGAACCCAGCGGAGCGGAGCGGCTTTTTGTTTTCCTCGTTCATTTCCACGAGGACACGGGAAAAGCCCATCCTTATTGCCTCTGCTTGTCCCGTGATGCCGCCACCCTTCACATTCACAAGAATGTCATAGTCGCTGGCATTCAAGTTCAGCACATCAAATGGCTGCAAGACCTTGATTTGAAGAATATCAACCGGGAAGAAGACTTCCATCGGACGATCATTCACCACGATCTTCCCACCACCGGCTACTTTTGGGGATCTGAAGAAACACCGTGCCACCGATGTTTTCCTTCTACCCACTTTGACAATCGTATCCATAATATGCTTATGCTTTCGAATCGAATTTCAATTTGAACAGGACTGGGTTCTGGGCATCATGGCCATGGTCAACACCTGCATAGACGTGCAGATGGCGGTAAATCTCATTGCCAAGTTTCGTCTTCGGCAGCATCCGCTTCACTGCAAGCTCGACAGGGCGGCGTGGATCGCGTGCCATCACCTCCTTCATCGTCAATGACCGCTGTCCGCCTGGATAGCCAGTGTACCACACGTGCTCCTTGTCAGTCCACTTCCTGCCCGTCAGGCGAATCTTCTCCGCATTGATCACGATGACATTGTCTCCGCAGTCCACATGGGGACTGAAGGAGGGCTTGTGCTTTCCACGCAAGATAAAGGCGATCTGGCTGCAGAGGCGTCCGAGGACTTGGCCTTCGGCATCTATGATCAGCCACTGCTTTTCCACGTTCTGTGGTTTCGCGTACTGTGTCTTGTAACTAAGCGTATTCATCTAAAATGCTTCAAACTCTATGTAAATACGGGGTGCAAATACCTCAATTTCCGGAGCCTTTCCAAGGAAGTTCATCTCAGTTCCTCAGAGCGGCTGTACCTTCAATCATATCTGGCACCACCGCCTGAACCATGTGAACGTCCCCTTTTTCAAATCCGGGACGCAAAAATACGTTTTGATTTTGATAAATGAGAACACACAAAGTAAATTTGTATAAGATTTCTTTCGGGGCCAAGGAAATTTTCCGCCGTTTGGCCTTTTGCTGTATATTTTTGCCTACATCCATGACGGATTTTTTTGAATCCTCAGCCCGAAACATCCGTGCGTTTCTCTCCGTTATATCGCAACATGGTCTCTATCAAATTCTCCTCTCCATTATCACTTGGCCGATTAGGGATATCAATAATCATCCTAGTCCTGGGGTTTTCATGGGTGGGAGCCTCGCACAACCTTGCAGGAGACATCACCTATCGCTACCTGGGATCGAACCGGGTCGAAATCATTGTCACCACCTTCACGGATCCATCAGAGGCATTCGTGGACCGTTGCAGCATAGACCTTGAGATCTGGAATTCGACGGGCTCTGTAAAAGTTGCTGATATCACCAAGGTTCCTCGGCAAAACGGCCCCTTCAATGTGGATCCCCTTTTTTCCAATGTGACGTGCCCGAACATCCAAATGGGGGAATACATCATCGGGACAGTGAAGAAGAACATCTATCGAACCAATTACACCATGCCGGGCCCAGGATACTACCTGGTCCGGTACTATGATGTAGCCCGGATCAATGAGGTCAAGAACATGGGCAATTCCGGAAACCAAGCGTTTTTCATAGAATCGACCATCCTTATCAACCAATACCTTGGCGACCAAAATTCACCACAATTCCTGAATCACCCGATCGATGAGGCCTGTACGGGCAAACTCTGGACCCACAATCCCGGTGGTTACGACCCGGACGGCGATTCCCTCGCCTACAAGTTCGTCAATTGCAGGCAATATGACCCGCCATCCATCCCTTCACCGATCGTCTGCACTGGTTTCGTGATGCCCGATGCCATTGGATCCAATGGCCCCCTCTCCATAGATGCCTACACTGGACTCATCAGATGGAACACCCCGATGAGTGCCGGAACCTATAACATCGCCTATGTGATCGAAGAGTATCGGGATGGGGTGATGATCGGATTTTCCTACCGTGACATGGCGATTTTCGTGAACCCATGTGACAACGATCCACCGGTCATTGAGGCTCCTGATGAAATCTGCGTCTATGCTGGAGACACTGTAAAATTCGACTTCCAGGTATACGACCCGAACTTCTTCTCTTCGGTTTCCCCGCCCGGAGACAGCATTTATTTCTACCTGGACAACAATGGACAACAATTCAATGGTCCTTTTGCCGTATCCGTAAGTCCCGCACAAATCACCATCACGGATCCGCCTGGAACTCAGTTTCCCCCTGATTTTCCGATTGCCTCCGATAACACGGTCAAAGGCAGGTTCACTTGGGCCACACAATGTGACCATATCCGAGCTGCATTCTACCAGGTGGACTTCTATGCGCACGACAACCTTTCATATTGGCAATCCAACCAAATGCTGAGTGCCAACCTGATCACACGCATCAGGGTGATCCCCCGCCCTTTGGATGGCCTTGTGGTGACGTCGGCCAATCGTAATTTCATCTTGAACTGGAACCCCCACGCCTGTGACAGTACGCTTGGCTATCAAATCTACCGGAACCGTGGAGGAGGAGCCTGGACTGAAGACACTATATGCTGCAGCAGTGATCCAGCTGCAGCAGGCTGGCAATTGATCGGAACCAATTTGGGACGCTCCAATACAACCTTTGTCGATGACAATGGCGGGCTCGGGTTCGATTACGGCGTGGAGTACTGCTACCTCGTCAGAGCCATGTTTGACGAAGGGCTCCGCTCCTGCGCCACGGAGGTGGTCTGCAAGCAGATCAGGAAAGATTTCCCGCTACTGCTGAAAGACAGCGTCGCCGTAACTGACTCTGCGGTCGGCGAAATCCAAGTCGAATGGTCGCAGCCGGACAGTGTGGATCCCATTTTCCCTCAACCCTACACCTATCACCTCCTTCGATCCGCAGACATCACCGGAATCACCAACTGGACGACCATCGCCACGGGGCTGCCCTTCCACGATACCACCTACCGTGACACCGGCCTGAACACGGTGGCAAAAGGCTATCGCTACCGTGTGGATCTTTATGACTCGAACGATCAGCTGATCGTGGCTGGCAACCATGGTTCCAGCATCTATCTGCAAATCACCCCGGGAGACAAGGTGCTGAACCTTGTATGGAATGAGTATGTGCCGTGGATCAACCGGGAGTATTACATCTACCGTGCCGATTCATTTGCCATGCCCTACGTGCTAATCGATTCCGTGGCTGGTTCCACCTCCCATGTACATAGATATTCGGATGACGGTCTGACCAATTTCAATGACTATTGCTACGTCGTGGTTTCCGAAGGTGAATACTTGGACAGCATCGGTCTTCCGGATTCAGTACGAAATGCCTCCCAGAAGATTTGCGCCATTCCACAGGATTTGGAACCGCCCTGTATCAGTACGATGTCCATTGACACGAGCCTAAGCTGTGTAAACTTGAGCATTGGCTTCTCGTGGACCTATCCAGACAGTGCCTGCGGCGGCGATCTGGATTTCCTCACCTTTTATCGCGCCACCAATCGCCAGGGAACCTATGAAGTGATTGCGCAGGTTGATAGTGCCATCACGTCGTACAATTTTAATGGGCTCGCTACAGTTGCCGACTGCTACGGGATCACCGCCACCGATACCAACGGGAATAGAAGCCCGATGCGCATCTACTGCTTCGAGAATTGCCCGAAACTCGAGCTGGGAAATGTCTTCTCCCCCAACGGTGATGGAATCAATGACTATTTCTCCCCAGTCCTGGATCGCTCCTTGCGTGTCACCTTGGTGCAGATCTATGACCGCTGGGGCAGGATGATCTTTTCAACGAACTCCCTTTCCGATCCTGACCGGTTCTGGGACGGTAGGAACAACCAAGGCAACCCCGTACCTGACGGAGTCTATTATTACGTGATCCGATATGCAGAGGATCATCTTCCCGGCTACATCCCCCACCCTCCGGTAACGGGCGTTATCACTTTGCTACGCTAATCATCTCCAGTCCATGTTCACAGGAATCATTGAAAGCGAAGGCCGGCTTGTCTCACGGATCAGCGAAGGCAGCAATCTCGTACTCCGTATTTCCACCTCCCTCGACGAACCGATCAAGGTTGATCAAAGCATCGCCCATAACGGTGTATGCCTGACAGTGGTGGAGATTTTCAGAAACGACCCTCACGGCGAGAAAGAGTATGCCGTGGTGGCAGTGGACGAGACACTCAAAAAGTCCAATCTAGGCACATTGCAGGATGGCGGAATCATCAACATCGAGCGCTGCCTGAAGGCTGGGCAGCGAATGGACGGACATTTCGTTCAGGGCCATGTGGATACCACGGCACGTGTCACGAAGGTGGAACTGCTGGAAGGCTCATGGTTTTTCCATTTCGCGTTTCCTTCCGAGTTCAGGAATCTGTTGGTCGACAAGGGGTCTGTCTGTGTCAATGGTGTCAGTCTTACCGTGGTCACATGTGACGATGCACAGTTTTCCGTGACGGTGATCCCATACACCTTCGAACATACCAATTTTCGAACCTTGAAAGTCGGCGATGCGGTCAATCTGGAGTTTGACATCCTCGGGAAGTATCTTCTGAAGATGTATGGTCATCGCCCAGTCTAGCGGAAGCATATTAGATTCCCAGCAACCAGAAAAGACTGCCGCGAACCTTGTCAGCTCATTTTGCAATTTGAGCATGAGGCTCCTGGCGGGTGCCCGCAGTCGTTCTAGGACCATGGCCTTGCCGGACTCATCGATCAGCGAAAGATGGGATTTCGTGGCATCCAACCCAATGGCATTGTCGTATCGAGACTGAGGCCTTTCCACGCAGAGAATTTCTTCGTTCAGGAACAGGGAAGTCCTGAGCATTAATCATCGAGGTCATTGGACGACAGGTCCTTCGGCACCAACCCCATCACGCGAGCCCCCAATTCGCTTCGATGGAACCCTCCGATTATGCGACGTTTTTCCTAATTTTGGCCATCTCTTTATTTTCAACCCCATTCCGAAATTGTCATACATGGCCCTAAAACAGAAAACCGTCGATCGCCCGGCAACCTTGGAGCAGGCCAGGAAACTGGGCTTGCTGGAAGAAGAATTCAAGAAAATCTGCGAGATCCTGGGCCGGACGCCCAATTTTACAGAGTTGAGCATTTTTTCCGTCATGTGGAGCGAGCATTGTTCCTACAAGAATTCCATCCTACAGCTGAAACGCCTTCCGAAGGAAGGTGTGCGGGTTTTGGCGGGGGCAGGCGAGGAGAATGCAGGCTTGATGGACATCGGGGACGGGCTCGCCGTGGCCTTCAAGATCGAGAGCCACAACCATCCAAGTGCAATTGAGCCCTACCAAGGGGCAGCGACAGGGGTGGGGGGAATCCATCGGGATATCTTCACGATGGGTGCGCGTCCGATTTGCAGCCTGAACTCGCTTCGCTTCGGCAACCTGGACTTGCCCAAAACGAAACATCTATTGAAGGGAGTGGTCAAGGGCATCGGCGATTACGGAAACGCTTTTGGTGTTCCCACGGTCGGGGGCGAGGTCTATTTCGATGACTGCTACAACACCAATCCACTGGTGAATGCCATGAGTGTCGGCATCGTGAAAGTCGGCGAAACCGCCAGGGCGACTGCGAAAGGCCAGGGAAACCCTGTCTTCATCGTCGGTTCCCGGACAGGCAAGGATGGCATCCACGGAGCCACTTTTGCCTCGGGTGACATTCATGAAGACTCCATCAAGGATCTGCCCAGCGTACAGGTCGGCGACCCGTTCACGGAGAAACTGCTACTCGAGGCCAGCCTGGAACTCATCCGGTCTGGAGCCGTGGTAGGCATGCAGGACATGGGGGCAGCAGGAATCACCTGCTCCACATCGGAAATGAGCGCAAAAGGCGATGCCGGCATGGACGTTTGGCTGGACAAGGTTCCCACCCGACAGGAAAACATGAAGCCTTGGGAGATCTTGCTTTCCGAGAGCCAGGAACGGATGCTGGTCGTGGTGGAAAAAGGCAAGGAGAAAGATGCAGTCGAGGTCTTCGAGAAATGGGATCTGCACTGTGTCCAGATCGGGGTCGTCACTGACACTGGAGTCCTGAACTACTACATGGACGGCGAATTGGCGGCATCCGTGCCTGCCAAGCCACTGGTGTTGGGAGGCGGGGCACCGGTCTATCAGCGCGAGCAGCACCTTCCGGCATACGTGGAGCTGATTGAGGACTATCACATCGACAAAATCGCCCTGCCTGAGCATCTCTGGCAAGTTCTCAGCTACCTCTGCGCCCTGCCGACCATCGCCTCGAAGCGATGGATCACCGAGCAGTATGACAGCATGGTCGGAGCTGCCAACATGAGCACCAATCGTCCGAGCGATGCAGCGGTCGTCCTCATCAAAGGCACCAAGAAGGCATTGGCGGTGACCACCGACTGCAACAGCCGGTATGTGAAGGCTGACCCCCTGGCCGGCACAGCCCTTGCCGTAGCCGAGGCTGCACGCAACATTGCCTGCTCTGGAGGCGAACCCTTGGGTGTGACCAACTGCCTGAACTTCGGAAATCCCTACCGCCCAGAAGTCTATTGGCAATTTGCCGGCGCGATCGAAGGAATGCGTCTTGCCTGCCTGGCCTTCAAAATACCCGTCACCGGAGGGAATGTCTCCTTTTACAACCAAAGCAACGATGATGGCCCGGTGGATCCGACGCCGACGATCGGCATGGTGGGTCTGCTGGAGGACGCAGAGAAGCAGATGATGGGCATGGCCTTTCGCGATCCTGGAGATCTGATCTATCTCCTCGGGCATATCGTGGAGGACATCAATAGTTCCGAATACCTCTATCATTATCACAAGGTCAAGCTGAGTCCTGCCCCCTACGTGAACCTGGAAGAGGAAGTTGCACTCTGCAAAGCTCTTGGCAAGGCGATCCATGCAGACCTCGTCAAGAGTGCGCACGACATCTCGGAAGGTGGGCTCGCAATCTGCCTGCTGGAATGCGGATTCCCCAACGATCGCGGGTGCAACATCCTTTTGGACGATAGCATCCGTCCAGACGCTTTCCTTTTCGGCGAGAGTGGCGGTCGCGTAGTGGTCAGCGTGAGTACCCGCGACCAAGATGCTTTCGAGGACTTGATGGAGCGCACAGGCGTCCCCATGCTCGTACTCGGCGAAGTCACCGACGGTAACATCGACGTGGATGACGAGGATTTCGGGCACATCTCCGAATACAAGGAAACTTATATGAATGCCTTGGCCAGAAAATTAGGGAACTAGCGTTGGGATTCTTGTTCCCTTTTTTCCTCCCTGGCCATCATTTACATCCATTCATAGTGCCCAGCGCTTCTGGATCGGGAAATGTTGATCCCCCGGAGGTAGGCGATCCGGTTCATCCCATTTTTAAGATCCATTCGATGACCCAGCACCTGCTGTTCCTGGACAGTGGGGCCCTCTTACCATAGATTCTAGCTTCCTCTGAGAAATCATGCTGTTCGGTTGACCTAGGAATACGCTGCCCCGGTGATGCCATGCATAGTCCCACTCTGAAAGAAAACCGCCCAGATTCTATACATCCGCAGAAGTAGCGGAGCCGCATTTCTTGAAAATCCTCCCAATAATGGCTGTTGTACAGGAATCCAATCCATTTGGAAGAGACGGGTTGCAGCCATCGGCCAGAAATTGCACGAAATAAGGAGCCGATTGGATTGACAAAAGTCGAAAATCTATTTAAATTTGCATCCATTACTCGATAAGGCCCTGTAGTTCAATGGATAGAACAGGTGTTTCCTAAATACCAGATCCAAGTTCGATCCTTGGCGGGGCTACTAAAACGGGTTGGGTGTGGAGCTGACAGCCTTTTCCTGTGAGTGTGGGGGCAATCGTACCTGTCTTCGATCGTGGCTCGGAATTATTGCAAGAATGCCCCCTTCAAACAGCCTGCCATCGGAGTAAAGGGTTCAGGATGATCCATCTGTTGCGGATCGGGTTTTCAGATTGATTGCTGGGATTCATCACCAAGTATTCCTCCCCCCTACTACTGGTCATACCGCCTCAGAATCTTCAGCGCAGCCTCGAACTTTTTCGGCAGCGGTGCCACGATGGTGTATTCTTTCTGGTACAAGGTGAACTTCAAGCCCCGGGCGTGGAGCATGACACCGTCATTGACGGTTGGTTCCTCCTCTTTGCGGTTGAACTTCCATCTGCGCTTGAGCGCACTGAGGAGGATGTTTTTGCCACCATAGATTTCGTCGCCCACGAGGGGGCATCCTAGCGAGGCCATGTGCACCCGGATCTGATGCATGCGACCCGTAAGCGGAAAGCAGTCCAGAAGTGTGAAGTCACGGAACTTCTCAGCGGTGGAGATCACCGTGGTGCTAGGCTTGCCGTCCTTATGGTCCACCCTGGCCTTGCCCTTTCCGCTCTGGCCGATCGGCAGGTCGATCAGCTGCTCGTCGAAGTCATGGTTGCCGGGGACGAGTGCGAGGTAATGCTTGATGATTTCGCGATGCTCGAACATCTTGGCGATCTCGCGATATACCTCGGGATTCTTGGCAAACAGCAGACAGCCGGTCGTCTCCTTGTCGAGCCGGTGGCAGAGCTGCGCGGCAGGAATATATCTGCGCCCGAGCCTCAGCATGTTCAGCTCGGAGTCCCGGTCGCTCAGGCTGCTGATTCCATGAGGCTTGTTCACGGCGATGACATGCTCGTCCTCGAGCAAGATGAGCCCCTCGAAGTGAACAAATTCGCGCTTCTTCTGAAACGGCTTTATTTCAAAATCCCAATCATCCATTGTTCTTCTTTCAGTTGTGCCTTCGCACGCTTATAGTCCGGGAAATACTTCCCCACCCATTTCCAAAACCGGTTGCTGTGGTTCATCTCATGCAGGTGCATCAGCTCATGGACGATTACGTAGTCGATCAGTCCCTCGCTCAGCAGTACGAGTTGCCAGTTCAGGTTGATGTTTCGCAGTGTGCTGCAGCTGCCCCATTTGGATTTGAGATCCTTGACGTGCAGATGACTGAAGCTCAGGCCAGTGATCTTGGCCCAATGCTCCACCCGGTGGGCAAGGTACATTTCTGCAAACTTGCGAATGGCAAAGTAGAGCACCTTGCGGCGGTGCTTGTGGATGAACCTCTCGGGTGCGAATACTTCGAACGGGCCTGACTGGTCGAATTGGAAATAAGTGCGGTGGGAGGCATGCCATAAGACGGGATGCGGCTTTCCGAACAACGGTACGCGCCGCTCGATGTCTGCAAGCAACTGGTGCTTTCGCTCAGACTCTGTCTTGCGCATCCGGTAGCCTCTCAAGATCCACAGAACCTTGCTGTGCAGGAACTGCATCTCAAAGTCCCCGAGGAGGCCATTGCCCGTCTCTATGCGCAGGCGGTTGTCTTCTGCGAAACTCAGACGCACCCGATTCGGCCGACCTTTCAGGATGGCCAGCGGGATGGCTTCGTTCGCGATCCGCAGGGTTTTATCTTCTTCGTGGACAATCAACTTGCCTTGGTGAGTGTGAATTGAAAGGTTGAACCCTGCCCAGGAACGCTCTCGACCCAGATGCGCTCACGGTGAGCCTCGATGAAGTGCTTGCAGATCGAGAGTCCAAGTCCGGTTCCCCCTCGGTCGCGGCTTCGGCTCTTGTCGATTCGGTAAAACCGTTCAAACAGTCTTGCCTGATGCTGAGGCTCGATCCCCGGACCGTCGTCTTTCACTTTCACGACGAGTTTGTCACCGGGCAAGGACTCAATGATGACGGCGATATTGCCCTTGGCGCTGCCATATTTCACGGCATTGTCGATGAGGTTCCGGAGGACTTGCTCGATGCGTTGCTTGTCGGCATTCACCATCGTGTGTTCATGGCCTTTTGCAAGGATTTCATAATGTATGTCTCGGCCCTTGCGCGTGAACTTGTAGTTCAGACTGTCCACAAGATCGATGATCAATTCGTGAATGCTGAATTTTTCCAAGTTCATGGAAAGCTGCCCGGATTCAATATGGCTGATGACCAGAATGTCTGAAACGAGATTGCTGAGCCGCTCGGCATGCTTTCCGGCCTTCTGCAGGAATTTCCGGTTCACTTTCGAGTCCTCTAGCGCCCCTTCCAGCAAGGTCTCGATAAATCCTTCTATGGCGAAGATGGGAGTCTTGAGTTCATGGGAGACATCGCCCAGGAATTCCCTGCGATAGGCCTCCATCTCCTTCAGGCGCCTAATCTCCTCCTGCACCTGCTGCGCATGCTCTGCATCCAATTGCTTCAGCCGGCGGTAGAGGAAGAATTCGAGCACCAGGGACAAGGCGAAAAAGCTCAGCAGCAGCATGGCCAGCGACTGCCAGACCAGAAGATCCCTGACGGGGCCGCCGATCAACTCCAAGATGACGAATACCACAGTGATGCTGACCGAGGTCACCAAGGCGACCAAGTAGGAAGGCGGATACTTCTGCTCGATCCAGCCGATCTCAAACTTTCGCTGTGAATTTGTATCCAACGCCTTGTACCGTTTTGATCCACTTCTTGCCAATCTTCTCGCGCAACTTGCGTACATGGACATCGATCGTCCGGTCCACGACTTGTACGTCTGTACCCCAAATCTGCTCCAGGAGCACCTCGCGGGTGAAAACCCTTCCTGGCTGTGTAGCAAGGAACAGGAGCAGTTCGAACTCTTTCTTGGGGAGGGCCAAGGGTTTGCCCTTTCGATATACGATATATTCGTCGCGGTTGATTTCCAGTTCCCCGGCCCTGACGACACTTGACGGTTCCAGCGCCGAAGCCGCCACTTGACGCCCCCTGCGAATCACCGCTTGCAACCTTGCCAGCAGCAGCCGAGGCTTGATCGGCTTGGTGATGTAATCATCAGCCCCGGCTTCCAGTCCTGCAATTTCACTGTACTCTTCGGAGCGGGCGGTGAGGAACAAAATGAATGGGTTGTCGCCGCCCGGCAGTGCCCTCAGGCGGCGACAGGTTTCCACACCGTCGATGCGGGGCATCATGATATCAAGCAGGATCACCTCAGGCGATTCCTTGCGGGCGACTTCGACGGCGTCCTCACCATTCCCGGCTTTCAAGACCTTGTAATCGGCCTTTTCGAGGTTGTATTCCAGCAATTCGAGGATGTCTTCCTCATCGTCCACCACCAATATCTTCATTTTTCCCATTCGGATCCTCTTCAGGTGCAAGGGGCTAGTTCCCGAAGACTTCCATGAGCTTCGCTTCCAGTGCAGGCCCGCGCAGGTTCCGGGCGATGATCTTGCCCTCTTTGTCCACGAGAACCGTGGCGGGAATCGAGCTCACACCATAGACCGCCGCTGGCCTGCTTTGCCAACCGCCCAGGTCGCTGATGTGATTCCATACTAGGCCATCTTGCTGGATCGCAGCTACCCATTTGGATTTGTCTTGATCCAAGCTCACCCCCAGAATCTCAAAGCCTTTCGAATGATACTGGTTGTAGACTTTCAGCACATTCGGGTTTTCCATCCGGCAGGGCCTGCACCAGCTCGCCCAGAAGTCGATCATGACGATCTTACCACGGAAATCGCTCAGCTTCATTGTCTTTCCATCAGGCGTGGATGCTGAGATCTCAGGTGCTGTCGCACCGTCCAGCATGGCCTCCATCTGACTGATGGTGGCATTCAGTGTTGCAATGAATTGCGGGTCGGCGTCCGGATACGTGGCAAGAAACAATTTCCCGTAGGTGACCGTCAGTGGGCTCTTGGATTGTCCGAATCCAGCAACGTATCCTCTCAGGAGGCTCTCATGACCGACAGATCCTGCCTTGGTCTTCCCCAGCAGTGCATCTGTGGCACCCTGGATCGCATCAGTCGGAATGGCTTGGTCGGCAAGTGTCGCAGCGTAGGCCATTGCCTTGTCATACACCTGCGGGAGACCTGCAAGCTCTGGATCATTCAAGTCCAGGTTGGCAAAAAAAGCTTGCATAAAGTACTCCAGCTCATTGCGATATTGACTGTGGCTGGGGTCGCTCATATAGGGTTTGAAGTTGTACATCCGCACGACCTTGCTGATGAATCCACCTGCCTTCTCCAGGGAGTCCAGGTAGCCATAATGGCCATTGTTCAAGTTTTGAATGTCAGCTTGGATGCGTTGCACCTGCGTCGGATCAGCCTGGGAAAAGATTTGAAGGTTCTGGTATAAACCTTGAATCTGACGGTTGTATTGGTTGACCCGAACTTGCAACTGATTGTAGGTATCATTGACGAGGGAGCCGGAGAGCTTGTAGGCCTGCGGTTTCTGGCAGTCACCTGCGAGTTCATACGAGCCGCCCTCACCCAATAGGATGCTCCCGCTTCTACGGGGATCGTCACCGATCATGTAAAAGCCCGGACGGGGTAGTTTCACGGAAATGGAAAAGCTATGGTTATTGTCCGACTTCTCTAATTTGGCAGCGGCTATCCGCTTGGTCCTGGTACCATCCACTTGATACAACCTGATAGAATCCGATCCACACTGCGCAAGGATGCCATGGATCACGACTTCGCCTTCGGCCGTGCGGGAGCTGCCCATACAACTGAAGCCTTGGAGGCTGCATACAATCATGACCGGCACCAGCCATGCTACAGGGGGCATTTTCATTGAAAAATAGGCTGAATTCATCATCTTGAGAGATTGCTGCATACCTGACTGGCTGCGTTTCAGTGAACGGCAAATATAAAGCGAGATTGGCAATTCTTAAAACCAGTTTCCTCATCGTCCAGCGTAGTGGGATGCACAGCCCAGAACCTGTAAGATGCCGCCCGAACACCTGCTCTCTCGATGATATCCGCCTTCCTATACTCCATGGGCCGCGTGAGGATTCAGAGTCCTGCAAGGATATCCAGCGTATCCACCCCATCAGCAAACTCGTCCAGCCGCGGAAATTGTCCCATTCCAAAGGGTGTGTAACCTTCGCCGATGATACACTGCAAATCATCACTCATCGCCTCCAATTGCCGGGCGGCATCAACTTCCGAATCGTATTCCACGAGATTCAACACCCCGATTCTTCCAGGCTTCAGTCCTGAACCTCGCTGTAGGCAGATGTGGTTACAGTGCAGGTCGTCGAAACCGAGCATTCCCCGCAATGCACGTTCGTACCGCAGGACTTCCCACCAGCAGGCGGAGAACCACCTTTCATCTACGCCATCCAATGACCGGATCAACTGATCGAATGAATAGCCCTTCGGCACAATGACCGTCGAGGCATTGCGGCAACCCATGCCATGGTGGAGCAGGACATCCATTGCCAAGCCCTGAAGTTGGGCGTCGCTTTCATCACCCCTCAGCACAGCCACGGAAAATCGATTCCGGCGGATCAGTTTCGGAACCTCGCCGAAGCTGGCCTCGATTTGGCGGGCGGTATGGTTCGTGCCGGTGGCGACCAGGAAGTCAATGTCATCGGGATGGATTTGCTCTGCAAGGCTGATCCGGGACTGCAACTCGGCCGGCGAGGCTTTGATCAGGCGGGTGAGCAGGCTGCGATCCTTGTGGCTAGGCTTCACCACCACCCGATGCCCGCTCAGCATCGCCATCAATACATCATGCAGACCCACCAATGGCAGATTGCCTGCCAGAATCAATCCGATTCTTTTCTCTGCGCTGGGTTTCGGGTAGCGGCCGCGAAGTGTCTCGAATGCCTTCCCCTCCCACCAGGGCAGCATTGCTGAGATGGCCGTGCGGATGAAGGCTGTTGTAAACCATTCGTTTTCCGATGCCGCAGTTGCGAGGAGGAGCTCATCATGGAGCATCCCTTCCATGATGCCCTTCCATGAATGGAGCAGAGAGACGTCCATATGGCAAAAGTAGGGCTTCCGGCTGTATTGGAGATCATTGTTTCCCATCATCATCCTATATCCAAGTCTTTACAACCCATGGCGGAATATATGAAGAGAAGCATTGGTTTTTCGGGTTGCCTTCAATAATTTTGCATCCCCGAAACTTAAAACAGAAGTCCTATGGCATTGATGATCACTGAAGAATGCATTAACTGTGGCGCATGTGAACCAGAATGCCCCAATACTGCGATCTACGAACCAGGGGTGGAGTGGCGTTACTCGGATGGCACGGGATTGAAAGGAACGATTGAGTTTGGCGACGGTACGAAGATCGCCGCCGAATCCATCCAGGAACCCGTCTCCCGGGAAATCTACTACATTGTTCCAGAGAAATGTACAGAGTGCACAGGATTCCACGAAGAGCCTCAGTGTGCCGCCGTATGCCCAGTGGATTGCTGTGTCAATGATCCTGAGTATCCTGAAACAAAAGACGAATTGCTGGAAAAGAAGCAGTGGATGCACATTTGATGCCGCCATCGCGATGGACATCCCATCAGAAAAAAGGAACCCGCCGAGGCGGGTTCCTTTTTTCTGATGGCCAGCCGGCCCGGGGATACTGCATACCTGCCAAGCCCCCGATCGGGGTAGCTCCGATTCACGCAGCCGACCCTCATCGGAGCCGACTACCTACAAGCTGGAGGTAGGATTGGCTGAGCACCTCGTCGTTGGGGCAAGGGCACCCGGCGAATCATTGTCCGAGCAAACCGGAATGAGACTGTTGCACCTTGGGCCAATTCGAAGCAAAAATCACCACCTCTTCGCCCAAATTCATTGAAAGAGAAGGCCTCCATAGAATTTGATGTGTACTCTCTACCCTAGCTGTTTTTTTCACAGCATTACTGACATGGAGTAACAGCCCTGGCCCGATGATTGAATCCGTAAAAAGGTTGTGTAACGAAAGTGGCAGCCTGACAGGAAAACCTCCCCCATCTTTGCATCCATCAAGACCGTAATGAAAACGATGAAGTACATCAAAAGGTATTGGCCTGTCGGAGTGGGCATCTTGGCCGGGGCAGCCGGCGGTTATTTGTACTACCATTTCGAGGGCTGCGCGAGCGGGTCCTGCGCCATCACCTCCAGCCCAGTCAACAGCACCCTGTACGGAGCCATGATGGGCGGACTCCTTCTCGGTACCCTTGTCAAAAAGCCGATTAAGACCAAATGAAAACACGTCTCTTAACCGGATGGAATCTGCAACGCCTCGGTTTTTTGATCGCCGGGCTGCTCACCATCTTAGCCTCGATGGAAGACAATGGCTGGCTTGGCATTCTGATGGGCAGCTATTTCTCGGCGATGGGACTCTTTGCCCTGGGATGCGCCGCAGGAAGCTGCAACAATGTGGGGCATCACACAGTTAATGCAGATAAGAATGAAAAGAAGTAGCATATGAAGGATGAAATCGAAATAGATATGGATGAGAAATTTTCAAGTATCATCGCACAAGACAAGCCCACTTTGGTTGACTTTTCCGCAGAGTGGTGCGGACCTTGCAAGGCAATGACGCCGATCCTGGAAAAATTGAAAAGCAAGGTCGGTGACGATGTCAGGATCCTTAAGGTCGATGTGGACAAGAATCCAGCTGTCGCCGATGCATACCGAATCCAGAGCGTCCCTACCCTGATGGTCTTCCGTTCGGGAAACTTGAAATGGCAGGCATCGGGGGTACACTCCGCGGAACAGCTAGAGCAGGTGATCCGTGAAGCTGCAAAGTAAGCTGAACACCCCTGAGGAAACAATCTGACCGACCTTCCCAAGAGTGCTAAATTGG
>JBJOPY010000291.1:0-5217 GCA_046050405.1 Bacteroidota bacterium | reverse complement strand
ACCAACAATAATATCTATCTGCTCACGGGCGGATTCATCTATGTGACCAACAATGCCACGCTGACGATACAGCCGGGGACATTGATCAAGGGAGACGCCAGCTCCCTGGTGATCACCCGCGGTGCGAAGATCATGGCACAGGGAACTGCGGAGCATCCCATCGTCTTCACCTCGGCTTATGATGCAGGCCAACGTGCCGCCGGGGACTGGGGTGGCGTATTGATCCTGGGGAAGGCTCCCGTCAATGATCCTGCTGGTCAGCGGCTGGGCGAGGGAGGCATAGACCCCACCTTGGGATGGTACGGGGGTACAGATCCTCATGACAATTCGGGGGTCATTCAGTACTGTCGCATCGAGTTTGCAGGAGTCGCCTATGTCCCCAATAGCGAGACCAATGGCCTCACCTTGGGTGGTGTGGGCGATGGAACCATCATCGACCATGTTCAGGTCAGCTTCGGAGGCGACGACTCGTTTGAATTCTTTGGTGGCACGGTCAATGTCAAGTACCTCGTCACTTATCGCAGCCTGGATGACGAATTTGATACAGATTACGGCTACAGTGGCCACTTGCAATTCTGCGTCTCCCTGCGCGACAGCTCCCTGGCGGATGTTTCGGGATCCAACGGTTTCGAGAGCGACAACGATGCCAATGGTTCCAGCAACACCCCCACGACCCGTCCCATCATTTCCAACTTCACCATTGTGGGCCCCAAGCGCACCCTTGGCACCACTGTCCACTCCAACTACAAGCGCGGCGCCCACTTGCGCCGTGGTACGAGCGAGTGCATTTACAATTCGCTGATCATGGGTTATCCTACGGGTCTCCAGGTCGAGAATACATCCACATTCGACAACTGTACGAATGACCTGTTGCAATGGAGAAACAACATCATCGCAGGTTGCCCTGCGGCCATGGACAACCTGACCGCAACGAACCTGACCACCTGGTACAACGATGGCGGCAACTCCACCCTTGCCAACGTCAGCGACCTGATGCTCGCAAATCCCTATCACTGGACGGCACCGGACTTCCAGCCGCAGCAGGGATCGCCGGCCTTGACGGGTGCAGACTTCAGTGCGACCAATCTTCAGAAGAGCTTCTTCACGCAGACGGCGTACCGCGGAGCCTTTGATGGCACCCATGACTGGACGGCAGGATGGACCAACTGGGATCCAGAAAACACGCCTTACTTGACGGTACCCATTACGGGGGTGCAGCCATCCTTGGTCGCCACCATCGGCAGCTTGGGAATCCATCCGAACCCCTCCTCCTCCGGGGTGACCCTCAGCCTCGACCTGGTCCGCAGCGATCTGGTGGAGATCACTTTGGTGAACCCGGCCGGCCAGGTGGTGATGCATGAGTCCCTGCGCCTCCATGCCGGGTCCAACCAAGTCGCCCTCAATGTTTCGGGTCTGAACCAAGGTATGTATCTCGCCCAAGTCAAGGCTTCCGATGGCAACCATGCCCTGCGCCTGGCCGTGATGCATTGAGCGGACACGGTCCCCATCTCCTCAAAATCCGCCAATCAGGGGATTGGCGGATTTTGATTTTTGTCTGACAAATGTTCAATTTCACCCCCTGAATCATGCTTGGCGAGGAATGAAAACACTGATCAAGAACGGAAGGATCGTCACCGCGACGGATGACTTCCAGGGTGACATCTATATTGAAGGGGAAAAGGTCGTGGCTGTCGGCCAGAACATGCCCTTTTCTGCGGACCATGTGATCGATGCGGCCGGAAGGCTCGTCTTTCCAGGGGGAATCGACCCGCATGTCCACCTGGACATGCCCTTCATGGGAACCTCCAGCAGTGACAGCTACGAGACCGGTACCCAGGCCGCCTTGCATGGCGGGACGACGATGGTGATTGATTTCATCTTGCAGACGCAAGGCAAGTCCTTGCGCCATGCACTGGAGCAGTGGCAAGGCCGCGCCAATGGCAATGCCTACTCCGACTACAGTTTTCACATGGCCGTCACTGATTTCAACGAGCATACCGCCAGGGAAATCCCTGAGATGATCCACCAGGAGGGCATCAGGAGCTTCAAGACCTTCATGGCCTACAAGGGGGCACTGATGATCGACGATGGCCAGATGATCGGCCTGATGCGGGTCGTCCGGGAACACGGGGGGATGGTCACGGTCCATGCCACCAATGGCGACATGATCGACCACCTCATCGCCAGGCACCGTTCGGAGGGCAAGCTCAGTCCGCTCTACCACTATCTCTCCCAACCCGAGGTCACCGAGGCCGAGGCCAGCGGACGCTTTGCGGACATGGCTGACTACACCGGTTGCCAAGGCTATATAGTCCACATGACCTGCGAAGGAGCCCTCAACGCGGTGCGCCGCTCCACCTTCCGCAACCAGCGCGTCCATGCGGAGACCTGCATCCAGTACCTGGTCCTGGACGCCAGCCTGTATGAACAGGACTTCGAAGGCGCCAAATGGGTGATGAGTCCGCCACTTCGCGAAAAGAAAGACCAAGCGGCGCTGTGGGCGGGGTTGAACCAGGGCCTCATCCAAGTCGTCGCCACCGACCATTGCCCGTTCATGTGGGAGCAGAAGAAGCTGGGCCTCCATGACTTCAGCAAGATCCCGAATGGTCATCCCGCCATCGAGCACCGCATGGAATTGCTGTACAGCGAGGGCGTCCGCAAGGGCAGGATTTCCATGAACAAATACGTCGAGGTCACCTCCACCAATGCCGCCAAGATCTTCGGGATGTTTCCGAAGAAAGGCACGATCGCACCGGGATCGGATGCGGACATTGTGATCTTCGACCCGGACAAGGAGCATACGATCAGCGCGGACACCCACCACATGCGGGTGGATTATTCCGCGTATGAAGGCTGGAAGGTGACCGGGAAGACGGAGACCGTGCTCTTGCGCGGACAAGTGGCGATCGAGGGGGGGGAAGTGAAGGTGAAGAAGGGGCATGGACAATTTGTGAGGCGATCCTAGGCAGGATGCATCCGTCTGGAGGCCAATTCCGTAGCACTCTCCGGTTTCCATTGGCCGGCCCGTCCGGCGAAGGTTCCCCAGTGCCCCTGCTTCAGGATTGCCGGCTCGGATCAATGAAAATATGGGAGTGGCGGGGCCGGCATTGAGAAACCCAAGGAATCCCCCGGCTACCCCACCGCAGGCTCCACCACTGCCGACATGGATCCCTTGCTCTCCGGCATGCGCCAGTCGGCCCCGAAGGCGTGGATTTGGTCGCGCTTCAGCTCGGCGCGGTCGAGATGGGTGGTTTCCACAATGACACGGCCGTTGGCATCCACTTCACAGGCCATTTGGTAGGCGCGCTCGATGCTGTGGCCAAAGACGTGCCCGAGCATTTCGATGACATAGTCATAGGTATGGTGGTCGTCGTCCAGCAAGACCACATGGTAGAGCGGCATTTCCACCGTCAGAACCTCCTCTTGCACCACCTCCTTGACATCCGGCAAGGCGGATCCAGCTATGTAAGGCAATGTCTTCTTCATCAGTCCATGATCAGGGCAGCCATTCCGCAGGCATGGCCCTTGGTACAAATTTGGGGAAAACGGACGGAATATGTCTCAACGGACGGTCAAGTATTCTGGCAGCATGTAGGTCTTGTAGCAGTTGTCAGCGATGAAGACCGTTACCCTGATCGCATAAACGCCCGGGGTATCATAGGCTTTGACGGGCTCCTTGTCGGTGCTCGTGGTGCCATCCCCGAACTCCCAGAGGAAGCGGTCGCCGAGGTCGGTGAGGCACTTCAGCTTGAAGCCCTTCTTGACGTAGGCAGTGTAGTCCTGGGCGGAGAGATAGACCTGGATGTCGATGTCGTCGCAGGCCTGCTCATCGATGCGGAGCAGCCAGAAATCATTGCCTCGGTCCACTGTCCCTGCCTTTTCGAAGTTGTTTTGCTTCACTCCGAGGACATAGTACACCCCTTCACGGTATTCGAGGACATCCACGCCTCGCTCGTTGTCCCTCCCGCCATAAGTATTGGCCCAGAGCACTTCCCCCTTTGCATCCAGCTTGAAAACCCAGAGATCCTCTCCACCCTTGATATGCTTGTTGACGAGGGGGATGCTTTTGCTGTATCCGGTCATCAGGAAGGACCTGTCCGCCGTCTCAATGATGGATGTGGCATACTCGTCGGCATCGTCCCCGAAGATGCGCTCGCAGATCTTCTTTCCCTGGGGCGTCAGCTTCAGGAACCAGAACTGCTTGCCATTTTCATCGGACTCGAAGTTCCCGATCACAACGATGTGTCCTTCCCTGTCCTCCAGCACTTTGACAAAATAGTCTTCCAGCTTTCCGCTGTAGATGCGTTGCCATTCGACGGCCCCGTAGCGATCGATGCGGGCGACCCATCCGTCCCCGTTTTGCCGGCTTTCGCTGCCGTCGATGTCTTCGGAGCCCGTGAAGCCTGCAACCACATAGTCGCCATCCTTGCAGGGTGCGATGCCGTAGGCCCAGTCATGCCCTTTTCCTCCGAAGGTCCAGGCGGTACGCTTCTCCCCTGCGTCACCGATCTTCACTGCCCAGAGATTTGCCAGGGGAAGCTCGGTCTGCACATCCAATGCCCGTGAATTGGACAGGCCGCCAACCACGTACTCCGGCCATGCCCGCGACTTTGCGATGCAAAAGGCTTGGTCCAGCTCCGGGCCACCATAGCTTTTCACCCACTCGATGCCGCCCGCCTTGGAGATCTTTCCCATAATGTAATCTCCCTGGTATTCCGCCTGGCCTTTCTCGGGATGCTCGATGAACGAATTGGAGGTTCCGACGAAAATCAAGCCGGAGTCAGGGGTCACGACCATGTCCCTCAGTTCGTCGCTGCCATTGCCCCCAAGTGTCCGGTCCCATAGCAACAGCCCATTGGTGTCGACCTTGCCCACCCAGATGTCGTTGCCGCCCTGAGCAGTACCCCGACTGCCACCGATATATAGATTGCCATCCGGTACTTTCAGGATGCGTGCAGGAACATCGTTCACCTCGGAGCCATAGAACTTCTGCCAACGCAGGACAGGAAAAGACTGGGCTTCTGCGGACAGCCCCGACCCGAGCAACAAGGCCACAGCGCAAAATCGCCGCAGTGTCATCTTCCGGTTTTTTTCCACGGTCACATTAGTTCCCATTCCATCAAATCTCATCCTATTATGAACATCTTCGGCATTCCCGGCCAGTGCCCTCGCGAGAGGGCCGTCTGTTTCCCGGTTCCTCCTGCCACGCGAGGGGAT
>JBJOPY010000290.1:0-6152 GCA_046050405.1 Bacteroidota bacterium | reverse complement strand
CATCAGCATGTTGTCCACGCTCACCAGGGGGGCATAATGCTGCACGAGGATGTATCTCAGCCGGGGATCCGTCGCAGTGGGAACTGCCGTCCTGGATGCCTTGTCGATGCCTTTGGCGATGGTGTCGAGCGTGACTATGTGATGGTTGTCCTTGCTGAGGGAGATGTCCGGGCGAGCCGCCCGGAGCTGCTCGCAGAGGATTTCCTGTGTCTTGAGATTGCTGTTGCTGCCCTGCGGGGCACCGTTGAGCAGATCCTCGAGATAGACACCGCCGGTTTTCACGCCCTCACTGAGGGCGGGCCGCATCATGCGCAGGCTCTCGAAGAGCACCTTCAGGCGCATATACAGGTTGACCTTGCCGACTCCCAGGGTGAGGCGAACCATGTCACGGTGAAAGATCTCCACGATGTAGCTCCCGAGCCTTTCCTCAGGATGGTATTCAGAACGGATGGGATTGAGTTTCGGCGGCTGGGCCCAGTCCTGGGAAAGATCGTATCCTGTGCTCTCTTGGGGTTGCTTGGTGGCTGGCCGGCCAAGCATCGCCATTTTGAAGTAGTAGATGTTGCGGCGCATGGAGCCACCGGCCATGTTGTAAAACTCTTCGTCCACCTCCGTGAAAAGCTCCGGGTATTTGCCTTCACGAAATGCCTGTGAATTCGGATTCGTCATCTGGTCATAGGCATTGTTGTACCTGGAGATGATCTCAGTGGCGTCCAGCACGTCCTCCCACCGGTCGATGTAATGGCGGTGGGTCTCCGGTACAGGCACCCCTCCCAGCCCGCGCAGCATGTGCAGGAATTCCGTGAACGCCTCTGGGTTGGCCTCCCATTGGTCGCGCTTGCTCTCATAGAGAATCTTGACCGGCAGTCCGCAGAGCATTTGACACCAACGGTGCTGCCAATCGTCCTGGATCATGTCCTGGATGATGTTCGGGAGGATGCGGTCGTTTGCGGAGGCACTGAGCGTGTGTGTAGCCACGCCATCGGCCTGCATGTTTCCGTCCAGATAGCAGAAGAAGCAGGGCCAGCGTTCGCCATTGTCGAAGGCGAAGCTCATGCCACCGCTTCCATAGACGCGGCACCTGACATTCTCGCCATTGAAGACTTGCAAGACGGGGTGCAAGCAGGTGTCAGAGCCTTCCTTACACTTGTTGTATTCCTCCAGGTGGACGACACGCCCTTCACTCCAGGCGCGTGGCAGCAATCCCAGCTGCGTCTTGATGGGCATGAAGGTAGCCTCCTTCGCAAGGCCCTCCACTTGGGCGATCCGAAGCAGGGTCTCCACGACTTCATGGGTTTTGGCACCATTGAAGACCGCTTCCGTCTTGACAAGACCATTTTCGTCTGTGACTTTCTCGAGGATGGTGCTGCCGATTCGCTCGAAATCGATCCAGGGATGGCCGTATTTATCGGTGAAGGCGTCACCTACCACATCCTTCAGGGCGTTGATGGAAGCCTGGTTGATGGCGCCAGCCTTCATGCGCTCGTTGATGCGCGAGTAGAGATCCGGGTTTGCACCCACATCCAGCACGGTCTCGAAGAGGAGTTCATTCAGGTCGCGGTCGGCACAGTTGATGGTGATGGGGCCTTCCTCGTGGAGCAAGTCACCGACCAATCTCCCCAGGAAGGATTTTCCGGAGCCATGCTTGCCGATGTAAAACTGTATGCGGCGGTCGTTTTCCACCTGGAGCAGCTGCAGGGTCTCGTAAAACAGCGGCAACATGCTGGGCGTAGGCAGGAGCCTGTAAATCAGACCCATCACCTCATCGTAGGGACGGCGTGACCAGATGATGATCGGGTGGACTTCATCCTCAATGGCCTCCAGGCGATAGGCATCATCGGCATTGGTGGCCTGGGGGTTGGGGACCATGATCGGAAGTGGCCTGCCCGGGATGCCGATCACGCACTTGTGAAGGCCGAGGGCGATCAGCTCCTCATCGGTATATTTTCGTTGTGAGACGTATAGCACTGTCTTCTCTTTCTTGCGTAGCTTCCAAAGATAGCAAGAACTGAGGAAGGCGCAACGATTCAACGAAGAGAGGCCGCAGTGCCGGCAAAACAGCAAGGCCATGGACATCCCAGCCGCTGAAATTCGCCCGAACCCCTTTAGCCCGAAGAGGAGTCTCCCTGCGGAAACGGGCGCGGGAAGCGGGGTGTTTGGATCCATCTGGAAGTGAACGAGGCTGGACACCACGCGTGAAAAATTTGATCGGGAGCACGCAGAGAATTACATTTCGTCCAGGACACCACCTCCATCGGCCGGATGAACCCTCACGCCGGCAGTTCGGGGCGCGGACATGACCCCCTCGGCAATCAAACCGTCCGCACAAAGCGCATCTCCATGGGAAAAATAAATTGGCTGCTATGGGTCGAATGCTTAGATTTGCGCCTTCATTTCATTGATTGCAGCATATGAATTTCATCGTATCGTCTTCGGGACTCTTGAAGCAGCTGAGCAAAATCTCTGGTGTCATCCCCAGCCGCTCTGTACTGCCCATCATCGAGAATTTCCTCTTCGACATCACCGACGGAAAGCTCATCATCTCCACCACCAACCTGGAGATTTCCATGCAGACGTCCCTGCAAATCGAGTCCCGTGGCGGCAACGCCAAGATCGCCGTTCCTTCCAGGATTCTGCTGGACATCCTGAAGGCGCTGCCGGATCAGCCGATCACCTTCAGCATTGACATGGAGACCTTCGGGATCGAACTCAGCTCCGAAACTGGAAAATACAAACTGAGTGGGGAGAACGGTTTGGATTTCCCCAAGATCCCCGTACCGGAAAACACCCAGGCGGCCATCATGCCCGCGAGGGCGCTGCTTGCTGCAATCAACAATACCCTGTTTGCCGCCTCGACCGATGAAGACAAAGCCGCCCTCAATGGCATATACTTCGATCTCGGCCCATCGGGGCTCACCTTCGTCGCCACGGATGCCCACCGTCTCGTGCGGTACCGCCGCGTGGACGTCACGGTGCCAGAGGGTGCAAGCTTCATTGTCCCGCAAAAGGCACTCAACCTCGTCAAAACCAGCTTCGAAAGCAATGACGAACCCGTCAGGATCGAATACAATCAAGCAAACGCATTTTTTCGCAGCAGCTCCATGCTTCTGGTCTGCCGCTTGATCGACCAGAAGTATCCCGAGTATCAGAATGTGATCCCGACTGACAATCCGAACCGCCTGATGATCAACCGGTCGGAATTGCTGGGAACGCTGAGGAGGGTCAACATCTTCGCCAACAAGACAAGCCACCAGGTCCGGTTCAAAGCCACGGGAAGCGAACTCACCGTCAGTGCGGAAGACCTGGATTTCTCCAATGAGGCCAAGGAAACGCTGAAATGCCATTATGAAGGAAGCAACCTGGAGATCGGATTCAATGCCACGCTGCTGATCGAGATCATCAACAATGCAGCGACCGAGGAAGTGTACATCGAGATGAGCACCCCCAACCGTGCTGGCATCGTCCTGCCCAGCAGGCAAAATGAAGGTGAGGACCTGATGATGCTCGTAATGCCTGTCATGCTGAACACTTATGCCAACGCCTGACAAACCGGCGACTTACGGGTTTTCACACAGAACCAAGGCATATGAACACCCAGCAACTCCTTGATAAAGCGATTGCGCTCGAACACTTGAGCCTGGAAGAAGGTGTTCACCTCTTCCATCACGCCGATCTCCCTAATCTCATGTACATCGCCAATGAGATCCGGAAGATCAAAAAAAAGGATACCCTGGGCATCGTCACATGGCAAATCGACCGAAACGTCAACACCACCAACGTTTGCGTCGCCAACTGCAAGTTTTGCAATTTCTTCGTTCCCCCGACGGAGAAGTTCAAGGATCGAGCCTATATCACGGACGATGATACCTATCGGCGGAAGATCGATGAGACCTTCGCCCTAGGGGGTGATCAGCTTCTGCTGCAGGGTGGCCATCACCCTGACCTGGGGATTGAATTCTACGAGCAGCTGTTTCGCAGGCTGAAGTCATGGTATCCGACCCTGCGGTTGCACGCCCTCGGCCCACCTGAGATCGTCCATATTTCCCAGCTCAGCAAACTGAGCTACCATGAGACCCTCGTCAGACTGAAGGCGGCCGGCCTTGATTCATTGCCGGGTGCCGGAGCCGAGATCCTTTCCGATCGTGTGCGGCGGATCATTTCCAACGGCAAATGCCTCGGTGACGAATGGCTGGACGTGATGCGCGAATGCCACAAGCTGGACATCACCACGAGTGCCACGATGATGTTTGGCCATGTGGAGACGACGGAGGAGCGATTCGACCACCTGGTGCGCATCCGCCAGGTCCAGAGCGAGAAGCCTGCATCTGCCAATGGCTTTCTGGCATTCATTCCCTGGCCGTACCAGGATGACGGCACACTGCTGAACCGCGTGAAGGGCGTCAAGAATGAGGTCACGGCGCAGGAGTACCTGCGCATGCTCAGCCTCAGCAGGATCATGCTCCCGAACATCACCAATATACAGGCGAGCTGGCTCACTGTGGGGCCGGAGGTCGCCCAAGTCTGCCTTTATGCAGGGGCGAACGACTTTGGCTCCATCATGATTGAAGAAAACGTCGTCTCCGCCGCTGGTGCACCCTTCAGATTCAGCAGCGCCGAAATTCAGCACTGTATTCAGGAGGCTGGGTTTGCACCCAGACTTCGGGACCAGCTGTACCGCTTCAGGGAAATGCCCGAAGTCCTCAGGGAAAGGGTTCTGGCCTGAACATCCGCGAGCACCTCCCCTGCCGCAGCCCTTCAAACAGCATATCGGATGGTTCCGTCTTCATGGTTCCATGAAACGGACAGGGGGGCTTCCCATGGGCAGCGGAACTCAACCGTGGGGATGAATGGTCAGGCCGATCTGAGCAAGTCATGCCCTAGCTTCCGAGTTGCTCGTGCTTGTTGACGATCAGTTCGATTTCGCTCCGGTCCGTAAGGCCATTGACCACCTCGATCACTTCGCCCCCCTTGGTGAATATGAGCGAAAAAGGGATCGTATGGTTCCAAGATGCGTAAAACTCCCCGATCAGGCTCTCCTCTCCGAATGGACGGGCGTAGGTCTGGAAATCCACCCCATGATCCGCCAGAAAGGCGGGCAGCTTGGATTTCAGATCGTCCTCCTTGTCAATGGAAACCAGCAGGACTTTCACCTTGGATGCCGGATCCTTCTGCAAGGCCACGAGGTCGGGAAGCTCCCTGCGACAAGGCCTGCACCATGTGGCAAAGAAGTTCAGCAACACATAAGGTTTCTCCGACTTGGAGATCAGGTCACGAAGCTCCGCACCTTCCACCCCGATGATGGGATCCGGCGACTTGTCCACGGGCGTGCTACCTGGCTTCTGACGGCAAGCGGTCGTCAAAAGTATAAGTGAGCAGCACACCGGGAAAAAAGCTGTAGTGAATCGTGTAAACTTTTTCAATTTCATGTGTTTTTAATAAACCGGAAACTATGCCGCTTTGTTCGAGCGGTCTGTGCTCTTGATTGATCAAGAGATTTTCCTTGAAGATGACGCCCCTGTTTGCATGGATTTTGAAGAGCGTCTCCTTGGCACTCCAGATCAGGAAAAATGCACGCATGTCCGTGCTGCCATCGAAGTATTCCAGCTCGGACGGATGCATGAAGAGAAACCTGGTCGCCAAGCTCCGCCTCTTGCTCAGATCCTCCAGATCCATCGACACGGGAATGTGCTCGGAGGCAATGGCTCCCGAATACCTGTTCGAGTGGCTGTAGGAGATATTGAACGAATGATCGCTCAAATAGGGCTGTCCGGTCGGGGCGTTCAAGGATTCCACCTTGTGCCGGATTTGCAGCAGCTCCTTCAGGCACAACCGGCTGCTCAGCCATTCGAGGCGCCTCTGGGGATGCGCAATGCGATCTAGAATCGCCTTCTCGTTTTCATAGATGCTCAGCCTGGATAGAAAGTACTCCTCTGTCTCGGTGACTTTCCACATCCCTAGCAGGACTTTCCTGTCAATATTCGGCAACGCTATGAATGGCATTTTCTTATCATCTGTTTCCAAGATAGACAGACCAATTCAATCTGCCAAGCCCATTCTCACGGTTCAAGCCAGCCTTCCTTCCATGACGCCTTTTCCGCTGACCATGACACGAAAGCAGCAGGATCAACCATGGGGCTGAACCTGCTGCCTGA
>JBJOPY010000289.1:0-4807 GCA_046050405.1 Bacteroidota bacterium | reverse complement strand
AGTCAATGACATTGAGAATTGAGAGACGTTCGCTGGTGGGCCGGAGATTCGCCATATTTCACAGGATACCACCAGGCAGGGGTTGCTTGCGTTTGAAATACAGGGATACATGTGTAAATTTGCCGATGATCCGACAATCATGAAACGTTTTTGCATTTTCCTCGGTCTCCTTCCGGCACTCTTCACCTCCCATGCGCAGACGGTGCAATGGGCATACAAGGTCGTGGATAAATCCTCCCAATACGGTGACCTTCAATACGCTGCCGATCAGGCTCTGGGTGCCCCCAATGTACTGCCTGCATTCCGAGAGAGTCCATGCGCTTGGTCGCCATTGAAGAAGGAAAACAGCATGGATGAATTCCTTCTCTTGGAGTACAAGAACCCTATGCGCATCAGGCAGGTAGCTGTCGCCGAGAGCCATCTGCCCGGAGCTGTGAGTCGCATCTTTCTCTACGATACACAGGGCAAGGAGTACCAGGTCTATAAAAATGAAGATACCCATCCGCTGAGCGAGCCTGGCAGGATGATGACGGTGAAATTTCCCCTTACGGGCTACATGGTGAAGCAAGTGAAGGTGGTGCTCAGGACGGTGGGCATGAATGGATGGAGCCACATTGATGCCGTGGGTATCAGCAGCAGTGATACACCGATTCGGGCTGAAATCAATCTCGTCAAGGACCTGAAATTTGAATCCCAGCCGGAGAACCTCGGCACCTCCATCAATACCGTGTACGACGAGATCATGCCGATCATCTCACCGGACGGCAAGGCACTCTACTTCGACCGGAAGGACCATCCGGATAACACCGATGGTACCATCAATGATGACATCTGGTTCAGTACCATGGATCCCTCCGGTACATGGACCCCCGCTGAAAACGTGGGTGCCCCCCTGAACAACCAAGGTCACAACTACTTGAGTGCCATATCGGCGGATGGCAATACCGTGCTATTGGGGAATGTCTATGAGCCAGGCGGAAACATGAGTTCTGGATTGTCTCTCGCGCACCGTTCGCAGGATGGCTGGGAATTTCCTGAGAAGCTGGCCATCCAGAACTATTACAACGATAGCAGATACAGCGAATTCCACCTGGGAGCCGACGGAAAGACCATCATCATGGCCGTTCAGCGGCTTGACGGTTATGGAGGGAAGGACCTCTATGTAATCTTCAGCGGGCCCGATGGATTGTGGTCCGAACCCAAGAGCCTCGGCCCGACGGTCAACAGCGCAGCGACCGAGATGTCGCCCTTCCTGGCAGCGGATGGCAAGACGATCTATTTCAGTTCCGACGGATTTAGCGGCTATGGAAACAAGGACGTTTACATGTCGCGTCGCCTGGATGCGACATGGACGAAGTGGTCACCACCCCAGAACCTCGGCCCCGCCATCAACAGCGCCAACTGGGACGCATATTATTCATTCCCTGCCTCCGGGGAGTTCGCTTATTTCTGCAGTGAGAACAACTCCATGGGCAAGACCGATATCTACCGCATCCTGCTCCCAGAGGCGATGCGTCCTGGGCCTGTCGTCCTGATCCGCGGAAAGGTGCTTGACCAGAATACCAAGGAACCCATCAAGGCGGGTATCATCTACGAGTTGCTTTCAGAAGGAAAGGAACTCGGGGTCGCAACCAGCAATCCCAAGACCGGCGAGTACACGATCATCCTCCCAGCTGGAATGAAGTACGGATTCATGGCCCAGGCTGCGGGCTATCTGGGCGAGAACCAAAACATTGATCTAACCCAGATCAGCGCCTACAAGGAGATCACACAGGACTTGCTCCTGGTTCCGATGCGAAAGGGAGAATCTGTCGTCCTGAACAACATCTTCTTCGAACCCAGCAATGCAGAATTGACTTCGGATTCCAAGCCCGAACTGGATCGCATCTACAGATTCATGCTCGAAAACCCCTCCATGAAGGTAGAGATTGCCGGCCATTCCAACAATGCCTGTAGCGAGGACTGGTGTATGAAGCTCAGCACCGCAAGGGCCAAGGCTGTGTACGACTACCTCGCATCGAAGGGAATCAACCGGGGCATGATGCGCTATAAGGGATACGGAAGTACCAGGCCACGCTGGAGCAACGATACAAAGGAAGGTCTTCGCCAAAACAGACGTGTGGAATTCACCATCCTGGAGATCTAGCACGTCGAATCCATCCCCCCGCCCAGTAAATTTCAATCAGGCGCGGGTTCATCACGTAATTCAGTCCACACCACCATCATGGAGCTGCACGTTTACAACACACTGACACGGCAAAAGGAAAAGTTTGAGCCGCTCCATCCGCCATTTGTGGGGATGTATGTTTGCGGCCCCACGGTCTATAGTGACGTCCATATGGGCAATTGCCGGACATTCATCTCCTTCGATGTGATCTATCGGTACTTGCTGCACCTGGGTTACAAGGTGAGGTATGTGAGGAACATCACCGACGTAGGCCACCTGACCGATGACGCAGACGAGGGCGAGGATAAGATCGCCAAGAAGGCACGCTTGCAGGAACTGGAGCCGATGGAGATCGTGCAGCGTTACACCCACGGTTTCAGGGAGGTGATGGCATTGTTCAATACCTTGCCCCCGAGCATCGAGCCAACCGCCACCGGGCACCTGTTCGAACAAATCGAGATGACCCAGACAATCATCGACAATGGCTACGCCTATGAAGTGGATGGCACGATCTACTTCGATGTGGAACGGTATGCCCAATCCAATGACTATGGCAGGCTTTCAGGACGGAACCTGGACGAATTACAGGAAGGAACCCGCGACAACCTGGAGGGGCAGGCCGAGAAGCGTGGCCGGCTCGACTTCGCACTCTGGAAGAAGGCCAAGCCGGAGCATCTGATGCGATGGAACAGCCCCTGGGGGCCTGGTTTCCCAGGCTGGCATATCGAGTGCTCGGCCATGAGCCGTAAATACCTTGGCGATCAGTTTGACCTCCATGGGGGGGGTATGGATTTGATACCCACCCACCATACGAATGAAATCGCCCAATGTGTCGGCTGCTGCGGGACACCTCCTGTCCGTTACTGGATACACACCAATATGCTGACCCTGAACGCCCGGCGGATGGCCAAGAGCACCGGGAACCATTTCCTTCCGGTGGAACTCTTCACAGGCAGGGAACTGGCAGTGGATTCACCCTCCGGCACGCCTTCACAAGCCAAGATGGGACGGATCCATCCCCTGCTGGATGGACCCGTCTCTCCCATGACCGCCCGCTTTTTCATGCTGCAAACGCATTATCGTAGCACTTTGGATTACAGCAATGAGGCGGTCGCTGCCGCAGGGAAGGGCTTCCAGCGATTGATGGAGGCCTTGAAGAACCTCGACAGGATCACTCCCTCGGCCACCTCATCCGTCGATGTCACCGAACTGAGGCAGCGGACGTATGATGCCATGAACGACGACTTCAATACGCCATTGGCCATGGCGCATCTGTTTGAATTGGTGCGGGTGATCAACTCGTCCAAGGACGGCAAGGAGAGCTTGAGTCAGGACGACCTCGCAATGCTCCGGGATTTCATGCCCAGCTTCATTCACAATGTCCTCGGGCTCAAGGATGACCTTGCAGGCAGTGGTGACCTTGCTGACGGTCTCATGCAAGTGATCATCGGACTGCGGGCACAGGTGCGCCAGGACAAGAACTGGACGATGAGCGACCGCATCCGGGATGAGCTGGGGAAATTGAAGATCAAACTCAAGGACGGTGCCAAGGGCACGGAATGGTATGTCGAGAATTAATCAGATCCACAAGCTGGCGATCCTTCTGCTGGTGCTCTGCATGGCAGCCTGCGATGGACGGTCACCGGGAGGCGATGCATCAAGCGCCGTCAAGGTGCCAGCCTTCAAACCCGTGGCTCCTCCGTTTAGTGCCGACTCTGCGTACCGGCATATCGAAAAGCAACTGTCCTATGGCCCCCGGATTCCCAATACCCAGGCCCATGCAGCCTGTGCCGACTGGCTGGCCTCGCAATTCAAGGCCTACGGTGCCGAGGTCACCGTTCAGGTGGCGCAGGTTCAGGACCGCACCATGAAGATGGTGAACATGCGAAACATCATCGCCAGTTTCAATTCCGCTTCCACCGACCGTGTCATGGTCACAGCGCACTGGGACTCCCGACCCCTGGCCGACAAGGACGGGAAGAACCCCACGGCTGCGGTTCCCGGAGCCAATGACGGGGGCAGCGGGGTGGCCATTCTGCTGGAAGTGGCCCGGCATCTCGGGCAAAAGGCTCCGCCTGTGGGTGTGGACTTGATCCTGTGGGATGCCGAGGACAATGGCAGCTACAATGACAATGAGAGCTGGTGCCTCGGATCGCAGTACTGGGCCAAGCATCCACACAAATCAGGATACAGGGCGCGGTACGGGATCAACCTGGACATGGTCGGGGCCAAGGATGCCCGATTTACCAAGGATGGCTACAGCCTCCAAAGCGCCCGTGAGGAGACCGACAGGGTCTGGAGCATTGCTGCTCAGATCGGTTACGGCAACTACTTTAGCAGTGCCTACACTGATTTTGCATCCATTGACGACCATTACTACGTGATGAAAGGAGCCGGGATCCCGATGGTGGAGGTGATCGACCGGAACATCACGACCGGAGAGTTCTTCCCGCACTGGCACACCGCCACGGACGATCTCAACGTCATCGACAAAGCGACCCTGAAGGCCACTGGCCAGGTGGTGCTGGAGGTGCTCTACCAAGAGAAGTAGCCTTGGCTCAGAAGAAAAAATACTATGCGGTCTGGGTCGGGAAAGTTCCTGGCGTCTATGACGATTGGCCCCAGGCCCAGTCGCAGGTG
>JBJOPY010000288.1:0-17256 GCA_046050405.1 Bacteroidota bacterium | reverse complement strand
AGGAGAGATCAAGACTGCCATTGTGGTCAAACTGAACAAGTTCAGCAAGAGTGCCAAAGCCGCGATAGAAGCTGCTGGAGGTACTGCCACCGAAGTGTGACATGAGAGATTTCATTGAAAAGATAAGGAACATTTTTCGAATCGAAGAGCTAAAGCAGCGCATTCTATATACGTTGCTTTTGCTTGCTGTATTTCGGCTGGGCAGCTATGTCATCCTGCCCGGCATTGATTCGGCACAGTTGGCACTCGACTTTGAAAAAGGTCAAGGTGGGGGTATCCTCGACATCATCAATATATTTGTAGGGGGTGCATTTGCACGTGGAGCCATCTTTGCACTTGGGATCATGCCCTATATCTCGGCATCGATCATCGTACAGCTGTTGGGGGCAGCCCTCCCTTCGATTCAGAAGATGCAAAAGGAGGGCGAGAGTGGCCAGAAGAAAATCAATCAGCTCACAAGATACCTTACTGTTCTCATCACGCTGGGACAGTCGGGTGCCTATATCGTCAATCTCAAGTCGATGTATCCCACCGCCACTGCGAACATGGGAGAGCCTTTCGTATGGTTCATGTCCTTGATCATTCTGACTTCGGGTACTATGTTCCTTGTTTGGCTCGGTGAAAGAATTACAGACAACGGGTTGGGCAACGGGACTTCACTCATCATCGCAATCGGGATCATCTCGGGCTTGCCTCCTGCCATTGTGAATGAAGCTCGGTCGAATCCCCCGATGTTGTTTTTCCTTGAGATCATCGCATTGGGACTGGCAACGATGGCCGTTGTGGGCATCACGCAGGCAACGCGAAAGATTCCGATCAACTATGCTAGAAAGGTGATGGGTAACCGCATGGCGGGTGGAATGACGAACAATGCAAGGCAATACATACCGCTGAAGATCAATTCAGCAGGGGTCATGCCGATCATTTTCGCGCAGTCCATCATGTTTATCCCTGCGTCCATCGCTCAGTTTTTCCCTGAGAGTGGATTCTGGAATGCAACAGGTTCCGTTTTGGGCAACCCGAACAGCTTGGTTTACAATTTCACGTTTGCCTTGTTGATCATCGTTTTCACCTATTTCTACACGGCGATTGTGATCAATCCCAATGACATTGCCGATAACTTGAAAAGGACAGGTGGATTCATCCCCGGTGTGAAGCCAGGAAAGAAGACGGCCGAGTACATTGATAACATCCTCTCTCGCATCACATTGCCGGGTTCGATTGCGTTGGCATTCATCGCAATCTTCCCGTCGATCGCAAATGCGATGGGGGTATCCCAGTCCTTCTCACAGTTTTTCGGGGGTACCAGCCTTCTCATCATGATTGGTGTGGTGCTGGATACGCTCCAGCAAATCGAAAGCTATCTACTCATGCGCCACTACGATGGCCTGATGAAAACTGGTAGCCGATCGCGTAAGACTCAAGGCGCCTCAGGCGTATCTGCATAATGGCAGGCGGAATGGTGATTATCCGAACAGAAGAGGAGATTGATCTCATTCGGGAAAGTTCTTTGTTAGTTGGGAAAACGCTTGGCGAAGTCTCCAAGCACATTGCTCCGGGGGCGAATACCCTCAAGCTGGACACGATTGCTGAATCCTTTATCCGAGACCATGGTGGAATTCCAGCGTTCAAGGATTACCCCAGCAATTCTCACGCAGTGCCGTTTCCGTATTCCCTGTGTATCTCCGTGAATTCGGAAGTGGTGCATGGGATGCCGGACAAAAACAAGTACCTGCATGAGGGTGACATCGTGTCCGTGGATTGCGGGGTATTGAAAAATGGCTATTATGGCGACTCAGCATATACCTTCAAGGTGGGTGAGGTAAGTCCGAAGAAGGCTCGTCTGCTAAAGGTGACTCTGGAATCGTTGTACCATGGCCTTGGAAAGGCTGTGGGAGGCGGATGGATGGGAGACGTCTCGCATGCCATTCAAAGCCATGTGGAGTCGCATGGCTACTCCATCGTGAGAGAGATGGTGGGGCACGGGATCGGAACAGAGTTGCATGCGCCACCTGAGGTGCCCAATTATGGGCGCAAAAGGACTGGAATGAAGCTGGAGGCAGGACTAGTGATCGCTATAGAACCGATGGTAAACCTCGGTAAGCGTCGTATTCATACAGCGGACGATGGTTGGACTGTGGTAACTTCGGACGGATTGCCATCAGCCCATTTTGAACATACTGTGGTGGTTCGCGAGGGCAAGTGCGAAATCCTGTCGAGCCACGATTTTATTCTGAATCAATAGTTGATTATGGCCAAGCAGGCATCAATAAAAGTTGACGGCACGATACTCGAGGCACTGCCCAACGCCACCTTCCGTGTGGAGCTGGAGAATGGGCATGAAGTACTCGCACACATTTCAGGGAAGATGAGGATGCACTACATCAAAATCCTTCCTGGCGACCGTGTCTCATTGGAGATGTCCCCTTACGATTTGTCTAAAGGAAGAATTAAATTTCGATATAAATAATTATTAACATGAAGGTTAGAGCATCAATAAAGAAGCGGTCCGTCGACTGCAAGATTATCCGGCGGAAAGGGCGCCTTTATGTGATCAACAAGAAGAACCCACGTTTTAAGCAAAGGCAAGGATAATTATGGCAAGGATAGCTGGCGTAGATTTGCCCAAGAACAAGCGGGGCGTAATTGGCTTGACATACATCTTCGGGATCGGAAATACCTCTGCCCGGAAGATTTTGGATATGGCCAAGATTGATCACGATAAGAGGGTCAAGGACTGGAATGACGAGGATGTGGTGGAAATCCGCCGGATCATCGGTGAAATGTTCAAAGTGGAAGGCGCCTTGCGTGGTGAAGTCCAGATGAACATCAAGCGTCTCATGGACATCGGTTGCTACCGCGGTCTGCGACATCGGAAGGGCTTGCCTTCTCGTGGTCAGCGTACACGCACCAATGCTCGTACGCGAAAAGGTAGGAAGAAGACCGTCGCTGGCAAGAAGAAGGCAGCGGCTAAGAAATAATTGATCAGAATATTAACATTCGCATTCAGCAATGGCAAAAGTCAAGAGAGTAAAGAAGGCAAAGGTTGATGCAGTCGGTGTGATTCACATCACCTCTTCTTTTAACAATATCATTGTTTCGATCACGGATCTCAAAGGCAACGTGATTGGATGGGCTTCAGCGGGCAAGATGGGTTTCCGTGGTTCGAAGAAGAATACCCCTTACGCCGCCCAGGTCGCTGCGACGGAAGTGTCGCGTGATTGCTTCGAGCGTGGTTTGCAGACTGCCGAGGTCTTCGTGAAGGGTACCGGTTCGGGCCGAGAAGCCGCGATCCGCGCTGTTGCCAACGTCGGAATCAACGTCACGATGATCCGTGACATCACCCCGCTGCCCCACAACGGTTGTCGGCCTCCAAAGAAAAGAAGAGTCTAATAACAATTCTCGCTGTGCGCCGCGTCTTGTACATGCAAGCCATGGTGTTGAATGCGATTTAAATTAATTAAGGAAGAATAATGGCAAGATACAGAGGCCCCAAGGCGAAAATCGCCAGAAGGTTCAGGGAACCCATCTTTGGCCCCAGCAAGGCTCTCGAACGCAAGAAGTTCGGCCCTGGTCAGCATGGCCGCAATCGTCGCTCGAAGCAGAGCAACTATGCTGTGCAGCTGATGGAGAAGCAAAAGGCCAAGTACACCTATGGTTTGCTGGAGAAGCAATTCCGCAATTTGTTCACGAAAGCCACCCGTCGTAAGGGTGTCACTGGTGAGGTTTTCCTGCAGCTGCTGGAATCCCGCTTGGACAACACCATCTACAGAATGGGATTCGCTCCCACCCGCCGTGCTGCCCGCCAGTTGGTCACACACAAGCATATCACGGTCAATGGAGTTGTGGTCAACATTCCGAGCATGTTGCTGCACCCAGGTGACAGTGTAGAGGTGAGAGTGAAGAGCAAGGCCCTTGAGATCGTCAAGGGTGGCGGAAGATCTTCTTGGCCTTGGCTCCAAGTCGATCCGATGGCGTTGAAAGGTTCGTTCCTTCAGTACCCTGAACGCGATCAGATTCCTGAAAACATCAAGGAAAATTTGATTGTGGAGTTGTACTCGAAGTAATTTTGTTGTTTAACAGGTTTGTTCTGAGTTTAAATTATTTATGGCACTGCTTGAATTTCAAATACCTGAAAAGGTGGTCATGGAGAAGGATAGCGACTTCTACGGAAGGTTCCTTATCCGCCCGCTCGAAAGAGGCTATGGCATCACTGTGGGCAACGCCCTTAGAAGGGTTCTTCTCTCCTCCTTGGAGGGCTATGCCTTTACTTCCATCAAGATTCCTGGTGTAGACCATGAGTTTTCCACTGTAAAAGGGGTCGTGGAGGATGTCACCGATATTGTTCTCAACCTTAAAGGGGTTCGCCTCAAGAAAGTAAACGAGGGCGATGACAGGATTTTCGTTTCAGTTCGCGGCAAGGAAGTGTTCACTGCTGGCGACATTTCCAAGTTTACAAGTGCCTACCATATCACCAATCCGGATTTTGTGATCTGTCATATCGACAGGAACACTCAATTTGACATTGAGCTTACGGTGGGTAAAGGACGCGGTTACCGTCCGGCAGATGAGAACAAGGACACGAATGCCCCGATCGGGGAGATTGCCATTGACTCCATCTTCACCCCTATCAAAAACGTCAAGTTCAAAGTGGAGGATTTCCGCGTCGAGCAGAGAACGGACTATGAGCAATTACTGATTGAGGTATCCACCGATGGAACGATCGACCCAGATGATGCTTTGAAGGAGTCCTCCAACATCCTTCTTAAACACTTCTGGCTGTTCACCGACGACAGGATCATGCCAGTCGTCGAGGAGACCCCCAAGGAGGAGCCTATCGATGAAACTTTCGTGGCAATGCGCAAAATTCTCAAGACGCCACTTACCGACCTTGATCTTTCGGTACGTGCCTTCAACTGTTTGAAGGCTGCGGAGGTTGAAACGCTTGGCGATCTAGTGAGCTACAACATCCCTGACTTGCTCAAGTTCCGCAACTTCGGTAAGAAGTCGTTGAGCGAGCTGGAGGAACTTGTCGCGGAAAAGGCGTTGACCTTCGGCATGGATGTCAGCAAATATAGGCTCGAAGAAGAATAAATAATTATTTATACGGACTGCGGTTCCCGGCCTGCTCTCCGCGAAAGTGGATCGAGCCTCCTGACACAGGAGTCGCCGACGGTCGTCGTTCGCAAATCTTGAAACAATGAGACACGGAAACAAGATTAATCATCTGGGCAGGAAAGCAGCCCACAGGCGTGCGCTGTTGCGGAACCTATCAATAGGTTTGTTGATCAGCCCGAAGAAGCGCATTTTCACCACCCTTGCCAAGGCCAAGGCCTTGCGGAAGTTTATTGAGCCACTGATCACAAAGTCCAAGGACAATACCACCCATTCTCGCAGGACAGCTTTCAGCTACTTGCAGAATAAGGAGGCAATCAAGGAACTATTCGACACGGTAGCCAACAAGGTGGGGGATCGCCCCGGAGGCTACACGAGGATCCTGAAGATCGGTAATCGGTTGGGTGACAATGCCGAGTTGGCAATGATCGAGCTGGTGGACTTCAATGAATTTGTCAGTGATAAACCAAAGAAGAAATCCAGCCGTCGCCGTAAGAAAACTACGGCCTCTGGGGCAGCGACTGTGAAGCCTTCCGCAGAAAAGGCCACAGCCGAAAATACCATGGAGGTAGAAGCCAAGGCTGATGCCGTCGAACCGAAAGACGAATCTTCGTCGGAGGTTACAGAAACAAAGGAAGGCGAGTAAGTCGCCCGAATCGAACACATAAAGGGAATGGTGTCCACGGCACCATTCCCTTTTCCATTCAGCCCTGCCTTCAAGTGATCAATGTGCGGAATTCACGAGGAATATACAATTTCCACGAAGGTCACCATGCAGCCAAACTGTAGTATCGGACGGACTGATCCTCTCTACGAGCGAGGATCGGGAATTTAGTTCCCTTCGGTTAAACCCTTTATTATTTTCACAGTCTCTCCCAAAACTTCCCAACACTCGGGGTGATGCGCGCTCGGTCTGATTCAATGGACGCTTCCAAAAAGTTCGACGACGACGAAATTGTCGCCATGATGCGGAACTTACCTCAAAAAGAGAGAGGCTTGATGGCGTTGATGGAGCGCTATCAGCGACCATTATACGCTCATATCAGGCAGATGGTTCAGTGTCATGACGATGCGGATGACATCTTGCAAAGTACATTCATCAAAGTCTGGCGGTTTATCGATGGCTTCCGGGCAGAGTCGTCATTGAGAACATGGCTGTTCCAGATTGCCACGAATGAATGCTTGACCCTGCTGGATCAGCGGCGGAAGCGGAACCAGTGCGACTTCCGGGAAATTGATAACAGTCTTGAGCATAGTGAGCAGGCCACAACAACGATGGACGGTGAGGGCATTCAGCTGAAACTTGATGCCGCCATTGCAATGCTTCCGGACAAGCAAAGGCAAGTGTTTCTGTTGAAATACTATGGCGAATTGAAGTACGTTGAAATGGTCGAGATCTTGGGGGGGACGGTAGGATCGCTGAAGGCGAGTTTCCACCATGCCGTGAAAAAAATCGAGAATTTTTTATCGGTCGACTAAACCATTTGCCTTTTGGATTATCATTAGATCGTTATGCAGAACGAAGATTTACACGAGGACGATTGGAAATTGGAGGCCGTACGTTTGGCTTCATTGGCCAAGGACTGTGGCTCGGGTGTACCCAAGGGTTATTTCGAAGAGATGCAGGCATGCGTCCTAGACAGGATTCGGGGAATGTCGCCACAGCCAGAGGAATCGGAATCCTCGCCAGACCCGCGCCTCGAGCTTTCCCGTTTTTCAAGGACGAGGATATTCGAACTGCCCATATTCTGGAGTATCGTTGCTGGGATATTGTTCATGGTAGTGATCGGTGCATTCTTTTCGGGATGGCGCAATGATCCTGCGCAGGGTAGTGAGTTTGCCAACCATTCCATCCAGCGTGAAACCCGTCTGCAGTTGGCATCGCTGGAAAGCCATGTGGTGGTGGCCCAGTTGGATCCCACATTCGTGACGGATGAGCAACTTTTCGCGGCATTGGGTCCTGAGGGGGAGGCCGCATTCAATGGTACGGTGCCTTTGGTAGAGCAGGATGATGCCTTAGAATATCTCAAGGGAATCTACCTTGATGACATCGATTTGAAGAATCTGGAGATTGACATGAAGGATTTACAAGACCGGTACTGAATTTTAGAATGGAACACATCATGGAAAGGAATAGAACGATGAAACTGTTTGGAATGTTAATGGGGTTGCTACTTGCCTCAGTCGCACTACAGCTTCCCGCGCAGCAGCCAACCTCGGGCGGTTCAGATTTGGAGGCCATTCGTGTGGGGTACATCACGAAGAAGATCAGCCTGACGCCAGATGAAGCCAAACAATTTTGGCCAGTGTACGATGCCTATCGCACGGATATGAAAGTGGTTCGCGATGACCAGCGTGATCATGTACAACTGGCCAGGGAGAATTTCGATACGATGACCGATCAGGAGGTGGAGGCTGCTGTAAACAAAATGCTTGACAACCGACGCAAGGAGCTGGACATCACCCTGAGATACCATGAGCAATTCAAGAAGGTGCTGAATATCCGCAAGATCGCGAAACTGTACAAGGCCGAGCGGGAATTCACCCAGCTTCTGCTCGATCGGCTTCAGGAGCGGCGTAGCGGCATGAATTCCATGCCGACGAATGGAGGCGGATCGGGAAAAGGCATGTGACCAGCCTGACAGGGATTTTAGTGCTCGAGCATTGGAGTCAGGTTGCTGCGTCATCCGCCGTTGGATACAGAATTTTCAGGGGTACCCGGACAAGCTTCCGGGTCGTGATCAGGCCGGTAATCTCGCCGATGGGATGATCGTTCGCTGCCTCTATCCCTGCAATTTATCCCCAGATATGTGGATTCCAGAAAAGAAATGGAGAGATGGATCCTGTCAGTGGATTTTCATGATCTACAGTTTCTGCGTGGATGGACGACTGTTTCTCTCGGTTTCCCCGAACGGCCCATCTTGAATTCCTCCCCAAATGGATTATTTTTGCTCAAACTGATAATCTATGAGCAAGTTAGACGCAGTGATTGGAAATCCCCATGTGGAAGAACATTTGATCCATTACATAGGTTTCGTTCATTTGCATCGTTATTCCAGTCACTTCATCGACCCGATCTCTCCGCATGAGCCAGAGCTTCAAGCGCATTATTTGAAATCGCTCCGTGAAGGTGCGTATGGAGACCTTAAGAATGTATTGAAGCGTGAGGCTGATCTTTATCCAGACGATGAGAATTTCAAGTCGATTGTGCGGGCTGCCATCGACGAGCTGGTCGCGAGGAAGGGAATGGATGCGATCGTTCGCGCCTCGAAGGCGTTCATTTGGGAAATGGAAGGCCGTGAACCTGAAATTTTACCGCATACCATGCCATGCTTCCCGGTGAGCGATCTCGCCTGTTGCAGCAAATGTGGTAGAATTCGCCTCCCGCTGGGCATTGAGGATCTTCCAGAAGTGATTCTGGAAATGCAGCGAAATGTGGGATGCGATCTCGGGATTTCATGGCATTGCTTGAAATGCCATGTCATTTCAAATGAATAGGGCTCGTCAGGGGGTTGGATCTGTTCTTCTCCCGTTCTTCAAAGAAATATGACTAGAAACTGGTCTTGGATCAGCTTCCAAATGAAACCACATTGTGTGAGGGCACAACGCGCTTCTTCGTGTGGTAACAGAACGTTATTCCTGATCCACAGAATCTGCGCTTCCGGTCTCAGGCGTTGCGGGTGATTCAGAGTTCTCCCTTTCTCCCTCTGAGGCCTTGGCGGGAGGATTCGCTGCTGCTTGCTCCTGGGCTGCCTTGATGTCCTGAATCTTCTTTTTCAGTCTTTCGATTTCCGCTTTCTCGGAGTCGATCTGACTCTGGATCTGGTTACGAAGGCTGTCGCTGCTTTTACCCCTTGAGATCAAGAGAATATTGGTCTCGTAGGCATCCACTTTTTCCTGGATCGTCTGTATTCTGGTCTTTATCCTCCGGATCTCATCTGTGGCGGGATTCCCGGTGGGCTTGTCATTGCCTCGGCCTTGGGCTCCGGCACTTGAGCCACGTCGCTCTTCACTGGATACTACTCCTCTCCGCTCCCCCGAGCCCTTGTTGCTGTTTCGTGGGGCGCCACTATGGTGACGATCACCTCCTCCATTTCCACCCGCACCGCCTCGATTGCGAGTCTTGTCAAAGTACTGGCTGAGGGCATCGCGGTAGGCACCGTTGATTCTATCCTTTTGTTTGAAGGGGACATGTCCCGTTTCCTTCCACTTCACTTGGATGGCATCAAACTCCTCGCTGTGGTCACCGGGCTTGTCGAGGGCGGCAATCGCCTCCAATTGCGAAATCAAGTCCAGTTTGATCTGGAGATTTTCCTCTAGTTCGTTTTTGCTGGCAGCTTGGGCAGCATTCTTGCGCTCGAAGAAGGTATCGCAGGCGGTTCGGAACCGCTTCCAGATTTTGTTGCTGAAACGGTCATGCACGGGGCCGATGCTCTTCCACTCCTCCTGTAGCCGCTTCAGTGTTTCTGCGGCTTCTTTCAGGTTTTCGCTATTCACCTCCGCCTCTGCCTTTTCGCAAATGGCCGTTTTCCTGGTCAGATTCTGGGCGCGCTCCTCGTCAAAGCCGCTGAAAAAGGCTGATTTGCGCTGGAAGAAGTGGTCGCATTCGGAACGGTATTCCTGCCAGAGCTCCTTGTTCTTTTCGATCGGTCCAGGCCCGATCGTCTTCCATTCATTCTGAAGATCGAGAATACTCTGTGTAATCTCTGTCCACTCCTTGGGTCGTTTTCCATCAAAGTCGTGGTGAACCTTGATTTTGGCCAAGATGGCCTTCTTCTTGATCTCGTTGTCGACTCGCTGCTGATCTTGAAGTTCATAATAGCCCGAACGAAGTTCATAAAATCGATCCAGCGTATCCCTGAAGCTGGAGTTCATCGATTCGACATCCTCACGCGGAACATGGCCGATGGTGCGCCAGTATTCTTGCAAGTGCTTCACACGGTCACTGCGCTTGGCCCATTCCTCCCGGGTCGTCTGCTCGTCCTCAGGGATTAAGCTCTCCACCTCATCGATCACCCGCTTCTTCTCATCCATGTTGTACTTGCGATCAAGATCCAGGAGTTCCTGGTACTGTGCACGCAAATTGTAGAAGACGTCCAGATAATGACGATAGGTCTCGTTGAAGGACTGCAAGTCTTTCTGAAGGACCCAGCCGATCTCGCGCCATTGGTTCTGGATTTCGCGAACCTCTTGGATTTTCGTGACTTGCTCCTCCGTGACAATGGCCTTGAGGCGCTCCAAGAGTTCCTTTTTCTTCGCCGAGTTGTCCTCCTTCTCCTTTTCACGCTCCGCATAATAGGTCATTCGCTTCTTGTTGAAGCGAGCCAAGGCCGTATGGAACCGGCTTTGGAGGTTGGAATCGACAGTTTCAGGGTCGATTTTGGCCTCGAAAGATTTCTTGATGTATGCAATTTTCGACACGAATTCCGCCACGTCTCCCCGTGAGGCGATGCTTTCCATCAGCAAGGTCAGCTCTTGTGGATTCGCCTTTTCCACCACGCTATCCAAGTTTTCCTCGTCGACCAAGATTTCCTGAAGCAATGAGTGCGCCACAGATTCGCCCTTGTCTTCCTTGAACTCCACGTAAGGGAACCCCTCTTCCAATTCGGTGGCAGTTTCCAGGTGGTCGATGGATTCTTCTTCCTCCACATGGATCGCTTCTGGATGTTCAGGGGATTCAGGAGCAGGAGGCAAGTCAGCCTGCGGCTTGCTGCCATCATGGGCCATGTCCTCCTGCGGCGCGTGGTGAGCTTCCGACGCAGGCTTGTACACTGCCGATGACATAGGGACTTCGGGCTCGGCGTCAGCAACTGGCATTTCCGGGGAACCGTCCGGAGTTGTTGCATGGAGGTTCACAGACTCCATTTCAGGGTCTGAGGGAAGGTGCGGGAATTCCGATTCAGGGATCATTAAGTGAATAATGTAGCGTTTCTACTAAGGCTAACTCGCGAAAGCGCAGGTATCAAGACCAAATATAGCGGGTTGTGTTGATTTGGATGACAATTTACCAGGTTCAGATAAAAAATTGGTTTCAGCGTGTCCAAGCCTCTACTGTTTCCTTCGGAGGATTGGGAATGCCAAGCTTATTTTTTTTGTTGAAGCCGCAGAGATCGTTGTGGAGCTTGTTCGCGTTGGCGGTTTTCAAGTCTTGGAGACTGCCAACGCCCAGCTTGCGCAGCGGTTCCATCCATTCCACAGGTACGCCTGCCACCCTGAACTCTTCATCGGTGATCGCCTTCACCTTCTTTTCAGGCTTCATTTGCGGGAAGAAGAGCACGTCCTGGATGGATGACGAATTGGTCATGATCATCGCAAGGCGATCGATCCCGATTCCCAGGCCTGCGGTGGGTGGAAGGCCAAACTCCAGGGCGCGCAGGAAATCATCATCGAGCACCATTGCCTCGTCGTCGCCCCTGCGGCCGAGTTCGAGCTGCTCCTCGAAGCGTTCCCGCTGGTCGATGGGGTCGTTCAGCTCTGAGAATGAATTCAGCATCTCCTTGCCGTTGCAAATGGCTTCGAAGCGCTCCACCAATCCGGGTTTCGACCGGTGCCTTTTCGCCAATGGACTCATCTCCAATGGATAATCAGTGATGAACGTGGGCTGGATCAGTTTGGGCTCGCAGGTCGCCCCGAAGATTTCATCGATGAGCTTGGCCTTGCCCATGGTCTTGTCGGTCTCAATGCCGAGCTGACTGCAAGTCTTCCGCAGGGAAATCTCATCCATGGTGGAAATGTCCACTCCCGTAAAGTGGGCGATGGCCTCAAACATGGTGAACCGCTTCCAGGGACGAGCAAAATCGATGTCATGATCACCCACGCGGACGATCGTGCTGCCCGTGACATCCATCGCGACCTTCTCGATCATTTCTTCCACCAGGTCCATCATCCAGAGGTAGTCCTTGTAGGCGACATAGAGCTCGATCTGGGTGAATTCCGGGTTATGGAACCGGGACATGCCTTCGTTCCTGAAGTCTTTCGAAAATTCATAGACACCATCGAACCCGCCGACGATGAGCCGCTTGAGGTAAAGTTCATTGGCTATCCGCAGGTACAGCGTCATGTCCAGTGAATTGTGATGGGTCTTGAAGGGTCGCGCCGCAGCACCGCCATAGAGGGGCTGCAAGATGGGGGTTTCCACTTCCAGGTAACCTCTTGCATTGAGGAAGTCGCGCATGCTTTGCACCAGCTGGGTGCGTTTCCGAAAGATCTCACGCACCTCGGGATGGACGATCAGGTCGTAGTACCGCTGCCGGTACCGCTGCTCTAGGTCGGTGAAGCTGTCGTAGAGTTTGCCGTCCTCCACATCCTTTCGAAAGATGATGGGGCGCAGGGTCTTGGTGAGGATGCGAAAGCTGCGAACATGGATGGAAGTTTCGCCCGTTTGCGTAGTGAAGACATGGCCCTCCACCCCGATGATGTCTCCCAGGGAGATCAGGCGTTTGAAGACCTCGTTGTAGAGTGCCTTGTCTTCACCCGGACAGATTTCATCGCGGTTCAGATAGAGCTGGATTTGTGCGGTGGCGTCTTGCAACACCACAAACGAGGCCTTGCCCATTACCCGCTTGGTCACGACACGGCCTGCAAGGCTGACATTGGCGAACTCCGAGGCACGGGCAGGGGTGAACCCCTTCAGGATGTCATCCGCATGGATATTGACCTCGTACCCTTCGGCAGGGTAGGGGTCGATTCCCATTGCACGCAGCTCATCCACCTCCTTGCGGCGTTGAAGTTCCTGGTCATTCAAGTGGTGTTCCATCTAGAAAGTGTAGAATTCGGTGCAATTTAAAGACAATTATTGGTTTGGCAGCGGATTTGCCGAATTTCAAAGGCTCAATGTATGGAGGATCTTCGCCGTTTGACGGAATCACCCAAGATTTTTGAATGGGCTGGCACCCCTCCGTCGCTACAGCGTCGGATTCATGTAGGCGTCTCTGTAAACCCGCATTTTTTCAAGGGCTTGCAGGAAATCCTCGGGAAGTTCACTCTCGAAGAAGACTTTCTTGCGGGTCTGCGGATGGATGAACCCGAGTGTCTTGGCATGCAGCGCCTGCCTTGGCAAGGTTTCCATCAGGTTGGAGATGAAGGCGCCCCATTTCGGGGTCGTCTGATGAATGAGCACCTGGTCGCCTCCATAAAACCAATCGCTGAACAAGGTATGGCCGATATGCTTGAGATGTACCCGGATCTGGTGGGTGCGCCCGGTCTCGAGTTTGCACTGGAGCAGGGTGGCAAATCCAAACCGCTCCAAGACCTTGTAATGGGTGATCGCCCGCTTCCCCACTGAGCCGTCAGGATAGACGCAGAACTTCTTGCGATCTCCCTTGCTGCGGCCCACATGGCCGATGATCGTACCTGAATCCTGCTCGACATTGCCCCATACAATGGCATAGTAAAGCCGTTCGATGGTGCGTTCGTAGAATTGCCGGGCGATGAATTGATTGGCGAAGTCATGCTTCGGAACGACCAGCAGCCCGCTCGTGTCCTTGTCGATGCGGTGCACGAGTTGTGGGAAGATCCACTCCGCACGTGGCGCCGAGAACCGGCCCTTGTTCAGATGGAAGAGCAGGCCATGCAGCATCGTTCCCGTCCAGTTTCCTACCCCGGGATGTACCACGAGGTTGGGGGACTTGTTCACCATCAGGAAGTCATCGTCCTCGTACTGGATATCGACGGGGATGTCCTCCGGGCCGAGCTGTGGTGGTGGTGGATGTGGCAATACCAACGTCACCTCATCCCCGGGCTTGACCTTGTAGCTGGGCTTGATCACCTTGCCGTTGACCCGGATGCATCCTGCAAGTGCTGCATTCTTGATCTGGGTGCGGCTTTTGTTCCGCATCAGTGAAAACAGCCACTGATCCAGGCGCATGATCTTCTGTCCGAGATCGGCCTTGAAACGCTTGTGAAGGTACAGGCTTTCCTCTTCCATCCCTTCATCAGGGCGGCTCTCATCGACATCCTCATTGTCGATGTCTAGCTCCGGGTCGGAAATCAAATCTTCATCCACAGGGGTGTCAGTGCATTACAGGACATCAAACTTAGCGAGATTTTGGGTGGAGCAATGGAATGATTTGCGGTTCGGGGGTTGGAATCGAATCTTCATGGCACGTTCCGGGTGGCTTTCTCAGGCGGTTTCCAGCGGCTTCTTCGCACGCAGCCTGAAGAATAAGATGGCGATGCCTCCCAGGATGAGCAGCATGGAGATCAGCTCCGCCTGGGTGAGTTGCAGGAATCCGAAGTCATATTTCGCATTTACCCGGATGCGCTCGATGATCAGGCGTTCGGTCCCGACCAGAATCAAATAGATGCCAGTCATCAGTCCGGGATAGGGCATCCTCTTCCGGATCATCCACAGGAATCCGAACATTGCCACCCCCATGATCGTCTCGTAAACCGGTGTAGGATAGACGGGAAGTGCCAGTTCACGGCAGTAGATGGCGTACACCTCCGGGTTGCAGCCCGGTATCGGGATGCCTTCCATGGCCACGTTGTGCGGGTAAGTGGAGGCCCAGAGCCAGTCAGGCATCCAGGACAGGAAGCCCGGCTTGGGTGCTGTGTTCACGATTCCCCAGTCGCCGTCCCCCGATAGCTGGCAGCCGATGCGTCCGACCGCATTCGCTAAAGTCAACCCCGGTGCAAACGCATCCACACTGGTCAGGAGATGGAATCCCTTGCGGTGCAGGTAATAAATGATGAGGAACCCTGCGCAGATCAATCCTCCGAAGAAACTCAAGCCATTGAAGCTGAGGATGTCTCCGATCGGATCCCGCCAGAAGTGGCTGCCCGGCTCCAGCATTGCAAACAGCTTGGAGCCGCCGATGCCCGCCACGAAGGCGATCGTAAGGATCGTGCCGAGATAAAAGGAGGGCCCGGCATCCACCTCCTTGTACTTGACCTGGAGGGTCTTTCTTTTCTGATAAGCGATGTATTTCCATCCGGCCCCGCCAGCAAGCCCCAAGAGCCCCGTCCACCAGTTGCCCCTGAGGGAGAGCAGGGCCCCTTCAGTGTCATGGTTGAAAAAATAGGGGTCGCTGATGTAAAGTCCGAGTTTGTAACCTACCAACCCCCAGGTCAACCCATGGATGATCACATCGCGGATGGAGATCGGCCCTTGCACCATAACCTTCTCCTTCCGGGTTTTGAATTGGCCGAGTGCCTCGCGACGTTTCAATTCAGCCTTGAGCGGAATGTAGGCCGCCACGAATCCAAGGGCGAGGAAAAAGCCGAAGGTCTTCGCAGGGAGGACGATTTCCGTGCCGCAGAGATAATTGATCAGGTCGCTCAGCCTCGGAAACATGGCCTGGGTGATATTGGTATCAGTACGGGGGCAAAGTAAACGAAAAACTCGGCAACCACTTCGGCGACGCGGGATCCTTCGCTTCCTTCAGAAATATTTTCCCGTGCTTGGAATAATTGATAACTTAGCCATCCCTTTTTCAGGATTGATTCAAAAACGCAAAACATGAGTATTCTCGTCAACAATAAATCGCGGATTGTGGTGCAGGGTTTCACAGGCAAGGAAGGCACGTTTCATGCAAGCCAGATGATCGAATATGGAACCCAGGTCGTCGGGGGCGTCAGTCCGGGGAAGGGTGGGGAAACACACCTGGACAGGCCTGTCTTCAATACGATGGAGGAAGCCGTGGAACGCACCCAGGCCAATGTGTCCATCATTTTTGTCCCTCCAAGATTTGCCGCAGATGCCATCATGGAAGCTGCAGATGCTGGCGTAGAGCTGATCATTACGATCACGGAAGGTATCCCTACGAACGACATGATCTATGCGAAGAAGTACATCGACGACCGAGGCGTTCGCATGATCGGCCCCAATTGCCCCGGTGTCATCACTCCCGGACAGTGCAAGGTCGGAATCATGCCCGGTTTCATTCACCGCTCCGGCTCGATCGGCATCATCAGCCGGTCCGGCACCCTTACCTACGAGGCGGTCGACCAGGTCACCAAGCAGGGGCTTGGCCAGAGTACCTGTGTCGGCATCGGTGGAGACCCGATCATCGGTTCTCCCCATATCGATATCATCAAGCTCTTCATGGATGACCCTGCCACGGAAGGCATCATCATGATCGGAGAGATCGGCGGAAGCAATGAAGAAATCGCAGCCGAGTGGATCAAAGCCAACGCGAAAAAGCCCGTCGTGGGCTTCATCGCAGGCCAGACGGCACCTCCCGGACGCAGGATGGGCCATGCAGGGGCGATCATCAGCGGTGGCAAAGGCACCGCCAAGGAAAAGATGCAGGCCATGGATGCGGCAGGGATCCATGTCGTGGAGACCCCCGCAGACATTGGGACGACGATGGTTCACGCCCTGGCGGAGTGGAGGAAGAGGGCGATCGTGGTGTGAGGATGCTGGAGAGGACATAGGCTGAAGGGAGGACAGGCTTGCAGCGGGTGGCTGTGCCAGGGCAAGAACGTCCGGGCGCCAAGCCCTGCCCCCCAATCGGGGAACATGTACGATCCGGCCTTCCACCGCAACTATCATCGAATCTGAACACTTCATCCTCGGGTAGAGGCTCGAAGAAATCCACCTCCGAATCTGAAACGCCCTCTCCAGGGATGTATGCGGAGGGTTCCAGGGCACGAATCATGGGCACTTCATCCCCCGTCCCCGCACCTGTCGTGTACCTGGCCACTTCCGTCCTCCCGGACATGCCTCGGCTCACCACCGCCCAAATGGCGGAAAATGGTACTCCGCTGGTATGGCCGGGGAGCTGGAAATGCAGTACCGTCCATGATGCCATCCGATACTGCACCGGTGTTCACCCGCTTTTCCCCTTGAATCTCGGAAGCCCGGTCAGCCTATCTTGTGCGTTGGTGATTTTTCGAGCGAACAGGTTCCATTCTGTTTGAGCGATCAGCAGCTGGTCGAGGGGAACGGTTTGCTTCGTCCTGGACACTGGATGGCCGGGAAATCAAGCCGCCCTGCCAGAAGTGCGCGGGGAGGAGGTTCCCTTCACCGATACGATAGGCCGGACTTTCCGGCATGCGAAGCTGAGCCAATTGGATCTTTTTTACTATCTTGGCTTTTTGAGTCATCGACGCTATCAGGGATGAAGGTTGCATTTGCATGGATGATCGGTTTCTTGGTTGCCCTTTCCGGTGTCTGCTTGGGTCAAGTGGAGACAGGAA
>JBJOPY010000287.1:0-5165 GCA_046050405.1 Bacteroidota bacterium | reverse complement strand
CCGAGTGTGAGGAACAAGTCGCCGAAGACCCGTTTCCCGCTAAATTCAGTGTTCAGCGAATTTTGGTCTTCCGCGAGCAACCTGCTGGATGCCGAAATATAATAGCGAACCTCATTCCCGGGATTGTAGGCAAATGCGTAAGGGACGAATTCCAGTTGCTGGACGATCATGGACTTGTAGCGTACAACGGCGGACATCATCGCGGTGTAGAGTTTGGGATCATAGGCACTGCCTCCATTCTCCACATACTGTGTATAGGCTGCGATGGACATGAGCCTTGCACTGTCCTTGTCAGGGGACTCCAGCGATCGCTCGGCAAGTTGGAGGGCCTCCAGCAGCAGGGTCTTGCGCCTGGCCTCGTCTGCAAGCTTTTTCTGAACTGTGGCCGTGCTGTCCAGCTGGGCATTCTGGTCAGCGAGTTTAGCCGCCTTCGACGAGATCGTATCGTTCAATTGTGTCGTCCTTTCCAGCAAGTTGCTAATCCGATCATTGGTCATTCTGGCATCGCTGAGCGACCTGTTCGTGAGCTCCTGGATTCGTTGGTTGTTGAGGGAGTCCTGAATCCTCAGCTCACGGTTCACCTCCAGCTGGCATTCCACCTCCCGCTTCTGCTCCTCCAGATTCTTGTTGGCCTCCTCTGCCAGGCGTGCCTGATAGGTCGCATTTTCGGTCTCCTGCCTCGCAATCCGCGCATTCCGCTCGGCACGCTGGCCCTGAATGATCGCATAGACCAGGAGCCCTGTCACACCGAGGATCACCAGGAGAAGCCGGCGATTGCGCTTATTCTGTTCCTTGGATTTTCGCTGCAGATCGGCCACGGCCTGCTTCTCCTCCTCCTCCCGGGTCCATGCCGCAAGGCTCTGGTCCAGGAAGGCCATCGACTGCCCGAAGTCGCCGCCATAGCGCGCCGCCCAGGCCGCATTCGGCTTCTCCGCCTCCCGCCACCGCAGGGCGATCCCCAGCTGCGGTTCCCGCCACAGGTTGGCGATGCCCGCATGGAAGTCGCTGGTGGCAGCCGACAGCCTCCGGTACTGCTGTGCGGAGGCGGCCTCCACCCCCACCCATTCCCCGAGCCGCAACCACAGCCGCATGAAGCTCTCGTGGGAGATGTCCAGGATCGTGGGACCCTCGAGGGGTGTCGGGGCGGGGGGCATCAGGAAGCTGCGCCCGGGTGCCCGGAAGGCCTCGACGACCTCCCGCACCTTCCCTTCCTCCAATTCAGCAGCCGCACAGACCTCGGACAGGCGGCAGGGCCGGCGGATCCCCTTGCCCTCGCTCTCCGTCTCCGTCAGGCTCTTGAACAATGCCTCGGTGACATCGGCTAGCTTCCGAGCCTCCATCTCCCGGTAGATCTCCTCCGCGTGCTGGTTCAGGGCATTCTGCAGGCCGCCGATGGCCTCATAGTCCGCCACGGAGACCTCCTCCCCCCGGGTGTGGTGGTCCCAGGTGCGCATCAGCGCATGCTGGAGGATCGGCAGCTGGTCGGGGTTGTCCCCGATGTCGTTCAGCATCCGCACCACCAGGTCGGGTGCCAGCGCCTCGCTGAACACGGCCGCAGGGCCGGTGATCGTTTCCCGCATCTGCGCCCGCGTCAGCCTGGGCACCAGGTATTGGCCGGCATTGATGGCCTCCGGCAGGTCGCGGAACCGCGGACACTCGCCCAGGAAGTCGCTGCGCATGGTGATCACCACATACACCGGCAGATCCTCATGTACGGTAGCCTCGAGAATCAACTTCACGAAGGCCCTGGCCTCGTTCAGCCGCTCCGGATCCCCCGCCTCCTGGAACCGGAACAGCTCCTCGAACTGGTCCACGAAGACCAGCAGGTTCTCATTCTCCCGGAGGATCGGCCCCATGGCGGCCTCCTTCAGGCCGAAGCTGCTGGCGTTGAGCATGGTGGAGAGCATCTCCACGGGTGGGAGGACCTGGAAGTCCGGATCCTCCGGGTTCGCCACCAGCGGGGCGAGCGCCTCCGTGAGGTTGCGCACCGGGTGCTCCCCCGGACGCATCACCGCCATCTTCCAGTGCGGACGCGCACCGAGCATCAGGCCGCTCCCCAGCGACGGCAGGAGGCCTGCGAACACCAGCGAGCTCTTCCCGCTGCCGGAAGAGCCGAGCACCGCCAGGAAATGCTTCCTGCGGAGCCGTGCAACCAGTTCGTCCGTCTGGCCCTCCCGCCCGAAGAAGATCAGGGTCTCCTCCGTCCTGAAAGGCCTCAACCCCGGATAGGGATGGCCGGGAAGCCTTTGTCTTCTGGAGCGGGGGCCTGCCATTGCCTACTGGATCGTTTGGATATATTTGTTCAGCGCCTCCACATTGGGGCCCTCCAGGGCATTGATGGTCGCCAGGTCCTCCTCCAGCAGGCCGTCCGCATCGTCCAGCAACCAGTCCTCCTTGGCGCTGGTCCTGGTGCCGGAGATGTACACCAGGTGCCTTGCCTTGAAGCCTCCGCTGCGCCCGTAGGCCGGGGACTTCCTCACTTCGCTCAGTCCCCCGTCCACCCAGACCTGGCTGCTCGCACCCCAGAACAGCATCACCGCGTCGCACTCCAGGATCCGCTGCCGCTGGACCTCCCGCAGCGCCGCAGCCTCCCCGTCGAACAGCGGCAACAGGAGCCTTACCGGCCGGCCACCGGCGGTGGCGTCCTTCAGCGCCTTCCGGATCTCCCGGACGGCCTCCCGGTCGCTCTCGTCGTGCATGAGGTAGAGCTTGCACTCCCCCTCCCCCGGATCCGCCTCCACCTTCGGCTTGGCCATGGCCATCTCCAGGACGATGCTCTTCAGGTTCTCCACCGAGTCCTCCAGCAGGTCCGCCCCGGCGATCGCCTCCCTGTCCGTGCGCAGCCGCTCCAGGAAGGCCTGCTGCTGCCCCGTCACCTCCCCGATCGTCCTCGGGATCCAGATCAGGCGCTTGAAGTCCCTTTTCCTGCTCTCCTCGGCGGCCCATTCGTTTTGCAGCTCGACCACCGACTTGGTCTCGCCCTCCATGATGCTGCCGTACCGGGAGCCGACCAGGTGGATAGAGATCGCGGAGCTGGCGATCTGTGCGCGTGCCTCCTTCTCGAAGGCCTCGCTGTCGTCTTCGTTCGACTGCTCCTCGGGCAGCACCTTGCAGTTCCGGCGCGTCAGCTCCGCCACCAGGTCGTCCCGCACCTCCCGCAGGTCCCGCGTCACGAACGGCAGGAAAACGGTCATGCCCCCGCCCGGGGCGGGCTGGGCGGCGGGGGCGGACAGGCTGGCCGGCGTTGCCTGGCCCGCGGCGCCGTCGTCCCTGGCAGGGGTGCTCTCGGAGGGCTGCACCGCCGCCGCCGAGGACTCGAGCTGCTTGATCAGCCTCGCCAGCGCGACGGCGACATCGTACACCCTCCGGATGAAGCGCTGCCGGTCAGCATCCCCCAGGCTGGGGTCCAGCGGTGCCAGCACCTTCGTCTCCGGGTCCATCTCGTAGAAGTCGAACCCCGTGATGACCGACAGCCTCGGGGGGATGGCGCCCCTGTCCACCGGCAGCTTGTTGATCTTGAAGATTCGGTAGTCGTTCGCCAGCTTCAACCCCCCCTGGGACTCCGCCGCCTGGACGAAGTTCTCCAGTTCCCGCTGGCACCATTCCGACGACAGGTAGGGTTCGGAAAGCACCGCCAGGAGGACGGCCGTCTTGGAGGCCACCTCGTCCAGCTCGCTGGAGAACACCGTGTTGCCGGTCATCCCGCTCTTGTCCCGCCAGATTCTCGGGGGGCGCGCCATGACCTGCTTCAGCCAGTACTCCAGGCCTCGCTGGAACCCGGAAACCCACCCCTCATGGTTGGTCATCGGGGGCGGCTCGTTGTCGCTCCACGCATAGCTGATCATGATGTCGTTCTCAAAGCCCATGGCCTTCCGCAATCCGTTTCTCCGTCCTGGACAGGCGTCACTGCAAACGGGGGGAAGGGAGGATTTGACTCCCGCCTGCGTTTGAAGATGAACCGCATCCCCAAGTAATTTAGGCGACAAATATAGCTTTTTTTCAATTTTGTGCAATGCCTCCTCCAGCAAATTATTCCCCGACGGTCGTCTATGAGGACAATCACCTGATGGCCATCGTCAAGCCCTTCGGCATGCCCTCGCAGGAGGACGAGAGCGGGGACTTGTCAGCGAACGCATGGGCCATGGCGTATCTCCGGGCCACCTACCAGAAGCCGGGGAATGTCTATCTGGGGTTGCTGCATCGCCTGGACCGGCCCGCAGGCGGACTCCTGCTCATGGCCAAGACCTCCAAGGCGGCCGAGCGCATGTCGGCAATGCTGCAGAATCGGCAAGTGGAGAAGACCTACCTGGTAGGCACCCTCTCCGTCCCCGAGCCGCGTTCCGGCAGACTTGTTCATCTGATCGGACCGCTTCCCGACCAGCCGCAGATCATGCGGGCCTATGATACGCCAGGACCAGAGCGAAAACCGGCTGTCTTGGAGTACCGGGTTCTGGGCGCGATGGCGGACGGCCACGCCCTGGTGGAGGTGCAGCTGGAGACGGGCAGGAAGCATCAGATCCGGGTTCAGATGGCCAAGATCGGCTGCGGTGTGATCGGGGACGGACGCTACAACCGCACCCCGTTCCTGGGCGACCGGTCCATTGCGCTCTTCGCCTGGAAGGTCGCCTTCGAGCACCCTGTACGCAAGGGTGAGCGGATACAGATCGTCGCGCCCTTGCCCGGGGGTGACTTGCCCTTCGGCAACCTGCTGTCCGTCCTCCCCTGAATTGAGTTGAAAAGCAGGATCAGTCCTGGCCAGGGAGCACTCCCTCCTCCTGGGTCTGAGGTCGGTTCCAGTGCTGCTCCCCCTCCCCATGCTCGGGGCAAGGCCCCTTCCGCGCGCACTGTCCGGAACTTGCCTTGGTCACGGCATTCTCCGTCGGTCCACATGATTGATCCGTGACTATCTTTGCATCCAGTGTCACCAAGGCCAGTATGATCGTGAAAAAAATGTTCTCCAAGCTGCTCAGCTATTTCTTTCAGGGCTTTATCACCGTCATGCCGCTCGTCGCTGTGCTATTGACCGGAAAGTACCTCTACAACCTGCTGCAAGCCTACAGCTTCTTCCCCAATGAATGGCTCACCTTGCTTTTCATCTTCGGATTCGTGCTGGTGGTCGGTGTCCTGGCGCAGACCATCGTCCTGAAGCCACTGTTCATGGTCTT
>JBJOPY010000286.1:0-10433 GCA_046050405.1 Bacteroidota bacterium | reverse complement strand
GGAGAAGCGGGAGGATGGAATCCTTCTCCTCAGGCAGATTCCTGACTATGGGTCATCCATGGTGAAGGAGGCAAAAACGGCACTGGAGAGGCGGTTTGTGGACACTCCCGAGCCGAAGATGATTCCAAGGTTGGAGGTAGAGATCCGCGAGGCAGAGATCCGGCTGATGGTTGCCTGATACTCCTACAGCATTCCTTCCCCTTCCCTTCGGCACCAGCGAAGGCCTCCCCCGGCGACCAGCTCCCTGCCCCAAGCCCCGTCGATGGAGGAAGGCGGTATTCCATAGGGGTTTCCGCCAACAGACAATGGTGTCTAATCCGCCCAAGGTTCGAATATCCTCCGCAAATCAGCCGCGAACGGACTGTCCCTTCGGATCGCAACGCCCATCGCAGCCTTGAGACGAGTCCCAGGGATCGTTTCGTATCGCGCTGCAAATTCCGGGGAAGACTGCAAACTCGCGACGAGCTGCCTGTAATCTTCATGTGGCAGGTACATGAGGTCTGCCGGGCAATACCGCAGGACGGATTCCGAGCCCAATCCATCTGCCACCAGTCCAGGCGCATTCAACCCCGCCAAGTCATAGATCCTGCGGTTCGGGTACAGGGCGGAAGGCATTCCGACCTCTGTGGTGGCGATGCCCATGGCATCCGGCAACCCTTGGAGCGCGTCAAGCCTCGCCCAATAGTCCGTAAGCTCGGCTCGGTATGTCGCCATGGCACTGAAGACGGCAATCCGGCGGTCCAGGCAAGCCTGTCTCAGGCTGCGTCCATAGTCCACGCCGTGGTAGGCGAGGAAGCCGGCGAGGCACAGCATGCCGATGCGCTGATGGAGGATCGCCTGGGAGGGAATGCCTCGCCCAGTGCGGAGGGTTTCCGGCATCTCGCGCAATTCACGCAAGCCGAGATGGATCAGAATTGGCAGCAGCGGAAAGTAAAACCGCTGCCCGAACCCCATCACCTGCAAGACAAAGAATGTGAAGTAAACCGCATAGACGACCATGGCCGCCATGATCGCCTTGTCCAGTGCCCGATAGGCCCGCCCGAGTCGCGGCCACTTGAGATAGACCCCCATCCCCACCAGCAGCAGGGAGGGCCATGTCCGGGCCATGAAACGTGCAGACTCATGCAGCGGAAGCCAGCGGTAGGTGGCGGCAAACTCCGGGCCGTACAGCCCGGTGTTCTTGGCAAAGAAGCTCAGCGGCAACCATGCCCCCGTCAGCATCCTGGCACCCCCCATCGCCCACAACCCGACACCAACGGTCACCAGCAAGGCACGGATCCACTGCCTGCGGGATCCGCCCGCAGGGGAGAGGATCGCCATCAGGCCGGGAATACCCAGGGAGAAGACCAGGAGGTCGGGCCTCACCCACCAGGCACAGCCTCCCATGATTCCCGCCAGCCATGGATTCCCCCCTCCGGTGCCCATCCCTTCCCAGAGGATCAGGCAGAGGCCCAGGTAGCTCATCACAAGGGTCGTCTCCATGCCGCTCGCAAAATGTGTCCGGAGCGAGACCGCCGCCGCGATCAATGCCAGGAACACGAAGCCCGCCCGCCAGGGCTTCATGGCCTTGTCCGGTCGCATGGTTTTCAATGCCATCCAAAAGGAAATCCCCACAAACACCAGTCCCCAGAAGAAGCTGCAGCTGAACAGGGCAGCCGCCGGATTGTCGGGGAACGCCATCCGGAAGGGGATCAGCGCGACCACATAGGCCAGCGACGTGGCTCCATAGACCTTCCCCTCCCCTGGATTCCAGACCATCCCCTGCCCGGCGACCAGGTGGTCGGCATACCGCACGAACATGTAGGCGTCGTCGTAGATTTTGAAGCCATGGAATTTGCTGAGCAATGCGAGCGACAATACCAGCACGGCGGCCGAAAAGAAGAGAACCATGCCGACCGGTGGCCGATGGCGCGCGGCGCGGGAACCGGCTTTCGGGGACAATGCTGCGCTATTCAACGGATTCCTCCTTCCCTAGCACCTGCTGCATCCGGGGGAAAAACGGACTTTCACGACGGAGGGCGATCCCCAGCCATGAGTGGAGGCTGTCAGGGGGATATTCCAGATAGCCGCTTCGGAAAGCAGGGTCGCTTCGGATGGCCTCGGTCATCTCCGCATAGTCAGGATGCGGCAGATAGATCAGGTCGGGTTGCTGCACCCGCAACAGGTGGCTCGTGTTCAGTCCGTACCGGGCCGTCCCGGAATCATGCAGCCCGGCAAGATCGTAGATCACATGGCCGGGGGCCATGGCGCTCAGGATGCCCAGCTCCGTGGAGGCGATGGTGAGGCTGTCCCCCAGGAGCAGGAACTCCCGGAGGTGGGGCCAATTGTTCCGCCCCAGCACCTCGTAGGCGGTGCCGACATCCATCCTGCCGAAGGCCACCGGGACGGAGCGGGGGCGGTGGATCCATCCCCCTGCCCCCATCCAGATGCAAATCCCCACCAGGAGGCCTGCCTTGGCCACCGGCGGAAAGGAAGGCACCCCGCCTCGCAAGCGAATCCAGACATTCCAGCTTTTGCAGGCCAGATAGACCAGGATCGGCCAGACGGGGTACAACAGCCGCTGATGGTAGCCCATGATGGGGGTGACCAACAAGGCTTGGTAGCCAAGGAAAATGACCAGGCAGGCGATCAAGGCCCGGTCGGTCCGGGAGAATGCGGGCAGCCTCTGCCGGTAGGCGGCGAAGATCGCGGAAGTCATCAGGATGACCAAGGGCAGGTTCCAAAGCAGGAACCAGCCCACATGCCGCACCCCTTCCAGCCAATAGGCCTTGCTCATCCCATCCCCGTAGGAATGCAGGCTCTTGACATAGAATGAACGCGGAAACAGGCCCCCCAGGTCCTTCACCCCGCCCGCCATCAGCAGCAGCACCATGAAGCAGGTGAAGAGGAGCAGGTAGCCTGCCATGCGCCGTTGCAGGGCCTTGATGCCCAGAAAGGCTTGCAGGAGCGGCAGGAGCAGCGGGAAGAGCAGCAAATCCGGACGGACAAACCACGCCATCCCGCCATAGAGCCCCAGCAGCAGGGACTTTCCCGGCGACAGGTGGCCCTGGAATCGCTTCCAGAGGGAGAGGTAGCCTGTCATCCAGGCCATGGCGAGGCAGGTGTCCATCCCGCTGGTGAAATGCAACGCCAGGTGGGGGGCATTCATCCCTACCAAGGCAAACATCAAAACAGACAGGCCCTTCCGCTGTGAACGGTCCCCTGCCGCCTGCGACCGTACCAGGCGCCACAGGCCAGCCAGGGTTGCAATGCCCCAGAAGAGGCTCCCCAGCCACAATGAAAGCGGCGCCTCTCCACCCGGCAAGCGGAGGAGCCATATCCAGGCACCGTAGGCGACCGAGGTGAGCCCATAGCCCGGGGACTCGCCCCGGTTCCACGAATAGACCCCCGAGGCCAAGTGATTGTCCGCATAGCGGGTGAAGAAATAGGCGTCGTCCCAGATGCTCGTGGCCGCAAAACGAAGCACCAGGTTCGCTGCGAGTGCGGCCAGCACGAGCGTGGCCAGCAGGCCCACGTACGAGACTGTGAATGCCTTTTTGTTCGGATGCAGATCGCCCACGTGCATTTCATCCCAAATTACACCATATTTCAGGACACGCCCCTACGCGAATTGCAGATGTCGAAATTCAGTCCCTTCAGCTTCTAGGCATGGATTGACGAAGACCATGACCTGCTCCAGCCCCTGTCGGCGACAAGGCCATCTGAACCGAAACCCAGGACTTCATCGTGATGGTCGTCGGCTCCAACCAGCGGACAAACTTCCATTACAATGAATCCGAGGAGTTTTTGGGGACATGGTGATGCGTGTGCCCGAGGACAGAAGGCCCGTGGAGGTGCCCATCGGGGAGGGCGAGATCTTCCTCCTCCCCGGCAAAGTTCTGCATTCCCCGCAGCTGCCAAGCCATACAGATGATCCCCGAAGGGTCGAAACTCGGTGGAATCGACTGGTTGGCCAGGGAAATCCTCATAAATCGGGAGCATCGACGCCCCGCTATCCGATCCCACCAGATGCGATTTCAGAAAGCCATCGCCCCGTGGGCAAATTGAATTACACTACGGGATGTGATGGTTTTTCGTAATTTAGGCCTCCGTTTTTGAATGGAAAGCAAGAAGGAGCATATAGATTCGCAGGCATTGCCCCGCCATGTCGCCATTATCATGGATGGAAACGGCCGCTGGGCGAAGCAGAAGGGCTTTAGGCGGATCTCCGGGCACAGGAATGGAGTGAGGGCAGTGCGTGAAGTACTGGAGGGTGGGGTGGAAATCGGGCTCGAATTCATCACCTTGTTTGCCTTTTCCACTGAAAATTGGAAGCGGCCGAAAGTGGAAGTGCGTGCGCTGATGGGGCTGCTGGTCACGACGATTGGCAAGGAAGTGCCCGATTGGATGAACAAGAACGTGCGGCTTCGGGCGATCGGCAACCTGCAAGACCTGCCGGTTCGGGCGCAGAAGCGGCTCAACGAGGCGATGGCCATGACCGCAAGCAACACCGGCATCGTGCTTACCCTCGCATTGAGTTACGGAGGTCGCCAGGACATTCTGAATGCCGTGAACAAGATCGCCCAGAAGGCCAAGGATGGAGAGATCAATCCCGGCAATATCGGCGAGGACGACCTGCGCAGCCAGATGACCACCTCCTTCCTTCCCGACCCCGAACTGATGATCCGCACCTCCGGTGAATATCGCATTTCCAACTTTCTCCTGTGGGAGCTGGCCTATGCCGAGATTTACATCTCGCATAAATTCTGGCCCGATTACACCCGCGAAGACCTCTTCGAGGCCATTCATGCCTTTCAGAGCCGGGAGAGAAGATTCGGGATGACCAGCGAACAATTGAAGCCCCTATGAAAAAAGCAGCGCTCACCTCCTTCCTCGCCTTGGTTTGCTGCGTTCGGGTGCTAGCCCAGCTGGATTACGACAACCCGCAGACTTATGTCATCGGAGGCCTGGATGTGGAGGGATGCCAATATACGAGCAAGAACTCCGTGATCATTCACTCCGGCCTTGCCCTCGGCCAAGAAATCACGCTCCCGGGCACGGAAATTTCGAAGGCGATCAAATCCATCTGGGACCAGAAGGTCTTCGCGGAGATTGCCATCAGTGCGGAGAAGGTCGTGAACGACAAAGTGTTTCTGCTCATCAAGGTGGCCGAGCGTCCCCGCATCAGCTCGTTCAGCTTCAAGGGCGATGTCACCAAGAGCCAGGCCGACGACCTCAAGGGGAAGATGAACTTCTTCCTGAGGGGCACCATCTGGAACGCGGAGAAGGAGCGCCGTGCGCGCCGGGTGATCGAGAACTATTACATGGAGAAGGCCTTCTACAATACGAAGGTGACCTTCGACGCAGTGGAAACCGAGCATGACATGGCCGGCGGCGTGAAAATCTTCATGACCGTGAAAAAAGGCCCGAAGGTCAAGATCCATGAGATCAAGATCGAGGGAAACCAGGACTTCAGCGACAAGCGCCTGAAGGCCAAGCTGAAGACCGTCAAGGAGAAGCTCTGGTGGCGTCTGTGGGCGAAGAGCAAGTACCTGCCCAAGAAGATGGACGAGGCCAAGGACAACCTCATCGCCTTCTACCGGAACAACGGATACCGTGATGCCGAGGTCGTATTCGACAGTGCCTACATGCACGACGAAAAGACGCTGGACATCGACATCAAGGTTTACGAGGGCAACCAGTACTTCGTCCGCAACATCGACTTTGTGGGCAACTTCAAGTACGATTCCGACTCGCTCAAGAAACTCATCGGGATCGAGAGGGGGGACGTCTACAACTCCGAGCTCATTGACAAGCGCCTGCATGGCGACCAGTCCGGGCAGGACGTCTCCGGCCTCTATCTCGACGACGGATACCTGTTCTTCAGTGTGGAGCCGGTCGAGGTCGCAGTCGTCGGGGATTCCATCGACCTGGAATTCAGGATGTTTGAAGGCCCCCAGGCACGCATCCGCAAGGTCATCGTGGAGGGGAACACCAAGACGAGCGACTATGTCATCCTCCGCGAGCTGCGCACCCTCCCGGGGCAGAAGTTCAGCAGGCAGGATCTGATCCGTTCACAGCGGGAAATCCTGAACCTAGGCTATTTCAATCAGGAGAACATGCAGGTCCTCCCGATTCCGAACCCTGAAAATGGAACGGTGGACATCAAGTATGTGGTGGAGGAGAAGCCCAGCGACCAATTGCAGGTGCAGGGCGGGTGGGGCGGCCGGATACGGGATCCACAAGGCAATGTGATCGGCGGCGGCTTCGTCGGCACCGTGCAGCTCGGTTTCAACAACTTCTCCACCCGCAGATTTTTCCAGAAGAAGGCCTGGGCGCCGATCCCCTCGGGCGATGGCCAGAAAATGAACCTCGCCTTGCAAATGAACGGTGTCGGCTGGCAAAACTACAGCATCTCCTTCATGGAACCCTGGCTGGGCGGCAAGAAGCCGAACTCCCTCGGCGCAAGCCTCAGCTATACCATCAACCAGAACCAGACGACACAGTTCCGGATGAAAACCCTCGGCGGAAGCCTCGACTATGGGATGCGCCTGCGCTGGCCCGATGACTTCTTCAAGGCCTATGCCACCCTGAGCTACAAGTACTATGACATCCGAAATGGGAACCAGGGATTCAACTCCTTGAGCTTTGGCGATGCGTACATCAACATCGTCGCCGCGAGATTGACCGTTGACCGCACCTCCATCGACGCCCCCATCTATCCCCGCAGCGGCGCTGCCATTACATTCTCCGTGGAGGCCACGCCCCCTTATGGCACCCTCACCGGCCAGAAAGACTTCACCGACGTCTCTGATGCTGCGAAATTCAAGTTTCTCGAATACCACAAGTGGAAGTTCAACTCCACATGGTACTTCCAGATCTTCAAGAACCTGGTCGTCAAGCCGAAGGTCCAGTACGGTTATCTGGGCAACTACAATCCTACCTATGGCATTTCTCCCTTCGAGCGATTCTACATGGGAGGCAGCGGACTGGGGACCTTCAATTTCTATGGCTGGGAATACATCGGCCTTCGTGGATATCCCGACAATTCGATTGGCCCGCGCAACGAGGCCTCCACGAGGAACACCGATCCGATCGGCGGCAACATTTTCAACAAATACACGCTGGAGCTTCGCTACCCCATCACCCTCAACCAAGCCGCCCCGATTTGGGCGGTCGTCTTCGCAGAGGCAGGCAACGCCTGGATGGGCGTGAACAATTTCAATCCCTTCGACCTGAAGCGCAGCACCGGAGTGGGACTGCGCGTGATGCTGCCGATGGTCGGGTTGCTCGGCGTGGACTGGGGCTACGGCTTCGACAGTGTGAGCCCCTTCTCCACCCAACCCAATGGCAGTCAATTTACCTTCCTCATTGGTCAAGAATTCTAAAAAATCCTCCCCAAAATGATCCGTTACATAGGTCTTCTGATTCTCACAGTTTCATTGGCCGCCACCGCAAGGGCCCAGAAGTTTGGTTACGTGGACACACAGCTGATCCTCGGCAAGATGGAGGAGTACAATGCTGTCAAGCAGGAAATCGACGCCCTCAGCCAGAAATGGCAGAAGGAACTCGAGGAGATGTATGCCAACATCGAGAAGATGTACAAGGACTATCAAGCAGAGGAGATCTTGCTTCCCGACGACATCAAAAAGCAGCGGCAGGAAGACATCATGGCCGCCGAGCGCAAGGCCAAGGAATACAAGGAAAAGAAGTTCGGCTATGATGGCGAACTGTACAAAGTTCAGGACGACAAGATCAAACCCATCCAAGACAAAGTATATGATGCCGTGGAAACCGTGGCCCAGGAGCGGAAGCTGGACATTATTATTGATAAAGCGGCCTCATCGGGTATCCTGTACAGCAATCCGGCCTTTGACCGCACGGACGATGTGGTGCTCAAGCTCGGGATTCGGAAATGATTGGCACACGAATTGAACGGGATGGCCTAATGGAAGGCCGGGCAAGTGCCTGTCCCCAATCAGATAAGTAGTATCTTTACACGCAAATTTTGACATGATGAAATTGAAATGGATGTTGGTGGCTGTTCTGGTGACGCTCGTCGCTTGCTTTTCGGCCCAAGCCCAGGTGAAAATCGGCTACACCAACCTGGAGGTGGTGCTTGGCAGTATGCCTGAGGCCAAGACAATGGAAAAGGAGCTTCAGGTCTTTCAAGAAAAACTTGCCGCCAAAATCAAAGTCAAGGATGATTACGTGAAGCAGAAGTACCAGGAGTACCTGGACAAAAAGGAGCGTGGAGCCTTCGCCACGCCCGCCGACCAGGAAGCCGCCGAGAAGGAGCTCCTCCGTCTCGACGAAGAAATCCAGAAGCTCGCACAAGATGCCGACTATGACATCGTCGCCAAGCGCCAGGCCCTCTTGGAACCCGTTCTCGCCAAGTTGCAAACCGCCATCGATGCCGTCGCCCTCGCAGGAGGCTACACCTACGTTCTCAATCAGACGACCAGTGCGGGCGTGTCCACCATCCTCTATGGCCCCGATGAAGCCGACATTACCAAGGCGCTCTTTGCGAAACTGGGCCTGAAGTATCCTGAACAATAGCCTGCGGAATGCCATTCGGGCATCGCCGCGGCAGTCATCCACAATGCGCAATTGAAATGAGGAAATATATAGTCTGTGTTTTACTGGGGATGGTCGCCATGATGGGGAAAGCCCAGACAGTGACGAAAATCGGCTATACGAATGTGGAGCTGATCCTCCAGTACATGCCTGAAACCAAGGCCATTGAGGCGGAACTGGGCAAGCTGGAGGAAGCGATCTCCAAGACACTGGAAGTCAAGCAGAAGTATTACCAGCAAAAAATGATCGAGTTTCAGGAGTACAAGCAATCGGGGAAACCGGTTACGCCTGAGATGGAAAAAGCCGCCATTGGCGAGCTCAAGAAAATAGAGACAGAAATCCAGAAAGGCCTTTCCGATGCTGAGGAGCGGCTGATGAAGCGTCGCATGGAACTGTTGAAGCCGGTACAGGAAAAGTTGCAAGTGGCCATCGATGCCACCGCCAAGGAAGGAGGCTACACCTATATCCTCAACCAGGCGGTCGGGGAGGGCATTCCCAGCATTCTCTTCGGCAAGGACAGTGACAACCTCACCACCGTGATCGCAAAGAAATTGGGGATCGCAGTAGAATAACCCCTGGAAATCGACTCCGAGGGATGTGGAATGGGTTCATTTTGCATCCCTTTCGCTTTGTGAAGAACTGGAATTTTCCGACATTGGGGGCAGATGAAGTCGCAAGGGGCCATTGGTCTTTTTGACTCCGGCCTTGGAGGGCTGGTGATGAGCAAGGCTTTCCGTGCAGCATTGCCGGGATACGACTTCCTCTATCTCGGAGACACGCTCCACGTGCCCTACGGTGCCAGGTCGGCCACAGCAATCCTGGATTTCACCACCAGGGCGGTGGATCATCTTTTCGATCAGGGCTGCCCCCTTGTGATCATCGCCTGCAATACCGCCAGCGCAAACTCACTCCGCAGGATTCAGCAGGAATACCTCCCCATCCATTATCCGGGCCGGAAGGCCCTCGGGGTCATCGTGCCAACGATCGAAGCGGCCGTCAGTACAGGCCACACCCGCATCGGACTCATAGGCACTGCGTTTACCGTGAATTCTGGCACCTATGAGGAGGAATTGCGGAAGCAGAATCCTGCAATACGCCTCACGGCGGAGGCCACGCCGCTCCTGGTTCCACTGGCGGAGAACGACGGCATCCGCTATGCAAGGCCGATCCTGGAGGACTACCTGCGCCCCTTGGTGGCGACGGAGATCGACAGCCTGATCCTTGGCTGCACCCACTACCCGCTGTTTTACGAGGTCATCCGCCAGATTCTGCCGCCATCGGTGGATATCATTGCCCAGACCGAAGTGGTTCCTCCCAAGCTCGTGGAGTACCTCGGGAAACATCCGGAGATTGACGGACGCATTTCCAAGAACGGCAGGTTTCGGGCGATGCTCACCGATGTGACACCGAGCTATGATCGGACGGGCGTGAGTTTATTGGGTGAAAACATCGTTTTTGAAAAGATCCAGCTAGACGAGTCCGTTCGCGTTTTCGCGTACCCATCCTAGTCGGCGCGAGTCCAGGATTTAACTCAAAGGTTGCGATTTCCCGTCCTTATTCAAGCACCATGGGCGGGAAGGGGTGGTGCAGCAGGCGGAGGCGTCACGTTTCAGTGGATCACGACCTGGAGTAGTTGGGTGCCTCCTTGGTGATCTGAACGTCATGTGGATGGCTTTCGCGCAAGCCCGCCGAGGTGATCCTGACGAATGAGGCCTCCTGCAAGGCCTTGATGTTGGCTGCGCCGACATAACCCATGGCCGCCTTGAGGCCGCCGACGAGTTGATAGACGACCTCGGAGACGTTTCCCTTGTAGGGCACCCGCCCCACGATGCCCTCCGGGACGAGCTTCTGGATGTCGTCCTCGACGTCCTGGAAGT